>NZ_JBEXHW010000057.1:0-27320 GCF_040608235.1 Streptomyces sp. NPDC005202 | reverse complement strand
GACCGGGCAGACGCCGGCGAGCTTGGCGAACGCGGCCTGGGATCGTATCCGCTCGGGATTGTCGCCGACGGTGACCAGCACCTCTGCCGCGGTGTACGCGCCGATTCCGAAGGCGTCGACCAGGTCGGGGGCGTGGGCTTTGGTGAGCTGGTTGAGCAGGGCGTCGTGCTCCTTGACCTCGTCGTTGAGGTCCTTCCAGCGGCGGGCCATGGCGCGCAGGGAGTGCTTCGCGGACGCCGCCGGGCTGGTTACCTGGCCCGGCCGCAGGCCGGCGCATCGCTCGATGAGCGCCATTTTCGACAGGCCCTGGAGTTGCTCACGCAGCGCGTCGGGGACGGTGACGATCAGGGCCTTGAGGGTGACCATGGCCTGGGTGCGGGCCTTGACCGCGCCGTCGCGGGCGATCTTGAGGTGGCGGATCATCTCCACCGTGCCCTCGGCGCTCTTCGGGGTCGCGGTGGCGGTCCCGGCCAACACTGCGCGGGCGGCGTTCTCCGCGTCGATCGGGTCGGACTTGCCGCGCTGGCGGCGCACCCGACGGTCGGGCCGGTTGACTTCGACCAGCTTGTGGCCGTGTCTGCGCAGGTGGGACGCCAGCCCTGCACCGTAGGAGCCGGTGCCCTCGACACCGAAGGCGAGGACTTGGCCGAACTGGCGGGCCCATGCTTCGAGTTGTTCGTAGCCGCCGCGGTCGGCGGAGACGCTGATGGTGCCCTGGGCACCTCCGACGACGTCCACGGCGACGGCGGTGTGGACGTACTTGTGGGTGTCGACTCCGACAACGACTTTCCCGATCGGCTCGGCCTGCAGGATGCTGGTCATGGCTGTCGGTTCCCCTCCCGGAAGCGGCGGTCAGCGCGAGACCGTCGGCCGGGCGGGAGGACAGGACTGTGACGAGTGCCTGGGGCAACAGGCTCCTGACTTGTTGAATTGAGCCCAGATGCTCGGTCTGCAGCCGTAGCGTCCAGGGTGTCGATCGGCACGGGCCCGCAGTGCTCCTTGCCGCCTTCGGGCTGGCTCACTGATAGCGTGCCGCCGCCGGCCGACACCCGCGCGGTGTGGCTCGACAGAGGCATGAAGGTGACACGGTGACTTCAAGTCAGGGTGCCCGCCGCACTTTCCTTCCTGTCTCATCAAGTGCGAGGGCACCAGCCTGTGATCCTGATCGGCATCGATCCCCACAAGTCGTCCCACACCGCCGTCGCCGTCGACACCGCCGGCCACCAGGTGGCCCAGCGCCGGTTCGTCGTCAACGCCGGGACCTTCCGCCAGCTGATGCGGTGGTGCGAGCAGTGGCCCGACCGTCGTTTCGCGGTCGAGGGCGCCGGTGGACTGGGCCGCTCGCTCGCCCAGCAGCTGGCGGCCGCGGGCGAGAACGTGGTCGATGTGCCCTCCACCCTCTCGGCCCGGGCACGGTTGCTGGCCACCGGCGGCGACCGCAAAACCGACGCCAAGGACGCCCTCCACGTCGCGCAGGTCGCTCTCTTCCGCCACGACCTGCGCCCCGTGGCCCAGGAAAACCAGACGACGATCCTGCGGCTGCTGACCGAGCGGCGGAACGACCTGGTCCACGAACGCACCCGCGTCCTCAACCGACTGCACGCCGTCCTGCGCGATCTCCTGCCTGGCGGTGCCCCCACCGGCCTGTCGGCCGACAAAGCCGCCGCCCTGATGAAGGGGATCCGGCCAGTCACGGCCACCGACAACTGCCGCCGGGACATAGCCCGTGACCTGCTGGCCGACCTGCGCCGCCTGGACCGGCAGGTCAAGGACAACGAAGCAGAAATGCGCGAGGCCGTCGCCGCCACCCGCACCACGCTGACCACCCTGCCGGGGCTGGGGACCGTGCTGGCCGCGAAGGTCATCGGGGTCCGTGTCCACCAAACCGGAGCAACATCAGCGGTCATCTCCGAGCATCGGGACATTCCTTCCGGCGTCGCGCTGCCGCCCGGCGTCCGCGAGTGGCGGGCGGCCGATGACACTCTTTCCGCCCAGTTGAACACCTTCAACGAGAGCGGGTTGCGGGAGCTGCGCCCACGTCGATGACCAGGCAGGGCAGCTGGAGAGTCGGGTCGCCCTGCTGGTGGCGGCAAGCGGTGCCGCCCTCGTGCTGGTCATCGCCGTCGTGGTCTTCACCACGCGTTCGGTTCTGCGCCGTTTGAAGGATCTCCACGACCGCACGGTGACGGTCGCCGAGGAGACCCTGCCGGATGTCGTGGCCCGCTTGCAGCGCGGAGAGGCCGTCGGCGCCGACGCGCTGCCGCAGCCGACCGCCGGCCAGCTTCCGCAAGACCGCGCGTCGTCTCCCGGATCACGGAACTGCGGACGGAGCCTTTTCAAAGAGCCTCAACAAAGCGCAAGGGCATGGTCAGGAGCCCTGGGAGACTCAGGGTCATTGCGTGAAGCCGTTTGATCCTGTTCGCCTGATGAGTCCGAGTGCTGTCCGGGGTCGCTGGTAGTGGCGGAGGGCGGCGGCGATGGTGGTGTGGCCATCGGTGTGCAGCGCAGCGCAGTCAGGCGTCGAAGCGGCGGCGGGAGGCCTCGATATGACCGAAATACTGGCGGGTCCAGCCGCACATTCCATTGACCATCCCGCGTAGAGCCTGGCCCGGCTGGGTGAGGGTGTACTCGACCCTTGGCGGCACGGTTGGGTGCACGGTCCGCTCGACCAGGCCGTCTCGCTCCAGCATGCGCAGGTTCTGGGTGAGCATCTTGTGGCTGATGACCTCGATTCCCGTCCGCAACTCGCTGAAGCGCAGGGTGCGTTCACCGAGGACGTTGATGATCAGGAGCGCCCATTTGTTGGCGATGCCCGAGAAAATCTCCCGCGCCAGCGAGTCCGCGCGCGACAGGTCTCGCACGTCCTCGACGGCTGCGGCCACTTCATCCAGCAGCCTCGCGTTCGGTCAGGACCTGGAAGAGCAGCTCGCCGCCACCGCGGTCGAGTTCCATGTAACCCAACTCATCAATGCACAAATTTCGACGCGGCCGTAGCGGGCGATCGTCTTCGACAGCTGCTTCTCATCCGCAGCCTCGACCAACTCGTTCCATCGCATCGAGGTGACGGGACCGGGCTACTGGGAGGCCGAACTCGAGGTCGGTCAGTGGGCGAGCGCCTGCATGCGCGTCGTGATCGCGGCCGGAGCTATCGGACGGCCGCGTCCGGTGGGCGCTCTCGCAGCGCGCCATACCCGATGAAGTATGCGGGGAGACGGCGTATCAACCGTGACCCGGTGAGCAGGTCAGCTATGCGCTGGGCCCTCTCTACGCTGCCGAGGGGTGGCTGCCCCTGCAGGAGGGGAGCGATGAAGCAGGCATGGGCCATCCGCTGGAGCGCCTGCGTCGCGACCGTGGTGGGACGGCGGCGGCGCTGCACAGCGCGCACGTCGCGCAGGCCCACGGTCCCGCGGCGCAGCGGCTCGACCAGGTGCCGGGCGGCGGCCACAGCGTCCTCGACAGCGAGGTTGATGCCTATGCCGAAGACCGGGGACATCGCGTGCGCGGCGTCGCCTATGCACAGCAGCCCGGGGCGATGCCAGCGGCGCAGACGGTCCAGGTGCACGTCGAGGAGCTTGACCTCGTCCCAAGAGCGCAGTGCGTGGGTACGGTCCGCGATCCAGGGTACGGCGGCGGCGTAGTCGGCCAAGAAGCGGTCGAGGCCAGCGGCGCGGCGCTCCGTGTCGGTGCCCTTGGAGATGAGCACGGCGCACTGCCAGTAGTCCCCGCGGTCGATCATCGCGGTCAGGAAGCGGTCGCCGGCGCCGCCGACGAGTCCGCGCGGGTCGCCCTCGTGCCGCGGTAGCCGGAACCACCAGGCGTCCATCGGGCAGTCGAAGCGGCGCAGTCCCAGTTCCGGCCGGGAGCGGGCCAGTGACCCGCGGCCGTCGCAGGCGACCGTGAGGACGGCGCGCAACTCGCCGGCGCGGCCGTCGGAGGTGCGGTAGCGCACCCCAGTCACCCGTCCGCGTTCGATCAGGAAGGAGGTCGCCTCGGTGCTCATCCGCACCTGGAAGGACGGCTCGCGCCGGGCCTCGTTGGCGAGGAGGTCAAGCAGGTCCCACTGGGGCACCATCGCCACGTAGTTGTACGGTCCGCGCAGCACCGCGAGGTCCGCGACTGTGACCATCGATCGGCCGGTCCCAACAGGCAACTGCACGGTGCGCACCCGGCGCTGAGGCAGCCGGGCGAAGCGCTCAGCCAAACCCAAGTCGTCCAGCAACGCCAACGTTGAAGGGTGCACGGTATCGCCGCGAAAGTCGCGCAGGAAGTCACCGTGCTTCTCCAGCACCGTCACAGCGATGCCGGCCCGGGCCAGCAGCAGGGCGAGCACCATGCCCGCGGGGCCACCACCCACCACACAGCACGTGGTCCGCTCCATCACAGCCCCGCCTTTCAGAAGAGCAGCAATTCATCGACCGATGAATATTGTACTCCCGCATCGGATCGGAACCCAGCCACAGGTGGCCTTCCTCGCCGATCTGTGGCGGGATGCCCACGGTGGCTCCACTGACGGTTGCCTGGCCGGTGGCGGGGGCCTTGGCCGCCATGGTCACCGCGATCATCACGGTCGGTGCGCGGTGACCGGCCGCGCACCGACCAGCGGGCGGCAGCGACCCCGCCGGAGCGGCTCCTCAACAGCGTCGGGCCACCCAGTTCCGGTTTCGTCAGGACCGGTCGTTGCCCCGGCCGCACGGTGGCCCCGCCCATCGCCGAGTGGCGCGTGCAGCGTCAACGGCGGTCCGTCGGCACCGGAGCTCGGGGATGGTCGGTCCGGCGGGAGGCTGTCAGTGGCGTTCCCTTGAATGCGCGGCATGACTGTTCACGATGTTGCCCGGGCGCTTCCCGATGTCCCGTCCTTGCGCGACCTCTGCCGGTCGATCGCCATGGCCGAGGCGGTGCTGAATCCGCAGGACGAGCGGTACTACGCGTTCGACTCCCGTTGGTCCCCCACTGAAGAGCTCGCCTCGATGCGCAACGGGTCGGGCGACGAGTTCAACATCGTCTTCTCTCCCGCCGGCGCGTATATACGGGGCTTCCCACCACGAGTCGCCGTTGAGCCCGTACCACCGCCACGACGTGCCGGAGCCGTGGCCGGGCGTCGTCGACTCGGTGCCCGCCCCGTTCCTGGGCCATGTCGAGGAGCCCGCCTTCACCGACGAGCAGGGGACGCCCGTAGAGACGGTTTAGCTGTGGCATGGGGCCGGGGACGCGTGCTGGCAGGCCGGGCGCATCGAGTTCCCCGACGGGCATCCGGATCCCGACGGCTCCGCCTGGCTGTTGGGCTGTTGGTCGACCCGACTCCCAAGGCGTTCCAGGCGTTCGCCGCCGACTACTACGAAACCCCGGACGCATCGAGGCCGTGCGCCGCCTTGGGCCTCGTGCTGGCGCTGGTCAGCGCCCGGCAGAGCGCCAGGAAGGCCGCGGCCGCCGAGCCGAGCCTCGCCACCACCTGACCGGCGGGCGACACCACCACGAACCCACCGCCTGTGGTCTGCCGCGTCGGCGCGGCAGACCACAGGCGGTGCGCATGAACGGGCCGCCGTCCCGGCCCCGCCGTCCGCCCGGACGCGCGGGCACGCGCACGAGGGCGGCCTCCGCAGCCGACGCCTACCGCGTCGGCCGGCCACGAGGGAGGAACGTTGACCGAGCTCACCATGACCATCGACGGCACGGCGGTCGCCGGCCCAGGCACCTTCGACGTCGTCGACCCCGCCACCGAGGAGGTCGTGGGCCGGGCCCCCCGACTCCGGCCCCGGGGAACTGGACGCCGCCATGGCCGCAGCCGCAGGGGCCTTCGCCTCGTGGCGCCTCGACGAGAAGGCCCGCCGCTACGCCCTGCGCGAGTGCCGACGCCCTGGAGGCGGGGACCGAGCGCCTCGCGCCGCTCATCACCGCGGAGCAGGGCAAGCCCCTCGACCAGGCGAGGTCCTGCACGCCGCGCTGTGGCTGCGCTACTACGCCGGCCTCGACATCCCCCGGCAGGTCGTGCAGGACGACGACAGCGGGTTCGCGGAGGTCGTCCACCGGCCGCTCGGCGTGGTCGCGGCCATCGCTCCGTGGAACTACCCCGTCATCCTGGACGTCTGGAAGATCGCTCCGGCCCTGCTGGCCGGCAACACGATGGTGCTCAAGCCGTCTCCGTACACGCCGCTCGCCACACTGCTCATGGGCGAACTGCTGCGTCCGGTCTTCCCCGCCGGCGTGCTCAACGTCGTCAGCGGGCGGGATCCGCTCGGGGCCCTCATGACGGCCCACCCCACGCCCCGCAAGGTCAGCTTCACCGGGTCGACGGCGACGGGGAAGAAGGTCGCCGTGTCCGCGGCCGAGGACCTCAGGCGCGTCACCCTCGAACTCGGCGGCAACGACCCCCGCCGTGGTCCTTGACGACGCCGCCCCCTCGCAGGCCGCCGACGACATCGTGACGAACGCGTTCCTGAACAGCGGCCAGGTCCGCTTCGCCATCAAACGCGTGTACGTCCCCGCGCACCGCCACGACGAGTGGGTGGAGTCGCTCGCGGCCCGGGCCGCCGCCCTGCACGTCGGCGACGGGCGCGAGGACGGCGTCCAGTTGGGCCCGCTCAGCAACCGTCCGCAGTTCGAACGGATCCGCGCCCTGGTCGCCGATGCACTCCGGCGTGCCCACGCCCGCCCCCGCCTCTCCGTGTCTGCGGTGCTTGCACGTCGAACGCGGCGTCGCCACGCTCAAGCGCTGGCGGATCATCACGCCATGCCCGCTGCAGCCCCTGCCACCTCACGGCGATGGCCAAGGCCGTCCTCACCCTGGAGCAGCAACGCTGAAAACGCTCAGTGATTCCCCGGCACTCGACTCCGAAAATGGGGTCGCACGGCGCATCACTCTGGGCCAGCTGGCCAAACCGAGAGGCTGAGGCCATTACCAACAGAACAAGCACCAACTCGTCGACACCGTTGACCCCTCGGAAAAGGTTGCAACGGCTCGCGGTGACATCGATCACACCGTCTTCCTGCACTAAGACGGCTCGATAGTAGATGACCCCAGGGCGATATAGGGGACTTGTCCGTCTGGAATCAGGCATACGGCGCAAATGATCCGATGGCAGGCGCCCCACTCGGCTCCTTCACGCCGCTCGTCCCGCACATGCGGCCTCCTGACGGAGCGCCAGGCCTTGCCGCGCTCCCGTGAGCCGGGCCAGCACACCCGCGCGCCCAATTCAAGGGCCTTCGGACACTACGAGGCCGGGTAGTAGCGGCGCTCGTTGCCCCTCGCTCACACAGGTTTTAACAATGACGGCCTCACAAGGCGTCCCCGCAGCTCAGGCACAGCGACCGTGCAGAGCCGATCCCACCGGAGACGCCCCCGCGACCACCGGGGAGGTCCGTATGAGCAAGCACCGCAGGAAGACGCGCCGCCGGCAGATAACCATCGCTGCCATCGCGCTGAGCGCGCTGGCAGTACCGTCCGCGGCCATGGCGTGTCTGGACGACCAGGGAACCAACTCCGCTGAGTCCTACGGCCAGTGGAAGAACGAGTCCTACAGCCAGTGGAACAACTGGAAGAACGTCTCCACCGAGGAGCGGTGGAGGGGCGGCCAGTGGACCTCGCAGTCATCGGCGCCGGCTTCGCAGCCAGCCACCGCGCCCACCTCGACGGCACCCGCGGCACCCAAGTCGTCTGCCCCATCCCCGAGCGCCCCGGACGCAGCGGCCCCGGCATCCGCAGCCGTGGCTCGCGTCGTGGCCCTTGTCAACAGCGAGCGCAGCAAGGCCGGCTGCTCCCCGGTAACCCTGAACGCGAAGCTCTCGAAGGCCGCTCAGGACCACAGTACGGACATGGCGAGCCACAGGAACATGTCGCACACGGGCTCCGACGGTTCGGATCCGGGCGAACGGCTCACGCGTGCCGGCTACAACTGGAGCACCTACGGAGAGAACGTCGCCTACGGATACTCCACCCCCGAGCAGGTCATGGCGGCCTGGATGTCCAGCCCCGGCCACAAGCGCAACATCCTGACCTGCGCTTTCAAGGAGATCGGCGTCGGCCTCGCGCAGCCCGGCAGCTACTGGACGCAGGACTTCGGCACGGCCCGCTGACCGACGCCTCGCGTCGACCTCCGACCGCGTCGGCGACGGCCGCGCCGACTACTCCCGTGGATCTCGCGCGGCCGCGCCCACGACCTGACTGCCGCACGCACCCACCGCGATCGTGACCACCTGCGCCAGGCTTCCGTCTCCCCGCCCTGGCGGACCTGGCCTACACCGGTGCGGGGGGCGGCACGTTCCCCGTCCCGACCAGGCGACCGTCCCGCAAGGAGCTGACCACCAGGCAGAGATCGCTGAACCGGGCCCACGCCCGACTCCGTTGCCCCGTCGAAGGCGGCGTCGCCACGCTCAAGGTTGCCCCTTGTCGTCTACGCCCACGGGGGAGGCCGACTACAACGGCCACTACGGCATGCGCGAGTTGTGCGACATCTGCCCGCCCGCGCAGATCACCCGGTGCCGCACGGCACGGGTCCAGCCGGACCTGAAGGCCGTCACCCAAGAAGGGCGATCCCTCGGCGCGATCGGTGAAATGGAGGCCAACGACCGTGCCATGGTCGCGGACGATCTGCTGCACGGCCAGCCCGAGAGACCACACCAAGATCGACACGCCGCTGCGCGGCCAAGCCTGGAACGTCACCGCCCTCGCTCTCACCCATGGCCACCTGTTAGCACCGACCTGGCGCATCGCGCGCGGTGCCGCGGTGGGCGGCGGCCTCGGCCGATGCTGATAAAGCCTGTCGGCTGCTTGCCGCGGGCCTGCTCGCGTGCAGCCACTGCCGGCCCTGCCTCCGGACCTGGGAGGATTTACGACCGCCCGCCCTCGAGAAGTGGAACGTCGAGACCACCACCGTGCACGCGGCCGGCGAGGGGATGCGGCACCTCACCGTTGGGATTCACACGTTCCTCATCAGCAGGGCCGAGGAGCCGGGACCCCACATGTCGGGCCACCGCCGCGCAGCCCCGGCCGCGGGGACCGTACGACGACACGGTGCGACCGGGACCGGCACCGGCCAGGACGACGCCGGCCGGGACGGGGGAACCGGTCGGCGCCGAGCACGTCCACCGCGTCCTGCGCCGCTGGCTGCGCGAGTCGGACGGGCCCCAGGTTGCCGCTGGACGATTGCTGGCTCAGGGCCCGCGACGGCGCACTTTTTGCGGCGCCGGAGGGGGCCATACAGGAAAAAACCAGGTGATTTGGAGTCACGTCGGACCATGCCCGACCATGGGCCCCGTCCCGGCGATCCCGGGCACCAGTTCGATGAGAGGCGCACCACCCCATGCACGTCACCGGAACCGTCCCGCAGTCGGCTCCGGCCCCGCAGGAGACCCCCGCGGCCCCCACCCCCGCCGAAGACCCCACCGGCAACACCGGCAGGCACGCCCGCCGCTTCGGGCTGCCCGTCGCCACCGCCCTGGTCATGGGCAATATCATCGGCGGCGGTATCTTCCTGCTCCCGGCGTCCGTCGCCCCGTACGGCACGGTCAGCCTGGTCGCCTTCGGCGTCCTGACCGTCGGCGCCATCGCCCTCGCCCTGGTCTTCGGTCGGCTCGCCGAGCGTGACCCGCGCACCGGCGGGCCCTACGTCTACGCCCGCGAGGCCTTCGGTGACTTCGCCGGCTTCCTCGCCGCCTGGTCGTACTGGATCACCACCTGGGTGTCGAACGCGGCGCTCGCCGTCGCCGCCGTCGGCTACCTCGACGTACTGATCCCGGTGCATGGCCACCGCTGGACCGCGTGCCTGGCCGCGCTCACCCTGCAGTGGCTGCCCGCGCTCGCCAACTTCGCGGGCACCCGCTACGTGGGCGCCGTCCAGCTCGTCTCCACCGTGCTGAAGTTCGCGCCGCTGCTGCTCGTCGCGGTCGGCGGGCTGTTCTTCTTCGACCCGGACAACCTCGGCCCGTTCAACGCGAGCGGCGGCAGCGCGATCGGCGCGGTGTCCGCCTCCGCCGCGATCCTGCTCTTCTCCTACCTCGGTGTGGAGTCCGCCGCCGTCAGCGCGGGCGAGGTCAACAACGCCCGGCGCAATGTGGGACGCGCCACTGTCATCGGCACCACGGGCGCGGCGCTCGTCTATCTGCTGGGCACGCTGTCCGTCTTCGGCACGGTCGCGCACGACCGCCTGGTCAAGTCCACCGCGCCCTTCTCGGACGCCGTGAACGCCATGTTCGGCGGCACCTGGGGCGGCTGGGCCGTCGCGCTCGCCGCGCTCGTGTCGATGACTGGCTGCCTCAACGGCTGGACGCTGCTGAGCGCCCAGACCCCGTACGCCGCGGCGCAGGACGGCCTGTTCCCCGCCGCCTTCGCGCGCCGACGGCGGGGCGTTCCGACCGTCGGCGTCGGCGTCGCCGTCGTCCTCGCCTCGCTGCTCACCGTCTACAACTACACGTCGGGCTCGGCCAAGGTCTTCGAGATCCTGGTCCTCGTCACCACGTTCACCGCTACCGTGCCGTACCTGCTGGCCACCGCCGCACAGATCTTCCATCTCGTATCGGGGCGGCGCGAGCTGGTCGACCGGGCGCGGCTGGTGCGGGACGCCGTGGTCGCGGCGGTCGCGGCCGCCTTCTCGATGTGGCTCGTCGCGGGCGCCGGGTACGCGGCGGTGTACCAGGGCGTGCTGTTCCTGTTCGCGGGAGTCATCGTGTACGCGGTGCTGGCGGCCCGCCGGCAAAGGACGGCCTGATCCGGCGGCGGCCCCGGCCGCCGCCGTCGCCGCGACGACCGCGTGCGGCGCGCAGGGATCGGCGACCGGCGATCGGCGCACCTCCCCGCTCGCCGAGGATGCGGCCCTCACCGACCAGCGGTCGTCCTGTCCGAGGAGGACATCGAGGCCCTGTCCGTTGGCGAGCCCACCCAGGTACCCGCACACGTCGAACAGCGCAGCGGCACGCGAAGGCTTGTCGCACGCCCTCGCGTCTGGTTGGGTATCGCGCGCCACATGCGCGAGGGGCGCGGCAGGCAGAAGGGGAGCAGGCAGCGTGGATCCGGCGGTGCAGCAGGACATCAGGGGGCCTTTGCCCGAAGGGCTCGGGCAGGCGATACGTGAGACCGCCGGTGACATCGCCACGCTGTTGCACGGCGTGCCCGACACGAGGGTTCCCGTACCGGATTCGGAGTGGACGGTCGGCGAGGCGGCCGCCCATCTGGCACTGGCCAACGAGCTGATGGCCGACCTCGTGTCCGGGCGTGAACGCCCGTACGGGGACGGCACGCCGCAGAGTCTGGCCGCGGCCAACGCTGAGGCCCTCGCCGTGTTCGGGGAGCGCCGGGCGGAGCCGCTGGCGGCGATGATCGTGGAGCAGGCCGATGTGTTCCTGGATGCCGTGGATCGGGCTGCGACCGACGCAACAGCCGACCCGGCGCTCATCACACCTCTGGGCCCCATGGACCGGGCCGTTCTCGCGTCCTACCTGCTCACCCACATGCTCGGCCACGGCTACGACCTCGCCCGTGCCCTGACCCGCTCGCACATGATCGACCGCGACCGTGTGGGGCTGTGCATGCCGTTCATGCTGTCGGTCATGCCGCACGTCGCCGACGCGGCGGCCACCGCCGGCCTGACGGCCTGTTACAGCATCCGCCTGCGGGGTGGCCCGGCGTTCGGCGTCACCGTGACCGACGGCGCGGTTGACGTCACCCCAGGCCCGCCGGACCGTTCGGACTGCACCATCCTTATCGAACCCGTCACCTTCCTCCTCATCGCCCTGGGCCGTCGCAACCCGTGGCGGGCCATCGCCAGGGGACGGGTGGTCGCCTGGGGACGCAAGCCCTGGCTCGCGCCCCGCTTCCCGACCCTGTTCACCGCGCCTTGACCTGCGTCACCACGCCATGGTGTCGGTGCAGCACCTCGGCTGCCGACGGCGCGCCGTGTCATCCGCCGCCCATCCGCGAGGTCGTTGGTGGGGGGACATGATCCAGAGCTTTGCAACGGGCACTGACAAAACCCCCGCAACGATCAGATGAGCGCCGCGTCCAGCAGCGAGAACCCGCCGCCAACCTCCGCTCACATGGGCGGCGTTCGAATCCGCCCGACCAGCCGGCCACCCCACCTGCACCATTCCCGCCTCAGCCCGCCCGGGCGGCAAGCGGCGCCGGCCGCAGGCGGATGCGGGGACGTAACTCCGGATGCCGTTTGACATCGCTGCCTTCCCTACGCCACACCTGAAATGGCCAGACCAACGGCATGCTCGATCCCACCCGACGCCCCGCCGTACTCAGCCGATGCAGAGGTGGCAAGCGGTGGTAGCGGCGTCCTGCAGAAGGCGTCGCGCACCAGTCCGTCAGCGGGCCGGGTCCGGCATCTGCCGGGCCGGCCATGCGAACTCGCTCGGTCAGTGGGGCCGGGAAACTTTGCTTGTGCAGCGTTACCTGCCTGGCTACTGCCCCGGGCGCAGCTTCGTACAGAGCGGCGGTGCGGAAGCAGCCCGCCGATGCCCGCGCCGATGGGCTGACGCCGGCGGCGGGTGTCGCGCCGTCGGCCGTGACCTCTTTCACTCGGCGCCCTTCTCGCCGGGCCTTGTGCCCGGTCAGGCGGGTGAGCCGCAGGCGTGGCAGGAATCGTCAGTAAGCTGTCGTTGTGCACGGCGCCCCACTGGGAACAGGCTGTGACCGTGGAACAACGACGTGTTGTGATCGTGGTGTACTCCGGTGCCCAGGCCTTGGACATCAGCGGGCCACTCGAGGTGTTCGACACCGCTAACCGACTGTTATCCGGGCCAGGTGACGCCTACCGTCTGCAGTGCCTCTCCCCCGACGCCCCGTCCGTCCCCACGTCCGCGGGCCTGGTCATGCAGGCCGAGCCGCTGGAAGCGGGAGAAGGAGCGATCGACACCCTCCTCGTGCCCGGAGGCTGGGGCCTGCAGCAGGCCCTGGCGAATCCGTCCCTCATCACATGGATCAGGCAGGCCGCGGGGCGGTCCAGGCGGGTCGCCTCCGTCTGCGGCGGAGCCTTCCTGCTTGCCGAGGCCGGTCTTCTCGACGGGCGACGGGCCACCACGCACTGGGCGTTCTGGGAGGAGATGGCCCGTCGCTACCCCGAGGTGACGGTGGATCCCGAACCGATCTTCATCTGGGACGGTCCGTACCTCACGTCGGCGGGCGTCTCCACTGGAATCGACATGGCCCTGGCGTTGGTGGAGGCCGACCACGGGGCGGCGCATGCCCTGGAGATCGCCAAATTCCTGGTGCTGTACTTCAAACGGACCGGCGGGCAAACGCAGTTCAGCATGGCCCTGGACGCACAGCTCACCGACCAGGAGCCGATCCGGGCCGTGCAGGACTGGGTCCAGGCAAACCTCCACCGCCCACTGCCGGTGTCCGAACTCGCCCGGCGGGCGAGCATGAGCCCGCGCCACTTCGCCCGGGTCTTCCGGCGCGAGGTGGGCACGACGCCGGGCCTGTACGTCCGTCAGCTGCGCATCGCCCGGGCCCGTCAGCTCCTGGAGGCCAGCGAGCTGTCGGTGGGCCAAATCGCCAGCCGTTGCGGATTCACGGCGCCCGAGACGTTCCTGCGCGCGTTCAGCGCCATCGTCGGTCTCAGCCCCGCCCAGTACCGGCAGCGCTTCCAGCTCCACTCGCTCGCCGGCCTGGTCGTCGAGCCGTCCTGGGGCGAACGGAGGGCCGCATGACGGACCGGATGCGTCTGGTGGACTACGTGGCCGCCGAACTGGACCGGATCGGCGTCCGGTACGTGTTCGGGGTCGGCGGCGCGAACATCGAGGACCTGTATGACGCGCTGTACCGTGCCGTCGGCCGGATCCGCGGCGTGGTGGCCAAACACGAGTTCTCCGCGGTCACCATGGCGGACGGGTACGCCCGGGCCACCGCGCGACTCGGCGTCGTCGCGGCCACCTCGGGCGGCGGTGCGATGAACCTGGTGCCGGGGCTCGCCGAGGCCCACGCCTCGCGCATCCCGCTGCTGGCCCTGGTGGGACAGCCGCCCACGGAGCTGGATGGCCGGGGCGCATTTCAGGACTCCAGCGGCAAGGCGGGCTCCTTCGACGCCCGGGACGTCTTCGCGCCCGTCTCCCGCTTCTGCGCCAGGGTTACCGAACCCGACACGATCGCCGGGCTGATGGCGCAGGCCATCGCCGCAGCGCAGGCCGAGCCCCGGGGCCCGGCGGTGCTGCTGTTGCCCAAGGACGTCCAACAGGCCCGCATCGGCATGCCGGCAAGGGCGAGCATCATGGTGCCTGCCGGCACCGCAGGAGCCCCGAACACCGCGAGCGCGACAGGAGCCGCGGTGGCGGCGCGGGCCGCAGCACCGGCCTCTGCGTCGGAAGACATAGATTCGGCGCGAGAGGCACAAGCAGCCGAAGACGCGCAACCGGCAGCAGCGCCGCACACGTACCCGACCCCGCAGCCCGATCCCGGGTCCCTGACCGCCGCGCTCGGCGTACTTGAGAACGCCTCCCGGGTCCTGGTGATCGCCGGGGAGGGTGTGGCGGGCGCGCAGGCCCGCGACGAGTTGGCCGCCTTGGTGCAGCACCTGGGCGCCTGCGTGGCCGTCACCCCGGACGCCAAGGACGTCTTCGGCAACCGCAGCCCCCGGTTCGTGGGCGTGGCAGGGGTGATGGGCCACCAAGAAGTCGAGGACTGCCTCCGCCGGGCCGACGCCTGCCTGCTGGTCGGCACGCGACTGCCCATCCTGGCACGGGGAAAGCTGGACACGCTGCTCACCAATACGCCCGTGGTCTGCGTCGATCCCGAGCCTCCGTTCGTACCGGGCGTCTCGCTGCGCGGTGAGCTGGCCGGCACGCTGCGGACCCTGCAGCACCGTCTTCCACCGCGGCCGCCCGCCTGCCCCGCCCATCGCTCCCCCGCCCTGCTGTCCCCCGCCCCGGTCCACGGAGCCACCACCGACTACAGCGCGGCGGTCGCCGCGATCGCCAAGGCGCTGCCGCAGGACGCCCATGTGTTCGTGGACGCCGGCAATGTGGGGGCCAGCGCCATCCACGCACTGCCGGCCCCCCGAAACGGCCGCTTCGTCGTGGCGGTGGGCATGGGCGGCATGGGCTACACCTTCGGTGCCGGGATCGGCGCCGCGCTGGCCACCGGCCGGCGCACGTATGTGCTGGCCGGTGACGGGGCGTTCTTCATGCACGGCATGGAGGTGCACACGGCGGTCGAGTACGCCGCGCCGGTCACCTTCGTGGTCCTCAACAACAACGCGCACGCCATGTGCGCCACCCGCGAGGAGCTCTTCCAGGGCGGCGCCCGCCCCGAGAACCTCTTCTGCCCGGCCGGCATAGCCGCCGGCATGGCAGCGATGTTTCCCCGGCTGCGCGTCGCCTCGGCCGACAACCCGGCACAGTTGCGCACCGCGCTGCTGCGCAGCAACGACCACCGTGGCCCGTCCCTGGTCGCCATGGACTTCGACCACCGTGAGATTCCACCGTTCCAGCCCTTCCTGACCGCCTCGACGGCATCCCCACCCACTCCACACGCAACCCCGCCCGGACACCACCAGATCGACGACGAGGAGCACGCGCATGACCGACCGATCCACGTTGGCTGACATCCCGGGCCTGGTCCGGGTGGAGAACACCAGCCCGGAGGAACTGGCCGCCCGCTGCCTGGAAATGACCTCGGACGCCTACCTGCACCAGCAGGTCTACGGGCAGTACTGCACCATCCACGAGTACGTCGACTGCCCGCCGGAGGCGGCGTATGAATACCTCAGCCGCGGCCACCACCTGGAGGAGTGGACGTGCAGCCTGCGGGGGTTCGAGCCCGCCGACGCACCGGGGATGTGGGTGGGCCACGACCTTTTGGAGCAGGACACCCGGATCTACTGCCGCATCGAGGCCCACCCCGGCGCCATGACGGTCGACTACCACTGCGCCTGGGACCAGGGCGACGAGCTGTGGATGATCTACCTGATGCGGGTGGTCCCGGCGGAGCGGGTGCTCGGCCGCCCCGGGTCGTTGATCACCTGGACCAACTGCCGCCACCCGTACTACCGCAACAACCCACGCCCGGACCTGGTACCGCACTCCGACCGGCGCTGGGTCGGTGACTACTGGGACTTGTTCTACGCAGGCCACACCCTGGAGATGAACAACCTCAAGGCGATCCTCGAGCACCGGCACCGCAACGGCCTGCCGATCAACAGCTCCCCGGCGGTGCGAGCGGCCCGATGACGACGGTGAGCCTCACGGACGTCTCCAGCTACCTGCCCGGCGAGCCCGTTCCGGCCGCCTTCTTCACCGAGCACCCGGCGGCGGAGGACAAGCTGCGGCAGAGCCCGATGTTCAAAGTCCCCCCTTACCGCCACCACGTGGCCCCCGACGAGACCAACGCAGACATGATCGAGCGTGCCGTCCAGCCGCTGATCGAGCGGCACGGCCGCGCGGAGATCCGCCGCGTGGACGTCCTGCTCGTCCACAGCCAGCTGCCGGACCAGCCCTTCGTAGGCGCCGGCACCGAAGTGGCGCGCAGGCTGGGCCTGGCCCCCCGGTGGCTGATCGACGTGGCCAACGCCGGTTGTGCCTCCTTCGTGCACATGCTTCAGCTGGCCCGGCAGTTTCTGCTGAGCGGCGACGCCCGTACGGCCCTCATCTGCAACGCGCAGAGCGCCGCGGGCCAGCTGTTCACCCAGTCACAGGTCCGCGGTCTCTCCCAGGCCGCGATCCCGGGCGACGGCTGCGGCGTGGGCTACGTGACGACATCCGGCCACGCACCTGTCCTCGGAATCGAGAGCCGGCACGTCCCCGCGTACGCCGGCGACATGACCATGGTGCGCGACGACGGGCGCAAGTACTGGGAGGCCGGTGACGCCCAGGTGCGCATCGGCTTCACCCCGAGCGGGGTGGAGAACGTACTCGAACGGGGCAACCGTCTCGTGCCGGAGGTCGTGCGGGACCTGTGCCGTCGGCTGGGCGTGGACACCGCCGACATCGGCTGCCTGATCACCAATCAGCCCAACCGTACCTTCCTGCGCAACTGGCGCGAGGCGCTGAACCTACCCGCCGAACGGCACCCGGACACCTTCGACCGGTGCGGCAACCTCTTCGGTGCGGCGATGCCCGTCACGCTCGACGACGCGATCCGCTCCGAACAGACCGAGGACGGCGATCTCGTCGTCCTGGCCGGATTCGCCCACGCCGGGGATTACGCCGGTGCCGCAGCGATCCGCGGACAGGGGTGGTGACAGCGGTGCCCCCCTTCCCGCACCTGCTGGCGCTCAACGAGAGCCCGTACCCACCGCTGCCGTCCGTGCGCGAGGCGATCCGGGACGCCGCCGACCGGGCCCACCGCTATCCGCCGTTCCACCCCGACCGGCTGGCCGGGCGGATCGCCGCCTGGTGCGGCGTGAACCCCGACGCCGTCGCGGTCGGCAGCGGCTCGGTGGGGGTCGCGCTCCAGCTGCTGCAGGCCGTGATCCGCCCGGGCGACCGCATGGTGTACGCCTGGCCCGGGTTCGACGCCTACCCCCTGCTGGCCAGGATGGCGGGAGCCGAGCCGGTCCCCGTCCCCCTGCTGCCCAACGGCCGGCAGAATCTGACCGCCCTGGCCGAGGTGGTCGACGCGACCACGCGGGTGGTGGTGCTCTGCAATCCGCACAACCCCACGGGCAGCCTCGTCACCGCTCCCGAACTGGCGGCGTTCCTCGCCCGCGTACCGGAGCACGTCACCGTGCTGCTGGATGAAGCGTACATCGAGTTCGCTCGCCACCCTGCCGTCCCGGACAGCATCCGTCTGCTGGCCGACCGACCGAACCTCCTGCTGCTGCGGACCTTCTCCAAGGCCTACGGGCTGGCCGCGCTGCGGGTGGGCTACGGGCTGGGAGACCCCGCTGTGGTGGCGCGCGTGCGGGACCAGCAACTTCCCTACGGAATCAACGCGGTGGCCGCGGCCGCGGTCGAGGCCACGCTGGAGGCCGGAGACGAACTCGTCGCACGCGTGGACGACGTCGTCGCCGAGCGAGAACGACTGCACCAGCGGCTCACCGGGCTCGATCTGCCTGTCCTGCCCGGCCACGCCAACTTCCTGTGGCTGGCCACCGGGCTCGGTGCCGGCACCGAGCATGCGGCGGCCCCTGCAAGCTGCCGGGGTGCATGTCCGCCACTGGCCCGGGGAGGGCGTACGGCTGACGGTCGGCCACCCTGCGGACAGCGACGCGGTTGTGTCCGCACTGGCCGGGCCGGCCATGCTGCGGGGACCGACCCGGGACCCGGCGGGCATGCGTCGCCTCACGGACAGCAGGCGGCTGCGCTGACGGCCCGCACCCCGGCAAAGAAGAGGCGCAGGGACCCCGGTCGCCCACGGCGACCGGGGTCCGCTCGTGGGCGCCGCGGATTCCGGGCCGGCAGTAGGGAGCGTCCAGGCCGTAGTGGGAACGGAAGGCGGTCCATCGCTCGGCCTCGACGCGGTGACGGGAGAAGCCCAGCACCGCGGACAGACCGCCGGTGAACGCCGCAAGCCCCATGGACAGCCCCACCGACCCTGCCATGATGGCCGGGCCGGCTGAGGGACTTTGTCGAGGTGGCCGGTCTTGCACCTTGTCCCAGTGCTTTTCGATCGCGTCGACCGCACAGTCATACCAATGCAATCTGGTAAAGGAGCCACAGCCGAACCTGCGGACGTGGCCCGCGCCCACGGCCTGGGCACTCACTCTTGGCGTACCACGAGACGACGTCGCCCCATTAACACGTCATCGGTCCCAGCGAGGAACCCCTCCGGATCGTTCCTGAGTAGGGGCGCCGCGATGGGGAGTTCACGACTGTGCAGTTACCGGCGGCCCCGGAGCAGCTGTTCACCGTCCGGCAGTTGACCGCGCCGTGGGCGCACTGTACCCGTCGGTCTCGTGCAGTCGCGTCCAGGAACGGGCCATGACCGGCCGCCCAGGTGTTCTGTCCACGGAGGTTGGTGACAGCGATCACTGACGTGTCATCTTGAAATGGGTGAGGGCCTTCTGGCCTGGCGTGGATTGCGACATCTACCCCAGCGACCAGAAAGACCCTCATGCCTCACTGTAATGCACCTTTGACCGCGACCGGACGCCTGCGCCTGGCCCCCTGCGTGGTCGAGGACGGCTGGCCGCTGAGACGCGCTGCCGACTGTTTCCAGGTCTCACCGACCACGGCCCAGCGGTGGGCCGACCGCTACCGGGCTCTGGGCGCGGCCGGCATGGCCGACCGCTCCAGCCGCCCGCACCACAGCCCGCGCCGGACTCCGACCCGCACCGAGCGGCGCATCATCAAAATCCGTCTGCTGCGCCGCTGGGGACCGGCGGATCGCGGGCCTGCTGCGGCTGGTCCCCTCCACCGTGCACCGGGTCCCGCTGCGGCACAGCTCGCCCCGACGAGGGCACGTCGCAGAACGACGGTCGACATCAGTCCCGCGCGGCACCCCGACGGCAGGCCAAGAGCGCCGCGTGAGGCTGCCGAGCACTAGGAGTTCGCTGCTCGCAGCGTTCGTGCTGCCACCTCTAGTCCCTCCAGTTGCCCCAGTTCCGTGTCCTCGTGTTCGATGTTCACGGCCATGTCCGGGTCGACATCCCGCAGCGGGTCGAGGAAGTCTCGCCAGAACACCTCATCGTGGCCGCGGCCGACCGCCACAAAGTCCCAACTCGACTCGGTCGGCCAGCGGTTGAGGGTCCAGAGGCCGCCGAGTCCGACCGGGTTGTCGGTGACGCGGGTGAAGCGGTCGTCCAGTACTCCGTTGATCCGGCAGCGCTCGTTGATCCGAGTGTCCTTGGCGGCCGCGTGGAACACCAGCGGGCCGAGGTCCTTGATGGCCGCCACGGGGTCGATGCCCTGCCAGAAGAGGTGGCTGGGATCCATCTCGGCTCCGATGTGCCGCGCATTCGTCCGTTTGACCAGCCGCTTCAAGGTCGCCGGGTTGAACACGAGGTTGTGGGGGCGCATCTCGATGCAGACCTTCACTCCGTGTTCGGCAGCCAGTGCCTCGATCTCCTGCCAGAACGGGACGGCGACCTGGTCCCACTGGTACTCCAGGGAGTCCAGGTAGGCGCTGTGCCAGGGGTAGACGTTCCAGGCGGGTGTCCTGCCGCCCGGCTCGCCGGCGGGAAGGCCCGACATGGTGACGACACGGCGTACGCCGAGCAGCCCTGCCACCTTGATGGCGTTGCGCAGGTCTGTGGCGTGCCGCGGCCCGGCCACGGGGTCCGGGTCCAGAGGGTTGCCGTTGGCATTGAGCCCGGTGAGCGTGACGCCCGTCTCTGCAAAGACCTTCAGGTAGTCGGCGGGTTCCAGTGCTCCTGACAGCAGGTCCTCCATGGGGAGGTGGGGCGCGGGCAGGAATCCGCCCGCGTTGATCTCGGCGCCGGTCAGGCCGAGCGACGCGATGACTTCCAGGGCCTCCCGGAGCGGGCGATCGTGCAGGATCGCCGTGTAGACGCCCAGCTTCATCCGGAGAGCTCCTTGGTAATGCGGTCCAGCATGAACGCGGAGGACTCGCGGGCCCGTTCCTCCCAGGCGAAGACGCAGGCCGTGGCGACACCGTCAAAGTTCAGCTCGCGCAGGGTGCCGAAGAAGGCGTCCCAGTCGACCTCACCCTGGCCGATATCGAGGTGCTGGTGGATGCGGGCGGGGGTGCCGGGCGGGTTGAGGATGTAGCGCAGGCCGGACGATCCCTTGTGGTTGAAGGAGTCCGCGATGTGCACGTGCTGGAGCTTGTCGCCGGCGTAGCGCATCATCGCCGCGATGTCCGCGCCGACCTCCGAGGCGCCGGAGAGGTGGAAGGAGTGCGGCGCAGTAGAGGTAGTTCACCCAGGGCTTGTTGATCGCACGGACCAGGTCCACCGCGGGGGCGTTCGTGGAATCCTGGGATGTCACTTCGCCATTCTGGGAGGGCGCGGCCGTCAGTGGTGACGACACCTTGAGCTTTGCCGACACCGAACCTGTACTGAACCTCCTGCTCGCATCGGGAAAGGTTCCACTCGTCCACGCACATGAATGGAACCTGACCCCGAAAGGCCCTTGCACTGATTCTAAGATCGCCTTCGGGCAGGGGAAGTCAGGCTAATGCGACCGGTCCGGCCGAAGCGCCGGGTCTGTTCCTGTTTGCTGCGCAGGGAGGCGACGGGAGGCGAGGAATGGAGCTGGGGCTGTTCGCCTGAACGTACTCAGCTCGCGGCGGAGCCGCTGGAGCTCGTCGTCCTTGGCTGCCAGGGCCGACAGGGCAAGCTGGTGACGTTCCTTGAGCTGGTTGAACTCGGTGTGTGTGCGGGCGAGTTTGTTGGTGAGCCGCTGATTCCGGTCTCGCAGTCGAGCGATCCTGGCCTCGCGTGGGTCGGGTTGCCGGCCGACGGCCCAGGAGGCGGCTCGCCGCTTCTCAAACTCGTCCTTGAGGTGGCCCCAGGTCCGGTATAGCGCCGCGCGGGAGATACCGGCCTCGCGGGCCAGCGTCTTGACGTCGCAGGACCCGCCAGTCGGGATCTGCCCGCTCAGAAGGCGGTCGATAGCCGCGCGGATCCGCCGCTCGATCTGGTCGCGTTGTTCTGGGCTATGAGCCAGGGTCTCTTGCATGATCGCGTTCTGTCCGGGTTTATCCGGTGAGGCCGAGGGCGGTCAGGGGTCTGCGGCAGTCGCGGGCGGTGTGGCGTAGGGCGGCGGCGATGTTGGTGTGGCCGTCCTGGCGGTGGACGCCGATGGGGAGGTTGCGCAGGCCGGCCATGATGCGGGGGAGGCGGCCGACATAGATCTTGGAGTCGTCCTCGCGGAAGGTGCGGTCGCGGACGTGGTGCAGAAGATTTTCGATCTTCCAGTGCCCTCTGATCCAGTCGGCGAGCTGGGCGCCGCTCGCCGCGCCGGGCGGCAGGCTGGTGATCAGGTAGGCGCGTTCGATGGTGAGCTTGCCGGTGGTGAAGTCCTTTCTCCAGCGGACGACTTGGAGGGCCTGGCGGGCGTCGGGGTAGTCGAGGTGGGCGAAGGCGGAAGTCTTCAGCCGCCGGATCTCCAGGCGGTGGTGGGCTCGGGTGCGGTCGTGGTGGTCGAGCGTAATCTCGCGCCAGGGCAGGTGGCGGACGCGGTCGAACAGGCCGGGGTGGTTGGCTTTGACCTGGGCGATGTAATGGGCGCCGCGGTCGCGGAGGTAGGTGCCGTGAGCGTGCTGGGTGTGCAGGGCGTCGGCGGTGATGACCGTGCCGGTCAGGTCGATGGTGTCCAGCAGGGGCCTGAAGGCGGGGATCTCGTTGCTCTTGTCCGCGACCTGCCTCTGGGCGAGGACATGACCGGTGTGGTCCATCGCGGCGAGCAGTGTGACGTGCGTGGTGGTGGCGGTGCGCGAGCCGCGCAGGGCCTTGCCGTCGACGGCGATTGCCCGCAGCCCGGCGGACGCGGGGGTGGTGCGGGCGGTGAGGAAGGCTCCGATCGCCTGGTCCAGGGCGTCGCCGTCGAGCCGGACCAGGAGACGGCGCAGGGTGTGGGGGTGCGGGACAGACACCGAGCCGGTCAGCGGGTCGACGGGGAAACCGAGAGCCCGGCAGGCCCACGCCGGGGCATCCGTGATCCATTCCGTGATCGCGGTGAGCGAGCGCGCGCCGGCCAGGACACTCGCCGCGGCAGCGGCCACCAACGCGGGCAGCGGATAGCGGCGGCCGCGGACGCCGCGCGGGTCGGGGACCAGGTCCAGGAAGCCGGACAGACGGACCGCGTCCGGCAGTGGAGCCGGTGCGGAAGTCCGGGCCAGTTGGTCCAGCACGGTGGGCATGGGGGAAGATGCGGGAGCAGGCACGGACTCGCCAAGTGTTCATGGGACTTCGACATGCACATGATCACTGAGACCGTGCCTGCACTGCGTTCGCCCCCTGCCCGAGCCAGGACGTCCACCCCGGCGTCGGGCCGGCCCGACGTTCCGGACGAATCGTCATCATGCAACGGCCCCTGGGCTATGAGCCACGTCATTCAGCCTTTCCGCATGCGTTGTCGATCTCTTCCAGGACACGCTGCGAACGCTCGTGCTCGGATCGCAGTCGGGTCTTCTCCCCGGCCGGAATGCGGGGGCTGGCCAGTAGAACGGTGCTGTTGGCGGTCGCGTTTTGCCAGACGGGCGGGTGGATGAGGTGGTGGGTGGCCTGCGGGCAGCGGGCACTGTCACACAGTCCTGTCAGCGGTGCTGCCGCGGACTTGGCGCCGGCCAGCTTGAGACACAGTGCCTTGGCTGGGTCCTCGAACCAGCAGTAGTTCGCCGCCGACAGGTGCAGGGTCGCCGCCTTGTTCTTCAGCAGCAGCTCGACCTGCCGGTCGGTGACCACCTTCGCCGGTCCCGGCTGGTGCCCGTCCAGTTCCTCTTCGACCGTGCGGAAGGCGGCCATGAGGGCTTCGGCGCCGGGGCCGGGGCCGGCGGGCAGCTGCCCCTGTTGGAATTGGCGGAATGCCTCGACTGTCCGGGAGAGCTTCTCGTTGGCCTCGGCTTGCTTCCATTCCTGGTGAAAGGCCGGCGTCACGTTCGCGACGCACACCGCCGTCACCGGCATCGACACCGTCGGCGACCGTGTGACGACCGTGCACACCGACCACGGCCCCATCACCTGCTCCACGGTCATCTGCACCGCTGGTGCCTGGTCGGCGCAGATCGGCGACATGGTCGGCATCAACCTCCCGGTGCGGCCCGTACGACGCCAGCTCGCCTTCACCGCCCCGCTCACGCCCCCCGCCCCGCGCATCCCCTTCACCATCGACTTCTCCTCGACGGCCTACTTCCACAACAGCGACGACGGACTGCTGTTCGGCCTGGCCGACCCCGACCAGCCGGACGGCTTCGACACCACCTGGACCGCGGAATGGCTCGAGCTGTTCCGTACCGTCGCGAGGCACCGCGCCCCCTTTCTGGCGGACATGGAAACAGTCAGCGGGTGGGCCGACCTGTACGAGGTCACCCCGGACCACAACGCGCTGATCGGCCGCTTCAGCGAACTCGACAACTTCCTGTACGCCACCGGGTTCTCCGGCCACGGCTTCCTCCAGGCACCGGCGGTCGGCGAAATCGTGCGGGACCTCTACCTTGGACCGCAAACCGTTCGTCGACGTCACCCCCCTCAGCGCCGACCGCTTCCGGGCCGGCGCCAAAATCCGCCCCGAAACCCACGTGGTGTGAACTCCCCGACCGAAAGGCAGAACTGTCCATGACCAGCCAGTGGCAGCTGCGCGCCGCATTCGCTGCGCGGCTCTCCGACATGTACGGGCGGGAGGTCCCCGCCTACACCACGCTCGTGGAGGTCTCGCGGGAGGTCAACGAGGACGTTCTGCGCGCCCAGGGCGCCGACGCCGAACGTCTGGGCTCCATCAGCCGGGTGACCGCCGAACGCCACGGAGCCATCCGCGTCGGCACGCCCCAGGAGCTGCAGCAGGTCGCCCGTATCTTCGGCGCCTTGGGCATGCACCCGGTGGGCTTCTACGATCTGCGCGAAGCCGCCACCAGCGCGGTCCCCGTCATCTCGACCGCCTTCCGGCCCATCGACGGCGAGGAACTGGCGCGCAACCCCTTCCGGGTCTTCACCTCCATGCTCACGCCCGCCGACCCGCGGTTCTTCGACGATGACCTGCGCTCGCGCCTGGAGACCTTCCTCGCCGGCCGCGAGCTGTTCCCCCCGGAACTGCTCGCCCTGGCCGACCGGGCCAAAGCGGAGAAGGAACTGCCACAGGAGGACGCCGAGCGCTTCCTGCAGCTCGCCGTGGAAGCCTTCGAGCTGTCGACCGAGCCGGTCGACAAGGCCTGGTACGAGACCCTGGAGCAGGTCTCCGCCGTCGCCGCGGACATCGGCGGCGTCCGCAGCACCCACATCAACCACCTCACCCCGCGCGTACTGGACATCGACGAGCTCTACCGGCGCATGACCGAGCGCGGCATCGAGATGATCGACACCATCCAGGGCCCGCCGGCATGGAAGGGCCCAGACGTCCTGCTGCGCCAGACCTCCTTCCGCGCCCTGGCCGAGCCCCGCGCCCTGCGCACCCCCGACGGCAGCGTCGTCAGCGGCGCCCTGCGGGTGCGCTTCGGCGAGGTTGAAGCCCGCGGCATCGCCCTCACCCGCGAGGGCCGCGCCCTCTACGACCACCTGCTCACCCTCGTCGACCAGCAGGCAGCCCTCCATCCGCACACGGACCGGAGCGAACTCGCCCGGACCGTATGGGAAGAGCACATGCCCGCCACCGAACACGAGCTTGCCGCCCAGGGCCTGGCCTACTTCACCTACCACGTGGCGCCCGACCGACCGCGGGACGGCAGCCGACCGCCCACCAGCATCAGCGAGTTGGTGGAGCAGGGCTGGGTGCGCGCAGAGCCCATCGTCTACGAGGACTTCCTGCCCCGCTCCGCAGCGGGGATCTTCCAGTCCAACCTCAGCGGCGAGGGCACGCGGAACAACGCCCATGAAGGCGCCGCCTACGACGCCGCGTGGCTCTCCGGCGCGATCGGCCGCGACGTCCTGGATCCCTTCGCCCTCTACGAGCAGCAGCAGAACAGCTCCCTCGCGCGCGTCGCCCGCGAGCTGGGACTCGACGGCTTCCTCGGCTGACCCCCTCACCCTCTCAAGGAACCTCATGACCAGCACCACACTGCCCACCACCGAAGACCTGCGTGCCCGCGCACGCGCCCGGCCTGGAGCGCATCGGTGTGACCGTTGCGGACGGCACCGACTTCCACGCCCGCACCCCCGTCATCGGCGCAGACCTCATCGGCCTGACGGCCGCTACGGCGGACGACACCGAGGAGGCCCTCAACGCCACCCGCGAGGCGTTCCTTGCCTGGCGCCCCACGCCCGCCCCGCGCCGCGGTGAACTCGTACGCCGCCTGGGCAAGTTGCTGCGTGACCACAAGCGCGACCTGGCCGATCTGATCACCATCGAAGCGGGCAAGATCCGCTCCGAGGCGTTGGGCGAGGTCCAGGAAATGATCGACATCTGTGACTTCGCCGTGGGCCTGTCCCGTCAGCTCTACGGCCGCACCATCGCCTCCGAGCGCCCCGGCCACCGCCTCGCCGAAACCTGGCACCCCCTTGGCGTGGTCGGCGTGATATCCGCGTTCAACTTCCCGGCCGCCGTGTGGTCGTGGAACACCACCGTCGCCCTCGTCTGCGGCGACACGGTGATCTGGAAGCCCTCCGAGCTCACCCCGCTCATTTCCCTGGCCTGCGACCGCCTGCTGGCCCAGGCCGCCGAGGACGTCGGCGCGCCCCGCGACGTCCATCGGCATCGCCAACGTCAACATCGGCACCTCCGGCGCCGAGATCGGCGGCGCCTTGGGCGGCGAAAAGGAAACCGGCGGCGGCCGCGAGTCCGGCTTCGACGCCTGGCGCGCCTACATGCGCCGCGCCACCAACACCGTCAACTACTCCAGCCGGCTCTCCCTCGCCCAGAACGTCAGCTTCCTCTGAACCGCGCTCGGCCGCGAACGAGGAACCTGACAGCCCTCGCCCGGACGACCGGGCGATGGCATCCCGCAGCCCCGGACCCACTCTGACCTTCGTGGAACAGATTCAGGGACTGACCGAACGACGTCGGCGCACAACGACGTCCCTGCGGTCGGGGATGCGCGCGGTCGCCGTGGAACTCGGCGGCCGCCCCGGCCAACGACTGTGCAGAAAAAAAGACTGTTACACGGCGGGCGGACGGAACTGCTTCACCTGCTCAAGGCGCCACCCGCACCGGTGCGGGCGCCGCGGGTGCTGGGCATCGATGAGTTCGCCTTCCGTGAAGGGCGGAGCTACGGGACGGTGCTCGTCGACATCGAGACCTCCCGGCCCGTCGACGTGCTGCCCGATCGGATACCGCCACCGTCGCCGCCTGGCTGCGCGAGAACCCGGGAGCGGAGATGGTATGCCGGGACCGGGCCGTGATGTTCACCAAGGCCATCCATCAGGCGGCACCGCACGCCCTGGAACTGGCCGACCGCCGGCACCTGCTGGAGAATCTGTCGGCTGCCGTGCAGAAGACCTGTCGCCAACACCGTGACTGCCTGAGCAAGCACGCCACCCGGCAGACCCGCCGCAGGCCAACGAGCCTCCGGGCGGTCCCCAGACCCCGCTGTTGGAGCGGGTGCGGCAACGCCACCAGGTCGTTCAGGCGCTGGCGCGTGCGGGCTGGTCGCTCAGGGCGATATGCCGACGCCTGGGCCTGGACCGCAAAACGGTCCGCCGCTACCGCAATAACGCCCTCGAGGCCCTCCTTGCCTCCGCTCGGGACCGGGGAGCCGGTGTGCTTACTCCGTACATGCCCTACATCCATGCCCGCCTCACCGCGGGACTAGGGCGCGTATCGGGTCGTGATCAATCTGTCGATTTGCCCTCGTGGTGAGGCCCTGGACCGGTAGATCTTTTTCCGTGACGCGAGTGCAACTG
>NZ_JBEXHW010000056.1:0-27399 GCF_040608235.1 Streptomyces sp. NPDC005202 | reverse complement strand
TTTAATCATCCGGCGACCACCGATATCTACACACCCCGCGTCACACTCTTTCCCTCCACGCCGCTCTTCCGATCTGGGCCGGCCGTTGGCCGGCCCCCTACTCAAGCCCCCAAGGCCTCACCCCGGAAGAACCCACCTGACGCCACCCGACCCCACCGCGCCGCGCTGAAGCGGGGTCCGACTCCAGCAGGCCGTGCCCGGTGAACTCACCATCCCCGACCTGCCCGGCCCGTCCGCGAGGTACTCGGCCCGGTCCAAGCAAGCGGGGCACTCGACCCCACGTCCCACACCCGCGCCCTTTAGGCCCCGGCGATCACCGCCACGCCAACCCGGCCGCCGTCCACGTCAACCACGGTTCCGTGGACGAACGCCGCCTCGTCGCTCGCGAGGTACACCGCCGCGTGGGCGATGGACTCGGGGCTGCCGACCCTTCTGGCCGGAGTGCCCTTCATCATGACGTCGCCGGGGTGAGCCTCGGTCTCATTCGGGGCAAGTGTGCGTACCACTCCCGGGGAGATCGCGTTGACGCGCACTCCAAAGGGGCCGAACTCGGCGGCCCAGGCCCCGGTCAGGGTCTCCAGGGCGCCCTTGCGGAGCTGTAGAGGGCCCCGACGGGGATACCCAGACGGGCGATCCACGATCCGAGGTTGATGATCGCGCCGCCGCCCGCGTCGGCCATGGCCGGGGCGAGGGATGCGGTCAGGAAGAACGGCGCGTTGACGTTGACGGCATAGACCTGGTCGAAGGTCTCCTCGTCGGTGTCCGGGGTGGTCGAGCCGGATAGATCCCGGCGTTGTTGACCAGGATGTCGACGCGGCCGTCGAGCACCCGGGTCGCCTCGTCGGCGAGGGCCCGGGAGGCGGCCGCGCTGCCGTCGAGGTCGGCGGCGTCGAAGTCGGCGCGCCAACCGGCCACCGCCACCACCGACGACCTCGCCGAGGCGGTGGCGCAGGCGTTCTCCCAGCAGCCTGACGCTGAGATCATCATTAGGCCTTGAGACCGCGGGCGTCGGCGAACGGCTCACGGTCGTCGCCGATCTCGGCCAGGACTCGAGCGCCGAGCTGGATGCCCAGGCCCGGGTAACTGAGAAGACGTCGTCTCTTTTGGTGCTGTTGGGTTGTTGAGTGGTTCATGGCAGACCTGGTCAGGCGGCTGCCTTCCGGACGAGGTGTGGCAGCTGTTCCGGCGGGTGGCGCCGCCCACGGCGAGGTGGACTCCAGCGAGGTAGCGGGCGCCCGGCTGGTCGGACCGGGTGGCAACGACCGGTAACTGCTTGAGCCTGCTGAGGCGGCGCTCGATCACTTTGCGGGCCTTGTACTGCTCGGCGCTGAAGGACGGTGGAGCCGGTGGGCCGATCCACGCCGCTGCCGGACGGTGATCTGGGCGGCGCGTTTCGGGAACGTGCAAGATGGCCTACCCCTGCGCGGTCAGGGCGTGTGCGAGGGCCGTGTCCAGGAGGCGGCGCAGGTGGGCCGACGTCGGTGCTACGGCGGTGGCGAGCAGCGCCGGGCCGCCGGCGAGCGGGGCTAGGACGCCGTATCCCCCCGCCGGTTCGTCACCGATGAAAAACGGCTCCTGGCCTGCGGCCACATCGGGGTGTACGACGAGGAGTTGTCCGGCGGCGCGGTGCCGGCCCAGGACGGCGGGACCGTCCCACGCCGGTGCCGGACCACCGTAGGCGGTGTGCTGGTCGAGGAGGAGACGGCCGTCGCGCCGCACGGTCAAGCGGGTGGAGAGGTGGCCGGGCGGTTCCGCCGTGCGGCCGAGGAGCTGTTCCTCCCGCAGGAGTAGACGGGAGGTGGAGGCGAGCTCCACGATGTACGACTGGTGCAGGGTGCTGCCTCGGGTACTGATCAACGGCTGCGGCAGCCAGTTCAGGGACGCGTCCGCGCCGACGGTGAGCCGTACGTCGTAGGTGGCGGGGGCGGTGGTGGAGCCGCGCAGGGCGATGGTGGCGGCGGCCGTGGTCACCTCCAGCTCGGCCCGCGCCTCGGCCGCGACGGCGAGCTCGAGGCGGTCCCCGCCGAGCGGCGCGCTCATGGCCCCGATCACGTTGACCCGCGCCCGCCCGTCACGGGATTTGAGCCGGCGCAGATGGAAGGGACCGTCGCTGTGCAGGAGCGGGAGCGTCGTCGCGCGGCCGTTGTGCGCGGCACGGATACGGGAAGTGGCGTGGACGCCGGTGGGGTGGGGGACGGGGGCATGGTCAGCGGGCGCGCGGCTCTGGGAACTGGGGTGGACGCCGGGCATGTACTCCTCGACCGAAGATGGATGCTCGGCTGCTCGCTTCTCCTCAGCGTCACTTCCACCGGCTCTCGGCTGGAACCGGGTCGGGGCGGGTGTCGTGGCCGACAGCTGCGCGGCGCCGGTCACGCGGCGGCCCCGGCACGCCACGCGGCGAGGCGCCCGGTGACCCAGTCGGCGACCGGGCGGATCCCGTCGGTCGAAACCAGGCTGGTGAAGGCGACCGGCAGACCGCCGCGCTGTTGTTTCGCGTCGGCCGCCATGGTGTCCAGGTCGGCGCCGACATAGGGTGCGAGGTCGGTCTTGTTGACCACGAGGAGGTCGGCGGTGGTGATGCCGGGCCCGCCCTTGCGGGGAATGTCGTCGCCGCTCGCCACGTCGATCACGAACAGCTGAGTGTCGACGAGACCGCGCGAGAAGGTTGCGGTGAGGTTGTCTCCCCCGGACTCGACCAGGATCAGGTCCAACGGTTGGAGCGTCTGCTCCAGCTGCTCGACCGCTTCGAGGTTGGCGGAGATGTCGTCGCGGATCGCGGTGTGCGGGCAGGCGCCGGTCTCCACGGCGGTGATCCGTTCCGGCGGCAGCACGGCCTCGCGGCGCAGGAACTCGGCGTCCTCGCGCGTGTAGATGTCGTTGGTGACCACGGCGATGGACAACCGGTCCCGCAGCGCCCGGCACAGCGCGGCGACAGTCGCGGTCTTGCCCGAGCCGACGGGCCCGCCGAGTCCGACCCGCATCGCACGGCGGCTGCCGTCGGGGCGCAGCGCGTCGGCGCTGTGGGTGTGGCGGTGGGGCATGGTCGCGGGATGCTCGAGATGCACGGCAACTCCAGGTCAGCGAAGAGTAGTTCAGGATGCGAAGAGACGGACGGTCCAGGCGGCGTGCTGCTCGCCGGTGATGTCCAGCAGCGGAGAGGACGCGGCAGGCAGAACGCTGATGCCCTCGACGGCGACACGCCCCGCTGCGTCGGCCGCGGTTCGGGCGACGTCGTCGACGTCACCGGCGAGCCTCGCCAGTAGCGCGGTCGCGTCGAACGGGTCGAGGCTCAGCAGCCGTACCGCTGCGGTCGCGGGCCCGCCGACGCTCTCGTACGCGGCGCCCTGCGCGACGTCGAACGGCGTCAGTCCGGCGGCGCGGGCCGCGACGCCGAGGACGACCGGCTGGTGCGCTCCCTGCGGCCGGTCGCGGGCGAGCCGGTCGAGGTGGGCTGAGGGCCAGGTGGCACGGGCCGCGCGCATCATCTGCCGACCCAACCTGCGCGCGACCTGCCGCAGCGCCGGCATGGGCGTACGGGCGTCGGCGGCCTCGTCCAGCGCCAGGGCATGGTATCCGGTGGCCGCTGCGGCGGCGAGCCCGGCCGCCGTCAGCCCGGCGGTGTGCAGACGCCCCCGGCAGAACGCTTCCAGACTCGCGGTGTCGTGTACGTCTCCCGAGGCAATCGCGGCCTCCACACCCCCGGAGTGGGCATGCCCACCGGCGGGAAAGCGGCCGTCGGCCAGGACGAGCAGGGCAGCACGGCTCATGAGGTCAGTGGCCTGCCTTTCACAGGGACAGGCGGCCCGGCCGAGTCGGCATGGCCGGGCCGCACAGGAGATCAGAACAGGAAGTAGCGCTGGGCCATGGGCAGTTCGGTGACGTAGTGCCGTCCGACCAGCTGCCCGTCCACCGTGGTGCGTACGTCGGAGGTGGTGGCGCCGCCGATGGTGACGTCGAAGGTGTCGGGGTCGATGACGATCTCCGGCAGGCCGTCGTTGTGCACCATGCTGGCCTTGGTCACCTCACGGGTGGACTTGATCGCGCGCAGCGGCTTGAGCAGCCCGATCCGGGACAGCTCGCCGTCGACGGCCAGCTCCGGCACGAAGTTGAAGGAGTTCGCCTTCGAGGACCGGCCGCAGGACCCCCACACCGGACGCGGCAGGAACGGCTGCGGCGTCGGAATCGATGCGTTGGCGTCACCGATCTGCGCGTACGCGATCTGGCCGCCCTTGATGACCATGTGCGGCTTCACACCGAAGAACTTCGGCTCCCACAGCACCAGGTCCGCGAGCTTGCCTGCTTCGACGGAACCGACCTCGTCGTCGATGCCGTGGGTGATGGCCGGGTTGATCGTGTACTTGGCGATGTAGCGCCGTGCCCGGAAGTTGTCTGCTTCTGCACTGTCCTGGCCGAGGTGACCGTAGCGGGACTTCATGACGTGCGCGGTCTGCCAGGTCCGCATGATCATTTCACCGATGCGCCCCATGGCCTGTGCGTCGGAGGACATCATCGAGATGGCCCCCATGTCGTGCAACAGGTCCTCGGCGGCCATGGTGGAGGGCCGGATCCGCGAGTCGGCGAACGCCATGTCCGCCTCGATCTCGGGGTTGAGGTGGTGGCACACGATCATCATGTCGACGTGCTCCTTGACGGTGTTGACCGTCAGAGGCCGGGTCGGGTTCGTCGAGGCGGGCAGGACGTTCGGCTGGCCCACCAAGCTGATCATGTCGGGTGCATGGCCGCCGCCGGCACCTTCGACGTGGAAGACGTGCAGGCTGCGGTACTTGTCCCTGTCCGTGATCGCGCGGTCCCTGGTGGCGGCGAGTGTGTTCTGCACGAACCCGGACTCGTTCAACGAGTCGGCGTGCAGGGCGACTTGGACGCCGGTCTCGTCGCACACCTGCAGCGCCGCGTCGATCACCGCAGGTGTCGCGCCCCAGTCCTCGTGGATCTTGAAACCGAGGGCGCCGGCCGCGACCTGGTCGCGCAGCGCCTTCTGTGACACTGTGCTGCCCTTGGCGAGCAGACCGATGTTGACCGGATAGGAGTCGAGCGCCTCGAACATCCGCTGCATGTGCCACTTACCGGGGGTCACGGTGGTGGCCGTACTGCCCTCGGCGGGTCCGGTGCCGCCGCCGATCAGCGTGGTTACGCCCGACGCGAGCGCCTCGTGGATCTGCCCGGGGCACAGGAAGTGCACGTGGGTGTCGACGCCGCCCGCGGTCAGGATCCGACCGTTTCCGGAGATCACCTCGGTTTCGGGTCCGACGATGAAGTCCGAAGAACGGGCGTCGTCGTTGGGCCTCGGCGACATCGTCTCGGGGTTGTAGGCCTTGCCGATCGCCTGGATCCGGCCGCCGCGCAGACCGACGTCGGCCTTCACGACGCCCCAGTGGTCCAGGATCAGCGCACCGGTGATCACCGTGTCCACCGGCTTGCGGGGATCGTCACGCGGGACGTGCGACTGGCCCATCGACTCGCGGATCACCTTGCCGCCGCCGAAAATCATCTCGTCGCCGCAGCGACCGGGACCGCCGCACCAGTCCGCGTCGATCCTGACGACCAGGCCGGTGTCGGCGAGCCGCACCCGGTCGCCGGCGGTCGGACCATACAGGTCGGCGTACCTGGACCGCTTCAGCAGGCCCGGAGTCTCTTCAGTCTCGCTGACCATCGAGTTGCGTCCCCTCCTCGCTCTTCCCGGCCTGAAGTCCCCTGACGATGCGGTCGCCCGCGATGGGCACCAGCTGCACGGTGCACTCCTCGTCACAGGGCTCGAATCGCTCCGACGTACCGGACGCGATGTGCAGCCGCATGCCGTGCGCAGCATCGCGGTTGAAGACGAGCCCCTCGTTGACCTCGGCAAAGTGATAGTGGGAGCCGACCTGGACCGGGCGGTCCGAGCAGTTCCTCACGGGCAGGTCCACGGGCACCTGGCCCTCGTTGAACGCCACCGCGAACTTCTCGTCCTCCGGAAGAAGCTCCAACTTGCCCGGATGGATGTCCACTTCCCCCGTCGGCTCGTCGAACGGGTCGTGAATGGTCACCAGCTTGGTCCCGTCAGGGAACGTCGCCTCGACCTGAACGTTGGCGATCATCTCCGGGACGCCTTCCATGACTTCACTACGCGTCAGCACATGACGGCCCGACTCCATGACCGAGTCGACCGTCGCACCGGCCCGTGCCTCTTCGTACACGTGCGCCGTCAACAGGGCCATCGCCTCGGGATAGTTGAGCCGCAGCCCGCGCTCACGGCGTCGCCGGGCGACGTCCGCCGCCACATGGACCAGCAATCGTTCCTGTTCGTGCGGAGTGAGGTGCATGCAGTCCCCCTTTCTGCTCGTCGCTTGAGCTGTGCGGCGTGGGCTCACGAGGGCAACGGGATGCGTGCTGGTGCGCCGGATGCCGCAGGTTGATCATCAATCGCGCGGGAAGGAACCGGCAGGGAAATCGCCTTATCCTGCCCCAATGTGATGAATCGGGGTCATTGGCGACATGGGGGCGCATCGTCGGACGTCCTCGGGATGCCCACCGCTCTTGCGAGCCCCTGCGAGGCCCGCTCAGCAAAACCGGTACGACCGCAGCGCGGGTACGCGACGTCCCTGTTGATCGAGCGGAGCCAACGCGGGCACTTGAGCATCGCTTCTGTTCACGGCGCCGGCGACAGCTGGTCCGACTACCTCGCCGCCCGCCAGCCCCAACGCTGGTTCGGCGCTGGCACTGGACACCTCGACCTCGCTTCGAGCCACCGCCGTCTAGACCGGTGGATCATTGAAGAGTTCCAGCAGCCAGCGGGCACTTTTCGCAGCTCCAGCAGCATCGGCGCCGCCGGACGCAGCCGGAAACAGTCGGCCCCAAGAACAGGCACGTCCAAGGGCACCCAGTCGCCACGCAAGGCTCACTGCCCGTCGTAGTTCTGCTGTCGTTCGGCCGGCACCCGTCCAGGGCTCCAGATAGGCGTCGCGCAGCCGTGGCAGTACGTCTGGCCCGTATCGTGCGCAGGCCCTTTGGGCAGGGACCAGCAGGCTGCAGAAGGGATGGGAGACGGCAGCGTCGCCCCAGTCGAAGAAGGTGAACCGACCCGGTTCCGGGTTGAAGAGCTGGCCGTCGTGCAGGTCTGAGTGGTCAAGGGAGTCCGCGATGCCTACGGCCGCAAGCTCCGTGCACCATTCCACGAGGAGTGGCCGAAGTTCCGCAAGTCTCCTACGCTCGTCTGACTGCAGCGCGGAGTTCTCCTCGACCAGTCTGTCGAAGACGTCGGGCAACGCAGTGGTACGTGCGCTGGGAACACCGAGCTTTTCGATCTCTCGTGCGTGCGGAATCAGGGTGTGCTGCATGCCCGCGTACTGGCGGAGAAGGTCTTCCCATGCACGGGGATCGACAGCCTCCCGGTTGAGCACGTTCCTGAAGAGCTCGCCTCCGTCGGGCAGCAGCGACCAGCCATGGTCGGCGTCGACGGCGAGTGGCTCCAGTACGTGCTCTGGCACCCAGCGAGCCAACGCCGCGGTCAGCGCGCCTTCGAAGGCGCTGGCCGGCGGATTCGCCTTGAACCAGACATCGTCACGCCCCTCGACAGGTACCCGCACCAGGACAGACCAAGGTCGCAGTCGCACCTCCCAATGGCCGGTCGCCCGCAGACCACGTGCGGCGAGCTCGTCCGCCACCCAGCCGAGGGCAGCAGTCCGCCAAGCCTCCTGCTCCCAGGGAGTCACCGCATCCTGGTACTGACCCCGATCCACGATCACCGACGCCTCATGGTGCATCGCGCCATCCCAGCATCGTGGCCGATGAGCGGCCACCATTTTTCTCCCTGCAGAGGCTGTGCGGGCCACACACATGCAAGCGGAATACCGCACTCTTCGAATACGAGCTCTTCACCAGTGGATGCAGCAGACCGAGGACGCGGTCGTCGGCGCGATCACCGGCAGGCTCACCCAGCCCCGCACCCTGCTGCTGGGACGCTCCGACCACGCGACACCCCGTCCGGCACCAGCGCATTCGACCCGACCTGGCCCCGGCCGACGTACCGCTCTTCGGCGACGACCCCTGACTCATCGTGCTCTGCTCGGCGCCCATGAAAGTTTGGTCGGAAGCGAGGTCTACGCCCGCGTCGCCGGGAGACGGTGTGCAGGCCCTCGCCCCGGAACACCGACCTGTTCGACCACCCCCGAACCGGCAGAGGGGGTCGCGGAAGCGAAGGGCGGCGACCTCCACCAGGGTCTGGCGGGGGCGGCGCCGTTGCCTTCCGCGGTGGCTCAGGCCCGGGTGGTGTCCGTCTCCTCGAACCGTTCGAGGAGCAGACGGTAGGTCTGGCGCGGCCTACCGGGGCCGGGTGTGCGCAGCGGCGGCATCTGCCAGGCGAGCCCCAACTCCACCAGCGACGCCAGCAGGCGGCGGGCCGTCCGCGGTGTAACGGCGAGCAGCTCGGCCACGATGGTGGCGTCCACCACGACGGGGCCGGATTCCGTCGCCCCACCGGTGTCGCGGAGTGCGTCGACCAGCCGTGTCATGGTGTCCAGGGCTTTGGCGCGGGTGTCGTCGTACGCGGCACGGCGGGTGCGGGAACGCCCCGACAGCTGCAGAACGTGGCCGTCGTGCCCCACGACGTAGCTCTGCTGGCCGCCCTCGCCCCGCGCCCGGGACATGGCGGTCCGGGCGTTCGCCTCGGCGTCACGAGCGGTCATGCCCAGGCCGATGCCGAGCTCCACATCCAGCCCCAGCTCCCTGCGTGCCGTCTCGACGAAGGGCAGGACACTGAAGTCCCGAGTCGCCGCCACCACCGATCCGAAGGTCGCGATGACGTGGTAACTGTGATCGTCACGGGGGAGCACCGTCGCGCCCATGGCACGCGCCTCGTCGAGCAGCAACCGGTGCAGGGCAAGCCGCAGTTCCTGGTATCCGAGGTCGCCCGCCGTCCTCAGCGGTCCGCCGGCCACGGCCGGTACCTCGACGATGCCGATCGCGATCTGTGAGTCCTCCAGCCGGTTGCCGATGCCGAGCAGGGCCGCTGTGCGCAGCGCGGTCCGGATCGTCGCCGTGGTCGGCATCATCCGCAGTACCGGCACATTGGAGGCCGACAAGCGGTGGGCGACTGATCGCACGCAGGTCAGCGCCACGGTCGTGGTGCCGCGTCGGTACAGCTCCTCGTGGAACGCCACGAACTCCGCCGGGGAGTTTGGGTTCTGGTACTCCAGGACGTGGACGTCGTCGATCGGCAGCCCGACGTCGGTGTAGGCGTCCTCGATCTCTCGGTGCGGGATCGAGTCGACGCTGAGCCGGCGGATCTCGTGACGGCCATCCAATGCCGCCCGCAGCAGCGTGCCGTACAGGGCGGAACCGGAGAGCGGGATGAAGGTGGCAGGCACGTTGATCTCACCCGCCTTGCGCGCCAGGTCGTACGGCAGCGGACCGGCGAACAGGCAGACGTCGAGATCCGGTTCCACTCGGGCCAGCTCCCGCGCCACTTCGGTCTCGTCGTGGTAAGCCACGCCGACGAGGCGCCACTCGACCCCGTCCCCGGACATGTCGGCACCGAGGTGCATGATCTGTTCGACCAGGTCGGCCGGCCCGACCACGCCGACGACAGGCCGGTACGGGATCGCCCCTCCGTAGGCGTCGCTCACCCTGAGCTCCCACTCTTGAATCGGACCAGCTTCCGCAATGGCGGTGCCGATGGCCGCTTTGAGGGGACAGGGGTGGTGACAGTCCCTACCCCGCTCCAGACTCTCTTCAGCACGTCATTATCGCCGATCGCCCATCGCCCATCGCCCCCTCCTCCGGTGGGCCCGGCCGCAGCGGTGCCCCTGTCACCTCTCGACCCGGCCGGCCGCCGCCAGGCCGAACGCGGCACCGGCCGGGAAGATCGACCCGATACGCCTCACCGTCGGCTCACACGGCCGGCCCCGTGCTGCGCAATGCGCTGTGCACCCTGCGGAACGCGGTCGCTATGTCGTCCACGTCGGCGTCGGAGTAGGCCTCGTTCCAGTGCACGATCAGCCAGGTCCGGTCGATCAGCTCCTCGGCGTTCGGGCACAGGCCGTCATCGTATTGCCAGTCGCGGCGCGCGGGCGGGCAGGTGAAGGGGAAGCCGACGCCGCCGTAGAGGCGCTTGCGGGACAGCACCGGGTAGCGGTACACCGGGCGGCTCAGGTAACCGGCGGACACCGGAACCCCCTCGGCCTCGAGCGCCTCGGCGTACTCGGTGTTGGTGCCACCGGCCACGTCGGGGTCGAGCACCACCGGAAAGAGCCATACCGCGTGCCGGTCGAGCTCGTTCGGCAGGTGCAGCCCCTCCAGCTTCTGCAGACCGGCGACCAGTCGGCCGGCTGCGGCCCTGCGGCGGGCCACGACACCGCCCAGCTTCGTCAGCTGCACCCGTGCCACGGCGGCCTGCAACTCGGTCATCCGGTAGTTCATGCCGAACGACAGATGGGTCCGCTCGCCGGTGTCTCGTGGCCAGCCCTTGTCGGCGAACAGCCGCATCCGCTGAGCCAGCTGATCGTCGCCACTGATCGCGAGCCCGCCGTCTCCACAGGTGACGTGCTTGTACTGCTGCAGGCTGAAGCACCCGATGTGCCCGCGGGTGCCGGCGTAGGAACCGTCGGGCAACTCCGTGAGGTACGCCTGGGCACAGTCCTCGATCAGGATCAGGCCGTGCCGGCGGGCGATCGCGGCCAGGTCGTCGACCGGTGCGGGCGCCCCCATCAGATGCACGGCGATGATCGCCCGGGTGCGTTCGGAGATGCACGCCGCCACGCTCGCCGGGTCGAGGATGCCGGTGAGCGGGTCGACGTCGGCGAAGACCGGTACCGCGTTCTGCGCCAGGATCGGGATGACCGTGCCGAAGTCGGTGACCGGCGTGGTGATGATTTCGTCGCCGGGCGCGGGATCGACCGCTCCTACCGCCAGGTGCAGGGCCGCCGTACCCGATGTGCAGGCCACGGCGTGTGGTGTGCCGTACATCGCGCCGAACTCCCGCTCCAGCGCGGCGACTTCCGTACCCCCGTTGGACGACAGACGGGCGGAGCCGATGACGCGGGCCAGAGCCTCTGCCTCCGCAGGTCCGAACGTCCGGCCCTGCGGATCCATGGCGCTCGGGAACGGCGTGCTCCGCACGGGGGTTCCGCCATCGCGTGCCAGACGGTCGCTCATGCCGGCTCGCCTCCTTCCTGAACGGGGTCGGCCGAGCGGTCCTGCTCATCGGGAGAGCTCACGGCCGGCCCACGGGGGGATTCGCGGTCGAAGACGACGCGGTTGCGCAGAACGCCGAGGTGTCCCACACGTACCTCGACCGTCGACCCGTCCGGTACCGGACCGATGCCGTCCGGGGTGCCGGTGGCGATGATGTCGCCGGGTTCCAACGTCACGACGGACGAGATGTACGTGAGCAGCTCGCGTACGCCGAAGATCATCCGGCCGGTGGTGGACTTCTGCCGCAGCTCGCCGTCGACTCGGACCTCCAGGTCCAACGCCTGCGGGTCGGGTACCTCGTCCGGCGTCACCAGCCACGGGCCGATCGGACCGTAGCCGTCGATGCTCTTGGAGAAGTCCCACGGGTGGCGCGCCTCGATGTCGGCCAACTGCAGGTCCCTCGCGGTGAGATCGTTCATCACCGCGTACCCGGCCACGGCCTCCTGCCAGTTCCCGTCGGTGAGGCCCTTGCAGCGGCGGCCGATGACCACGGCCAGCTCGCCCTCGTGGTCGATGCGGCGGGTGATGGGCGGCACGGCGATGTCCGCGCCGTGCCCGGTGAGGCTGTTCGGTCCCTTGAAGAAGATCACCGGCCGCTTCGGGGCCACGAAGCCGCCTTCCGCGGCGTGGGCCCGGTAGTTGAGGGCGAGGCAGATCACCTTCGGGGACGGCTGTACGGGCGGACCGAGCGGTGTCTGCTCCAAGGGGGTGACCGCCGGATGCCCGGATCGGCCGGCGGCCTCGGCGGCCAGCCGGGCGTAGCGGCGCTGCTCTTCGCCCGGCAGCGAAAGGAGGCCGAGGACGGTCTCGGGAGCCGCCGGATCCAGCAGGTCGACACGGACCACCGACCAGCCGTCGGGGACGGCCACGCCGATTCCAGGCCGCGGCCCGCCGGGGACGCGGATGCTGGCGAGTCTCACAGGGTCACCTCGTCGGGTTGAGAAGCGGTGGGGGTCAGCAGGGAGCGGATGGTGCCGCCGAGGACCGCGGCCCGCTCCAGCGGGTCGAGGTCGGCGAAGATCACCCGCCCTATGGAGTGACGCAGATCGATGAAGGGGAAGTCCGAGCCGTAGACGACGCGGTGGGCGCCCAGTTCGGCGACCATGCGGATCAGCCAGGCCCCGGTGAAGTACGAGCCGCAGATCTCCGGATACAGGTTCGGGTGGCTCCCGGCCAGTTCTATGACGCGTGCGTAGCCATGGGGCAGGGCGCCGCAGTGGCCGAGCAGGATGCGCGCCCCCGGGTGTCGTTCGGCCACTTCCGCCACCATGCCGGGGTCGTCGAAGGCCGAGCCGGTCCAGGTGTGGGTGAGCACCGGCCGTCCGGTGCGTTCGGCCAGTTCCCACACGGGCGCGTACCGCGGTCCGGTGATCGGGTACTCGTGCAGGTCCGGGTGGAGTTTGACGCCCACCATGCCGGGATGGTCCGCGAACCGGGCGATCTCCTCTTCGGGGTCCTGGAAGGGGTTGACGGTGAGATAGCCGGCCAGCCGGTCCGGGTGGCGGGCGATCGCGGCGGCGGTCTCGTCGTTTCCGGCGCGGGTGTCCAGTTCGATGGCGAGGGTGGCCGACAGGATGGCCTGACGTACTCCGCAGCGGTCCATCACTCGGATCATCGCCTCGGCGCCGGGGTCGGGGGTGAAGAACCGGCTGTACGGGCCGAGATGGGCATGGGCGTCGACGACGTCGATCCCGGTGATCGGGCGGCGCGCGAAGACATCGGCGGCCGGGTCCCAGACCGCCGAGCCGGACGTGTCCCCGGGCGCACCGCTCGCACGGTGGGGTGGGTGGGTCATGCAGCCTCCTGACACCGCAGCAGCCGGCGCAGGTTGCCCCCGCCCACCGCCGCAGCCTGGACGTCATCCAGCTCCGACCACAGCAGCCCGGTCACCGCGTCGGCGGGATCCCGGACCGGCAGTCCCGTACCGAAGATCAGCCGCTCGGCGCCGAACCGCTCGGCCAGCCAGTCCACTCCCAGATGGCTGGACAGCCCGGAGAGGTCGACGTGAACGTTGCCGGTTCGCGCGAGCACGCCGGCGAGTTCCCGCAGCGCCCGGTAGCCGGTACGGCAGACCACGATGGGCAGGTCAGCGTGAACGGTCGCGATCTGCTCCACCTCCGTCCACGTCAGCTGCTCCGCGTCGACGAACAGCGGCAGTCGTGCCTCAGCCAGGGCGTCGAGCAGCCGGGCGGCCGAGCGACCGCCGAGGTGGTAACCGTGGTCGGCCGGATACGCCCGGACGGCCACCACGCCGCCCCGCTCCGCTTCGGCGAGGAACCGCTCCGGCGGCCCCGTCTCCCCGCAGGTGTCCGGCAGCACCACCCAGCACGGCAGCAGCCGCGGCTGATCCGCTGCCTCCCGCAGCAGGAGCCGGTTGCCGGTGGGCGGGTCGTGCCGCCACGCCGCGGTGTGGGTGACCACGGCTTGGCGGATGCCCATGCGGTCCATGGTCTTGGTCAGGTCCGCCGTGCTGCCCCCACCCACGTCGGTGGTCGGCAGCCGGCCGAGCATCGCGTTCGCGTCGATCAACTCGACGCCGGGCCCGGAGGTCACGACGCGAGCCGCCTCCTCCGTACCACGTCCACGGCCTCCACGACGTCGCTCATCTCCCCGGGCGGCGCGAGCAGTACGTGGTGCGGCAGCCATACCGTCTCGCCGCAGGCCCGCTCGCACACGGGAAGGTCGAGCCGGTCGAACCGGGTCGGCGGATACTCCGGACGCCATCCCGTGGCGCGCTGGTCGAACCGCCGCTCCGCGAAGAGCGGCTGCCGGTTCAGCGGTCGCGGATAACCGGGCATCGCGGGGATTCCCTCGTGCCGCAGCGCTGCGGTGAACGCGTCCAGGGGCAGTCCGCCGAACGCCTCCGCGTCGTAGCGGAAGAGGTAGAGATGGTGGGCGTGCGTCGTGGCGCGGGGGTCGCGGCGCAGCGGGCGGATGCCCTCGATGCGTGCCAGGTGCTCGTCCAGATGGGCGGCGCACTCCTCGCGCCGTTCCACCTGGCCTGGCAGCCGTTCCAGGCCGGCCGAGAGCAGCGCGGCCTGGAAGGCGGTGAGCCGCCAGTTCCCGCCGAACCGGTGGTGGTCGTACCAGGCGCCGCCCTCGGCCCGCCCGCAGTTGCGGATCTCCCGGGCCGCGACGGCGAGCGCGTCGTCGTTGGTGGTCAGCGCACCGCCCTCGCCGGCGGTGAGGTTCTTCGATCCCTGGAACGACCACGATCCGTACTGCCCGAATGTCCCCACCGGCTGGTCACGCCACCGCGCGCCGTGCGCGTGGGCGGCGTCCTCGATGAGGGCGACGCCGTGCCGTTCGCAGATGTCGGTGAGCCGGTCCAGGTCGGCGGGGTGGCCACCGAGGTGCACGCAGATCACCGCGGCGGTTCGCGGCCCGATGGCTGCTTCGACCGCGTCGGGGTCGAGACAGTACGTCTCGGGGTCGATGTCGGCGAACACCGGCAGGGCGTTGACCCCGAGCACGGCCGTCGCGGTGGCCAGGAAGGTGTACGGCGGCACGATCACCTCGTCGCCGGATCCGACACCCAGTGCGGACAGGGCGATTTCCAGGCTCACAGTGCCGTTGACGCAGGTGACGGCGTGACCGGCGTTCTGATAGCGGCCGAATTCCGCTTCGAACTCCACGACCGCGGGGGCGGCCACGCCGTTCCACCCCCCGCTGTCGAACGCCTCGAGAAGCCGGGCACGTCCGCCGGCGTCGGGTATCGGCCACTCGGGCCATGGACGGGTGCGAACCGGCGTTGGGGGGAAGGAGGGCCCTGTACGGGTCGGCTGCATCGGTCACCGGTTCCTTTCGATGTCGACGGTCCAACGGCCGGCGGCGGGCAGTACGACGCGGACCGGATCTCCGCCGGCGTCGTGGGTGGCCTCGGGCAGGATGACGCCGCCCAGTCGGACCTGCCGCGCCGAGGGCTCGCCCACCGTGAGCGTCGTCCGTGCGCGGCACTCGGCGGTGACGGTCAGCCGGTCGGCGGTCCGGGTAAGGCCGGCCGAGGTGATGCCCCGACCGGCGAGCAGCAGCCGGCCCTCGTGCTCCAGCCGGTCGCCCTGCCACAGCGCGGCGCCGCGCACACCCTCCGCGCCGACCCGTACCAGCCGGCCGGGTCCGATCCGGTCGGTCGTCTGGGCGGTGCGCACCAGGACGTCCCGGCCGTCGGTGGTCACCGTCACCGGGGGCGGGGTCTCGCGGAACGGCGCGAGAACGACGGCGGCGGCCGATCCGGCGTCGTAGCCGAAGGCCAGGCCGTGCAGCGTGCCAGGGGCCGAGCCGCCGGTCGCGGGGTCCGGGACGGTGCAAGGGCCCTCGCTCGTCCGCACCTCGTGCACCCGGTGTGGTGCGGTGGGAAGGACGAGCAGGCCCGGTCCCCGGGCGGTGTGGTAGCCGTGCCGGTGGGTGCCCGACGGCGTCCACGGGCGGGGCGCGTGCAGCAGCCACTGGAAGGGGCCCGCCCCCTCCAACTCGTCGGTGACCAACCAGTATCCGGCCCCTGCCGCACCGGGCCGGATGAAGATCACCGTGCGGCGGTGGGGGGTGCCGTGTCCGGTGTGCACGGCGACCAGCACGTCAGCCGGCGGGAGCGCGGCGAACACCTCGACCTCGGCGTCGTGGTCCTCGGCCATGTCCTGGTCCGGCAGCGTCACCGTGTTGTGCGCGCGGGTCGAGCGGTACCACGAGTGGTAGCGAGGGTCGTCATAGCTGTCCGGGCCGCCGGCCTCCCAGGCGAGGGGCTCGCCGTACCCGCACAGCAGCAGATCGACCGCGGTCAGATGGCTGTGGCTCTCCAGCTCGTGCTCGATGAACGGGCCGCAGTTGACCGTGGCGTACAGGCTGTCAGCGTCGATGGTGTCCCCGCCTTCCGCCCGCAGCACCGCGAACTTGCTCTGCGGGAGCAACGTCGATCCGGCCGGTGGGCGCGCGGCCGGCGCCGCGGCGAACTCGTCCGCCGGAGCGCCGCGGCCGGGCCGCGCGGGCAGCCAGGCGAGGACCTCGCGGATCCGCTCGGCGGACAGCGTGCGCTGCGCGAGCTCCTTGTACGCCGGACGGCCGAGGAGGTAGTGGCCGCGCAGCAGGTGCTCGCCGCTCCACACCTGGTGCGAGTCGTTGAAGGGCGGCACCCAGCCGGGCGGTGCGGTCAGGGACAGCAGCCAGTCGTGCATGGCCGCGAACCGCGGATGCGCCGCGAGATCCCAGCCGAGGTACTGCTCGCCCACGACGGCCGCGATCTGCAGGGAGCCCAGGCACATCGTGTGGTATGACGGCGTGCGCTCGTAGTGCCCGCCGTCGGCGTAGACGTCCAGCTCCAAGTGCTCGTCCAGCCGGGCACGCGCGACCTCGGCCCAGCCGGCCGACTCGGCGAACTCCGGCAGGAACGCCGCGATCTGAGCGAGGACGGAACAGCCGGTGAGTTGCCAGTTGCCATGCCGGAACGTGTCGTGCTCCTCGGCCAGCCAGCGCGCCCCGCCCAGCAGCGTCTTGACGATCGACAGCCAGGTGCCGTCCGGCAGCGCCACCGAGGTTCCCAGTACGCGGAGCGCCTGGATGAGAACTTGGGACCGGCCGGCGACACCGAGGGTGTACCAGACCGGGTGCAGGCCCGGCCACTCACCGCGGACGTGGTCCCGGCTCGCGTACCACGCGTCGACGATCCCGGCGAACCGACGGACGTACCGCTCGTCGCCCGTGAGGGCCGCGGCGTGCACCAGCGGCTGAGCCCAGTACAGGTAGTGGTAGCCGTACAGGCCGGACTTGCCGTGCGCCGGGTCGGTGAAGTCTATGCGCCCGGTGAGCAGCCCGTCGGCGGTGGCGATCACCCGCGCGGCCGCATCGGTGCCGGCGACGTGGGAGGCCCACCGGACCGTGTCGAGGGCCGGCGCGGGTTCCCTGCGGCCGGCGAGATGCCCTCGCAGCACGGCGAGCGCGGCGGGTACGTCCCCGGCGGTGACCGCAGCTGTGACGGCCGCGAGTTGCGGCTTGCCTGCGTCGAGGCCGGCGAGGAGAGCGGCGTCGGTGATGTGCCGCATCCTCGCTTCATCGACGTGTGGTGGTTTCTCGACCGCCATTCAGTCCGCCTCCGGTGGGTGCGCCACCGTCGATTCCGCCACCGACGCGGGCGCACCGGTTTCGATGGAACGGTGGATGGCTTCCAGTACCGCGGTGACATGCCGTGAGCTCTCCAGGCTCACGAGCGGCTCGGTGTCGTCGGTGATGCAGTCGACGAGGTGCCACACGGCCTCGGCGACCGCTCCGGCCGGACGTCCGTGCACCGTGCGTTGCAGCAGATTGCGGGGGTATTCGTGAGCCGTGGCGGTGGCGATCTCGATCTGCTCGACCTTGCGGTCGAGGTGGATGACTCCGTCGCTGCCGACGATCTCGACGAACGAGTCGGTCATCGTGGGAAAGGTGTCCGGGTAGATCCAGCAGGCCTCGAACGTCGCGACGCCGCCGCTGCGGAAGCGTGCCTGGGCCTGGATGGCGTCCGGGGTGTCAAAACCGAGGCCGGCCAGCCGTCCGCGCACCGCGTTGGCGTAGACCTCTTCGACCTGGTCGTCGAAGAGCCAGCACACGAGGTCGATGTCATGGCTGGAGAGAAACCACGAGACCGTGGTGTCCGCGGCCCAGGGAATCATCCGCGTGGGCACGTGGATGCGGTCGTTCTTGCGGGCGTATCCGAGGACCGGAGTGCCGATGTCTCCGGCCGCGATCCGGTCCTTGGCCTGTGCGTAGGACGGCACCCACCGGTGGTTGAACACCGTCATCGCCTTGACGCCCGCCTTCCGGACCGCGGCCAGCGCCCGGTCGGCGTCCACGGCGGAGGTGGTGAAGGGCTTCTCGACCAGCACATGCCGTCCGGCCTCCGCGGCGGCCACGACGACATCGGCATGCAGGTGGTCAGGGGTCGCGACGATCACCAGGTCGACGGCGTCGTCGGCGACCAGCTCCTGGTAGCCGGCGTGGACGCGGGCGCCGCCCACGTGGGCGGCAAGCTCCTCGGCCGGCCCACGGCGGCGGCTGGTGACCGCGGTGACCACGGCCCCCGGGTGCCCCTGCAGCACGTCGGCGTGCGCATGGCCCATGATGCCCGCGCCGACGATGCCCACTCGTACCTGATCCATTCCTGATCTCCCGTGTCGATGTGCGTGCCGCGCGGCGGCCGGTCGGCACATGTGGGTCAGCTCTTGCCGGCGAGAATGTCGTTCCACTCCTTCTCGGTCTCGCCCAGCGTCTGCTTCGCGGACTTCGAGCCGATGAGGAAGGCCCTGATGTGCTCACTGAACCGCTCGTTGAGCTCGTCGTCCTTGCCGGTCCCGTAGAACCCGAGCTTCAGCTTGGGCAGTTCACCGGCGATCACCTTGCGTGCCTCGTCCATGAGGTTCCCCTGCTTGAACGTGCTGAAGAAGGGGTCCTTCAGCGACTCCTTGGTGGAGGGGTAGATCGGTACGAGCTTGCAGAAGGCTGTCTGGTTGGCCGCGTTGGTGATGTACAGGGTGAAGTCGGCAGCCGCTTTACGGTGCTTGGACGCGGCCGGGACGACGAACGTCTGCTGGTCGGGCAGCAGGTAGCGGCCGCTTTCGCCGACCGCGCCCGACGCGACCTCGAGCTTGCGGTAGACGTCCGGGGCGTTCTTCTGGATGTTGAGCAGGTTGAACGGCAGGGTGTTCGCGCTGAAGGCGACCTGCTGGTTGTCCAGTGTCTGTGGGTACTGCCGTTCGTCCTTGACGGTGGCGCCGGGCGCGATGGCTCCGTTCTTGAAGCCGGCACGCCACTTGTCGAGGACGGCCGCCGCCTCGGGGGTGTTGAACGCCGCCTTCTTGCGGTCCGCCGTCAGGATGTCGATGCCTTCCATCTGCAGGATGGAGGCGTCCGGGATGCCGTTCATGCCGTACGTCTTCGGATTGGCCTGGTGGACCTTCGCTCCCCAGCTCAGCGCTTCGTCGAAGGTCTTGGGCGGCTCGTGCGGGTTCAGTCCCGCCTTGCGCACCAGGTCGGTGTTGACGACGGCGATCGGCGCACCGCCGTTGTACCAGGGGATCGCGACGAGTTTGCCGTCCCGCTGCAGCGGTGCGATCAGCGACGGGATGTACTGCTTGCGCTGCTCGGGCGTGACGTACTTGCCGAGGTCGGCCAGTGACGGCACGAACTGCTCGAGGTCGATGTTGGTGAGGTTCACGACGTCGGGGGTGTCACCGCTGGCGATCGCCGACAGCAGCTTCTGCTTGACGTCCGCGCCGGGGATGTCGACCCAGCGTACTGTGACGTCCGGATGGTCCTTGTGGTAGCGGTCGATCATCCCCTGGATGTAGTCGTTGTAGTTCTTCTTCAGGTTGATCGTCCAGAACTCGATCCTGGCCGGACCGGAGTCGTCCTGGGCGTTGTCGGACGATTTCTGAGCGCCCGGGGTGCAGGCGGTGACAAGGCCGACTACCGCCAGGGCGAGGGCGGTTTGTCGGCGCAGCGAGCCCGTTCTCACAGCAGACCTCCAGGTGTGTGCAGACCGCCGGAGTGCTGCGTCAACCGGCGGCTTCGGGCGGTGAGGTGACGGGCCGTAGGAAGCCTTGACAGCCCGTACGTGCGGGGCTACTTTCCCCCCACTTTCTAATTTCGGCTGTCCTAAATCTCTGTTTCGGACACAGGCTATTCGTAGCTGTCGCACTGTCAAGGGGTTGCACAGACCGGCGATCGAGAAGCGCGCAGGACTGCCGGTCCGCCCCGGTCCGGCCTCGACGAAGGGTGAGGCATGACGAGGACTCACACGCTGCAACGCATGGTGCAGGAGCGGCGCGGCGCCGGCCCGCCGGATCCGGCGCCGCCGAAGCGCCGGATACCGCGGCATCGGCGGACGACTCCGTACCTGTTCCTGACGCCGGCGCTGGGGCTGCTCGGCGTCTTCTTCGCCTGGCCGGCCGTGACGGCGGTACAACTGTCCTTCTACGACTACCGGGTGGTGTCGGCCGCCAGGTGGGTGGGGCTTGACAACTTCGAACACCTCCTGCACGACCCCCGGTTCTGGACCGCGCTCGCCAACTCGTTCCTGTTCATGCTGGGGATGCTGCCGATCCTCGTGGCCGTGCCGCTGCTGCTGGCCGTCCTGGTCAACCTGCCGCTGCGGGGCATCAAGGCGTACCGGCTCCTGTACTACCTGCCCGTCGTCACCTCGATGGTGGCCGTGGCCATCGCCTGGAACTACGTCTTCCATCAGCGCGGCGTCCTGAACTGGGCGCTGACCTCGCTCGGCATCCTCGACCAGCCGGTGCAGTACCTGCTCGAACCCGGTTGGGCCCTGCCCGCGCTCGTCGTCGTCGAGAGCTGGAAGTCACTCGGCTACTACATGATGATCTATCTCGCCGGACTGCAGTCGATCCCGCGCGAGCTGTACGAGGCCGCGCACGTGGACGGCGCGGGGCCGGTGCAGCGGCTTTGGTACGTGACGGTCCCGCTGATCCGCCCGTACGTCGCGGTCGTGGTCGTGCTCGCGGCCCTCGACTCGATGCAGGTCTTCACCTCGGTGTTCGTGATGACCCAGGGCGGGCCGCAGGACTCGACGATGACCCTCGGCTACTACATCTACGACGAGGCGTTCCGCCGGTTCGACGTGGGCTACGCCAACAGCATGGGCCTGGTCCTGTGGGCGATTCTCATCGTCCTGTCGCTGGTCAGTTACAAGGTCACACGCGGGAGGACGGTGACCGACCTATGAAGACCCGTACGAAGATCTTCTTCTACACGCTGCTCTCCCTCGTCTCGCTCCTGTTCATCGGGCCGTTTCTGATCCTGGTGTCCTCGGCACTGAAGTCACCCGACCAGCCGGTCTACTCCTTCCCACCGCAGATCCTCCCTCTCCCGCCCGTCCTGCACTGGTTCGCCGAGGCCTGGACCAAGATCCCCTTTCCCCGGTATCTGCTCAACTCGCTGATCCTGGAGCTGCTGACCGTGCCGGCGTATCTGGCCGTGTCGGCACTGGCGGCGTACCCGCTCGCCCGGATGCGGTTCCGCGGCCGGCAGTTCATGTTCTTCCTGATCCTGTCCACCATGTTCCTTCCGGGTGAGGTGATGCTCGTCCCCCGGTTCCTGGTCATCTCCCAACTCGGGATGGTCGACAGCTTCGCCGGGGTGGTCCTGCCCGGCCTGCTCAGCGCGTTCGGCGTCTTCCTGCTGCGCCAGGCCTTCGAGCAGGTGCCCCGTGAGCTGTCCGACGCCGCCCGCATCGACGGCTGCAACGAGTTCCAGATCTTCTGGCGGGTGGTGCTGCCCCAGGTGCGTCCCACCCTGGCGACGCTGGCGATCTTCGGATTCCTCAACGTCTGGAACAACTTCATCTGGCCGCTGGTGGTGCTCAAGAGCGACGACAAGTACCCCATCTCCCTCGGCCTGGCGTACCTGCAGGGAATCTTCGGCGACGACGTGCGCAGCCTGGCCGCCGGAACCGTGATGGCGATCCTGCCGATCGTCGTCTTCTTCATCGCCATGCAGAAGCACTTCATCGACGGCATGAAGGGCGCCGTCAAGGGCTGAGGAGCCGCACCGGCCGGGTCGGCACGGCCGCCGACCGCGGGGTGGCCACCGCTGCCCCGGCCGGTCCTGCCCACGCTGCCGCACACCCCCACCGGAAAGGACACACCATGCGCATCGGGCTGGTCGACCTCGACACCTCGCACCCGGAGGCGTTCCTGCCGCTGATCCGGGCCGCAGGCCATGAAGTCGTCGGCGTGTACGACAGCGGCGACGTCCACCCGCCTGGCTACGCACGGGCGTTCGCCGACCGCCACGGCATCGCGCACGTCTTCACTTCCCTGCCGCACATGGCCGCCGAGGTGGACGCCGCCTTCCTGCACGGCTGCGACTGGGACCGCCGCATCGAACGGGCGGCTCCGTTCGCCGACGCTGGGGTTGCGATGTTCGTCGACAAACCGTTCGGTGGACGGGCAACAGACTTGCGGCGCATGGCTACTTGGGCCGAGGCAGGAGTGCGGATCGTCGGGGGTTCGTCGCTGCGGTGGTGCGCGGAGGTCGCCGCATGGCACGAGCGCCATCCCGCGGACCGGGCGGAATTCGGGCTGGTCGGCTGCTCGGGCGACCCGTTCGACTACGGCGTCCACGCCTACTCACTGCTGCACGGGTTGCTGGGGCCGGGCGTGTCGGCCGCACGGCATCTGGGGGGGCACGGCCAGCACAGGGTGGAACTGGCCTGGCGCGACGGACGTACCGGCATGGTCAGTCTCGGGCCCACGGCCGCCCGGCACCCGTTCCACGCCACCGTCCTGACCGACGTCGACGTCGAGCACCTGATCTGCGAGCCCGACCGGCTCTACTCAAGCCTCCTGGCGGCCGTACTGCCCTTCCTCGCCGGACAGGCGCCCGCACCGCTGCCGCTCACCGCACTGATGGAGCCGGAGCTGGCGGCGCTCGCCGCACGCGCCTCGCAACGCGAAGGCGGGCGCTGGGTGGCACTCGACGACCCTGCCGTCGACGACGTCTCATACAACGGAGCCGCGTTCGCGGCCGGATACCGGGATGCGCGGTACCCACGGGCGAAGCGTTCCGGGGCGGCTCGGTGACCGCCACCGCACGCCCGAGCGACGTACGCGTCGACCATGCCGAAGTCCGGTACCGGGCCATACCCTTCCGCACCCCCCTGGTGCTCAGCTCGGGACCCATCACCGGCCTGACCGAGGCGCAGGTCACCCTCGGCGTGCGCAATCGGACGGGCGCCGCGGCAAGCGGGCACGGCACCGTGCTGCTGTCCCACCCCTGGGCGTACGGCGGGACACCGTGCCAGGGCGAGGACAGGGATGCGGTCATGCGCACCGTCGTCGAGCTGGCACGCGACGCCGTCGTCGCGGCGGACGGGTACCACGACCCGCTCCGCCTCGGCACCGATCTCGCCCGCGCACTCGGTGAGTTCCTCGGACAAGCCCGTGCCGCCCACCAGCTGCCGCACCCCATGCCCCGGCTGGCCGGGCTGCTCTGCCTGGCACCCGTGGACACCGCGCTGCACGACGCCTGGGCGCGCGCCGCCGGCGGCAGTGCCTACCCGCTCTACGACGCCGACCACCTGGGCGCGGACCTGGCCGAATACCTCGGCCCGGCCTTCGCCGGGCGCCACCCCGCCGACTTTCTCGCCCGACGTCCGGCCGCCAGGCTGCCCGTTCAGCACGTCGTCGGCGTGGACGAACCGCTGACTCCCGCCGAATCGGGCAGACCGGACCGGCCTGACACCGCCGGCGGCCCGCCCGCGGACCTTGCGACGTGGGTGCGCCGCGACGGAGTGCGGTGGCTGAAGCTCAAGGTGCACGGCACCGCCCCGGACCACGACGCCGCACGGGTGCGCGCGGCGTACCGGGTGGCTGCCGAGGCGCTGGCCGCCCGCGGCGCCGGTCCGGCGCGGCCGCGCCTGTCGCTGGACCCCAACGAGGCATACAGCGGCCCCGACGAACTGCTCACCCTGCTGCGCCTGCTGGAGCATGACGCCCCCGAAGTCCGCCGCGCCCTCGTCTATGCCGAGCAGCCCTTCCCACGCGACGCGTCCCACCACCCCGGGGCCCTGACCACCCTCGGCGCCGAGCTGCCGGTCGTCGCCGACGAGGGCGCCGACGACGCCACCCGCCTGGACGAGCTGGCCGCCGAGGGCTGGAGCGGCGTGGCCGTCAAGACCGCCAAGGGCCAGACCCAGACCCTGCTCGCGGCGTGCTGGGCGCGCCGCCACGGCAGGTTCCTCACCCTGCAGGACCTCACCAGCGTCGGCGCCGCACTGGAGCACTCCGCCGCATGTGCGGCGCACCTGCCGCGCAGCGTGCCGGCGCTGGAGTGCAACAGCCGGCAGTACGCCCCGGACGGCAACGCGGAACTGGCCGCCCGCCGGCCCGCCCTGCTGCGGGTGCACGACGGCGAACTGTACGTCCTCGACATCGGAAGGAGCGGCATCCGCTGATGGACGCCCGGGATCTGTTTCCTCGCCCCAAGGCGGTGCACCCGCAGCCCGGCCGGTTCACCGCGCCTCCCGGCTCGGTGGTGCACTGCCCGCCGGACGCTGTCGAGGCCGGCCGTGCGGTGGCCGCGTTCACCGGACTGCCGCTGCGGCCGGACGGCGCACCCGGCCGGATCGTGGCCGGCGCTGACCGGGACAGCCGCGGCGCGCCCCCACCGGACCACACCGACGCGTACGTCGTCGAGACCCGCCCGGACCGCATCGAGCTGGCCGCCCACGATGCGCGCGGTCTGCTGTACGCGGCGGCCGCGCTGGCCGCCATCGGGCCCGGCTGCGGCCGCCTGGTGGACTTCCCGGACTTGGCGCTGCGCGGCGCCCACCTCGATCTGAAGGGCCCGATGCCGAGCCTGGACCTCCTGCACGACGTCCTGGGCCGCCTCGGCCGGTGGAAGATCAACACGCTGCTCGTCGAGTACGAGGACAAGTTTCCCTACGGCGCCGGACTGGGGGTCACTTCCCCGCACGCGCTGACGAAGGACCAACTGCGCGGCCTGCTCGAGGACGCTGCACGACTCGGCATCGACGTCGTGCCGCTCGTGCAGTGCCTGGGGCACCTTGAGTACATGCTGTGCCGTCCGGCCCACGCCCACCTCGCCGAGGACGACCGGCGACAGCAACTGTGCCCGCTGCACCCCGGATCGCTCGGCCTGTTCACGACCATGCTCGACGAGGTGCTCGCCGCCCATCCGGAGGCCTCCCTCGTCCACATCGGCGGCGACGAACCGTGGTCGCTGGGAACCTGCGAACGCTGCCGCGCATACGTCGCCGAGCACGGACGGCCGCGGCTGTACAGCCAGTACGTCGCCCGGGCAGCGCGATTGGTGGTCGAGCGGGGCCGGCGACCAGTGGTCTGGGACGACGTGCTGTACGCCGAGCGCGATCCCGCGATGGTCGACGAACTGCCCCCGGAGACGGTCGTGATGGCGTGGGAGTACGCCGCCCACCGCGACCGCACCGGGCATGTGCGATGGGGCAACCCGCCGGCGATCGTGGCGAGCGCGGCACTGCGCCGCGACCCGGAGGCGCTGCCCGAGCTTCCCCCCGACGCACGGCTGGTGGACCTGGAGTCGCTGCCGGCCGACGAGCAAAGGCTGCTGCGCGCGGTGAAGTACGACGCCGACGACCTCGGCGGGCATCCGCTGCCGTGGGCGCGCGCGCTCACGGCCCGCGGCCGCCGCCTGATCGGGGCCTCGGGCCTGCGCGGCTGCGACGGCGAGAACGTCTGCCTTCCCCTGTGGGGGCGCCGTATCGCCAACGCCGCCTTGTGGGCCCGGCAGGCACGGGCATTGGGCGCCGCCGGGGTCGTGAGCACGGCTTGGGCCGCCTACAGCACGGTCTCACCGCCCACCGAGCCGCTGGCGTCCGCCTGGCTGCCCCTGGCCGCCGCGGCGGAGCTGTACTGGAACGCCGACGCCACCGGGGACGATATCGACCGGCTCCTGGGACCGGTAGCAGCCGGGCTGCGCCAGGCGGAAGCCGGCGTAACCCGCCGCGAACCGCACTACCTGCGCTCCGCCGAGGCGCTGTTCATGGAGCACGGCGAGGAGGTGCTCGCGCTGTGCGCCCGCCACGCAACTCTGGAACTCGAAACCGAGACAGCCTGCCGCACCGCCGCGTGGCACGCCGACGCCCAAGTCGACGGACGCACCCGGGCCGATCCGGCACTGGACGCCGCGCGTCGCCGCTCGGAGCAGGAGGTCGGGCGGTTGCTGAACGCCTGGGTCCGATGGCGAGAGGCCTTCACCGCCACCCTGTCCGATCAGTACGCGGGGAAGGGCGCCGAGGCAGTCGCCGCCGCCAAGGCCACGGACCCCTTGCGTCGACTGCTCGCACTGGCAGCGGATCTGACGGCAAATCCGACCGGGGATTGGCCGGCAGATCCGACGGCGGAGGCGGCCCCGGATCTGCCCGTCGGCGCGGCCGACGCGCACACAGAGGGTGACGCGCGGTGAGTCCGGCCCCCGCGCATGTGATCGGCGTGGACGTCGGAGGCACCTCCGTCAAGGCCGTGGTCGCCGACCGGACCCTGCACACACTGGCACGCTGGACCTTCCGGACCGGTGCCGACAGCGGACCGGAGGAGGCCACACGGCGGATCCTCGGCGCGGTCGACGAAGTCCTCGCGCGCGCCCGACGCATGGTCGGCCGGATCGCCTCGATGGGCATCGGAATCCCCGGGCTGGTCGACGAGGACGCCGGCATAGGCCTGTTCTCCGAGAACATCGGCTGGCGCGACTGGCCCGTCGGCGGGCTCGCCGCCGCGCGCACCGGACTGCCCACCCGCGTCGGGCACGACGTGAGGCTCGCCGCGATCGCCGAGTCCCGCGCGGGGGCGGGCCGGGGCCTGCGCGATCTCGTCGTCGTCACGGTCGGCACCGGTGTCGGCGCGGCGATCGTCCTCGACGGCCGGGTCCGCGCCGGCCGGCGCGGCTGCGCCGGCGAGATCGGGCACCTGATCGCCGACCCCGCCGGTCCGCGCTGCGTGTGCGGTAAGTCCGGATGTGTGGAGGCGATCGGCTCCGCTGCGGCACTGGAGCGCCGCTATCGGGCGGAGAGCCAGGTGCCCCAACGGGTCACGGCACAGGAGGTGGTCCACCGAGCCCTCGCGGGGGAGGCCGTCGCCGTCAGGCTGTGGTGCGAAGCCGTAAACGCCCTGGCCCACGGCATCGCCGTGGCGTCCGCCGTCATCGATCCGGACGCACTGATCGTCGGAGGTGGCCTCGCCGCCGCGGGACCCGCGCTGTTCAGCCCGCTGCGCGCCGCCCTGGGCACACGGCTCGCCGACATCCATCAAGTGCCCCTGCTGCCTGCCGGCCTCGGTCCGTGGGCGGGTGCGATCGGCGCCGCCGCGCTCGCCTGGGACGCGCTCGGCACGTCCCACGACCCCTCACCGCCACCCCAGAAGGAGTCTCAATGACGAAGTCAAGCCGCTTGCGCGACCGGCGGGGCGGAGGTGAACACCCGGTTGTCGCGCAACAGGGCCCACAGGACGCTGGCTCGTCGGCGGGCCAGGGCGATGACGGCCTGGACATGCTTGAGCCCTTCGCCGCGCTTCTTGAGGTAGAACTCCCGGTTCGGACCCTCGCGCATCATGCTGGTCTGCGCGGACATGTAGAACACCCGGCGCAGGCGGCGGCTGTAGCGCTTGGGCCGGTGGAGGTTGCCGGTCCGGCGGCCGGAGTCGCGCGGGACGGGCACCAGCCCGGCCGCGGAAGCCA
>NZ_JBEXHW010000055.1:0-28271 GCF_040608235.1 Streptomyces sp. NPDC005202 | reverse complement strand
CCACCTCCCGCGCGGCGGGCGGCAGCCGACGCGCGTCCCCAACCTCGATCACACCCTGCCAACGAGCAGGCAACTCAACCGTTCCGCCTCAATATATACGACACGTAACGACCATCGGTGCTGGCAGTGCGCCAATCCAGCATTGGATCCGTGCGTGCGGCGCCTCTCTCCGCTTTGGCCTTGCTATCCGGTGAGAGTAGTCCCCAGTACTCCGACGCTTGACTTTCGACAACGGGAAACATCATGGCCTTGATGCTGGACAGCAGGGCTTCAGCCCGCCGCCTATCCGGGTGACTCCTGATGGGTGCCCGTCACGGTCTCCGTGTCGACGCGGTCCTGGTTCAGGCCGTGATCGCCGGTGCGCTGTCCATCGCCCACCTGCACGACCTGGCCGCCGCTGCCGGACAGAACGGCTGGAAGGCGTGGGCCTACCCGGTCAGTGTCGACCTGCTCCTGGTCGCCGCCTGGCGGCGCCTGCGCAGCGAGGGACCGTCCCGGCTGGCCTGGTGCTGGTTCGTCGTCGCGCTGTTCGCCTCGCTCGGCGCCAACGTCGCCACCGCCTGGTTCCTCGACCTGACCGACCCACCCGCCTTCCTCCGGCTCGGCATCGCCGGATGGCCCGCGGTCGCCTTCCTCGGCGGAACGCTCCTCGCCCACTCGGCGGCTGCGCCCGCAAGGTCGCCGACGAGTACCGCGCCCGTACCGGCGACCCGATCGACACCGACACCCTGCGCTCCCGCCTCGGCGTCCCGCCCCACCTCGCCGACGCCATCGCCGCCCACCTCGCTTGACCAGCAAGAGAGGAAGACCAGTGACCTGTGACCCGGCCGACCTGACCGCTTCCGACTACCTCGACGGCGCCCGCGAGATGGCCGCCGCGAACCGGCCCTTCCTCGCCTACCTGCTCGCCGAGGAAGCCGCCCGGCGCACCGCCAATCCGGCCACTGCCGCCGGTATCCGCGCCAGCTTCCCCGCCCCGACCACGGCCCGAGAGGGGACCGACTGACATGCCCGCCCACGACCACTTCCACTCCGTGATGCGCATCGGCCCCGTGCAGATCGGCACGCACCGCGACCGCAACGGCCAGACCAAACACGCCGCCGTGTGCACCTCCGAGGGCTGCGGCTGGTCCTCCGACTACTCCAGTCAGTCCGCCGCCCAGCTCGCCGCCCGCACCCACCGCTGCCGCATCCGATAGGAGGCCACCGCCATCCAGGTCCCGCTCTGGCTCGCGCTGCTCGTTGTCGGCTACCTCGGCGTCAAGCTCATCCGCCCGCCCGCCTGGCTCATCGCCGTATTCCTGCTCGGCGGCTTCCTCCTTGCCGACAGCGTCCTCGCCCCGGCCATCAACGCCTTCGTCAAGTAGCCCGCCCGCGAGAGGAGACACCGATGTTCCGCCCGAAGATCCCCACCATGCCCACGCCGACGGGCCTCAGTACTCCGCCCGCCGTCATCGAGCCGACCACCGTCACCCCGCACGTGGAAACCGCGCTGGCCGCCCCGACGACTCCGACGCCGTCCCGGCCCACGATCCAGCTCACCCCCGGCACCGCGCTCGCTCTCGTCGGCGGTGGCACGGCCGTCGTCCTGGTCCTCGGCGCCGTCCTGGTCTCGCTGCTCCTGGCGGTCGCCATCACCGGTGCCTCGGTCGCCGTCTGCGCGGTCGTCCTGCGCTTCCTGCTCGCCTCCGACGCCAAGCGTCGCTGACCGGCCCCCGGGCGGCCTCGATACCGCCAAGCATCCGCCGCCCGGGCGCCGTCCCTGTCCGATCTCGCAACCGGAAGGAACCCCAAGCATGGCCCACCGCGCCTCACCCGCGACACCGAGTGCGCCCATGCCCGACACATTGCTTGACCCGATCACCCTCGGGGACGTGCTCCGGGTGGCCTCGGCCTCCGACTACGCCCGCTGGGAAGACCAGATCCGCCGCACCGGCGGCTGCTCCGACCCGATCCACCTCACCGGCTGGGTCCTCCACAAGGACAAGACCAGCGGCGAGATCCTGCACCACTACTCCACCGAGAAGGAGCCGGGCGGACGCCTCCGCCTTGCCTGCGGGAACCGCCGCGCCTCCCGCTGTCCCTCCTGTGCCTGGACCTACGCGGGCGACACCTATCACCTGATCCGCGTTGGCCTGGCCGGGGACGACCGCCGCAACGTCCCCGCCAGGGTCCGCGATCACCCGCGCGTCTTCGCCACCCTCACGGCCCCCTCGTTCGGCCCGGTCCACAACCGCCCCGACCACGGCACCTGCCGCTGCGGCACCCCGCACGCGCTCGACGCCCCGCAGCTAGGCACCGCCCTCGACCCGGACAGCTACGACTACGCGGGCGCCGTGCTAGTGCTGTTCAACAACCACGCCGGACAGCTCTGGCAGCGCTTCACCACCCGACTCCGCCGCGAACTCGCCCGCCCGCGCCGGCCTGCCCCGCCGGGAACTCGCCGCACACCTTCGCGTCTCGTACGGCAAGGTGGCCGAGTTCCAGAAGCGCGGGGCCCTGCACTTCCACGCCGTCGTACGCCTCGACGGCCCGGACGGGCCCGGGACGCCCCCGCCCGCCTGGGCCACGGTCGACCTCCTCACGGGCGCGCTGCGCGCCGCCGCAGCGCACTCGTACACGTCAGTCTCGGTCCCGGCTGCCGGTGACCAACCCGCTCGGACGTTCCGATGGGGCCGACAGCTTGATGTCCGCCCGGTCAAGGCCTTCTGCGACGGCTCCGACATCACCGAACAGGCTGTCGCCTCATACGTGGCCAAGTACGCCACCAAGGCCGCAGAGAACACCGGCACCCTGGACCGCCGCATCGGCGAACTTGCCGAACTCGACCGCCACCAAGTCCCCGACCACACCCGGCGGCTCATCACCGCGTGCCGCGACCTGGACACCCTGTACCCGGACCGGCGCCTCTGGGCCTGGGCCCACATGCTCGGCTTCCGCGGGCACTTCTCGTCCAAGTCGCGCACCTACTCCACCACGCTCGGCGCCCTCCGCCAGGAACGCGCCGACTACCGCGCCGCCCAAGAGGCATCCGTCCTCGGCCTCGACGACCGCGAGCCGGACACCGTCCTCGTCCTGACGGACTGGCAGTACGCCGGCCACGGCCACACGCCGGGTGAAGCCGCCCTAGTCGCGACCATCGCCCACGACCTCCAGACCAACCGCGAGACCGCCCGCGACGCCCTCCTGAACGAAGGGAGCACGGAATGACCACGGCCATCCGGTCACGACGCACCATGCTCACCCTCGCGGAGGTCTGCGAGGAACTGGCCATCTCACGCTCGACCTTCTACGACTGGCGGGCCAAGCGCCGTGCGCCGCGCTGCATCAAGCTCCCGAACGGCGACCTTCGGATCCGGCGGAGCGACCTCGATCACTGGCTCGACGACTGCGAGGACGCCGCCTGATGGAGACGACGTACGACGTGAAGATCTACAAGATCCTCACCTACAAGGGTGCCCGGAAGACCACGTACACCGTGCGCTGGGTGGTCGCGGGCAAGCGCTGGCGTGAGCCCTTCAACACCGTCGCGCTCGCCGAAGGCTTCCGCTCCGAACTCATCCAGGCAACGGGCAAGGGCGAGGCGTTCGTCATCGCCACCGGGCTGCCGGTCTCCCATCGTTCCAAGTCGGCTGCCATGAGCTGGTACAAGTTCGCCGTTGAGTACGTGGACGCTCGCTGGCCTGAGCTCGGCGGCAACAGCCGCAGGAACACCGCCAAGACCCTGACCGCGACCACCATCGCTCTGCTGCGGGCCCGACCCACTGAGCTTTTTCAAGGCGGTCACCGATCGGGTGACGGTCGGGTGGTCGGAGATCAGTGCAGAACGGACAAGGCTCCCGGGCGGTTGAGCGAGATGTCTGATGTCTCAACTCTTCCGTCGGGGAGCCTCGTTGGTTACGTATCCTGCAGCACTGGACCTGCCGCACGCGCTCGTTGAGTGGGTCACCATGCTCATCGTCACCCGGGAGGGTGACCGCAGGTGCAAGCTCCGCCCCTCCCAGCGAGCGCTGGTCGCACTGGTGTATCTACGCAAGCACGACACCCTCGCGCAGATCGCCGCCGGCTTCCGCATCAGCGTGGGCACCGCCCACGCCTACGTGCGCGCCGTCACCGACCTCCTCGCCCGCCGCGCTCCCGGTCTGACCCGGGCCCTTCGTGAAGCGGATGCTGAGTACATCCTGGTCGACGGCACCCTCGCCGAGTGCGACCGCATCGGGGACGGACGCGCCGACTACTCGGGCAAGCACCGCCGTCACGGAGTGAACCTCCAGGTCATCACCGACCCGCGGGGCGAGATCATGTGGATCTCACGGGCCCTGCCCGGCCGCGCCCACGACCTGACCGCGGCCCGCACCCACCGCATCGTGCAGACCTGCGTCCGGCTCGGCGTCCCCGCCTTGGCCGACCTGGCCTACACCGGCGCCGGCGGCACATTCGCCGTGCCGACCAGACGCCCGCCCCGCACCGCCGGGCAGAGGTCGCTGAACAAGGCACACGCCCGGCTCCGGTACCCCGTCGAACGCGGCATGGCGACGCTCAAGCGCTGGCGGATCTTCCGCCATGCCCGCTGCAGCCCCAACCGCCTCACATCAACAGCCAAAGCCATCCTCACCCTGGAGAGGCAACGCTGAAAAAGCTCACTCAGTTCGAGCCTGCGGCCGTGCGTACTGCCCTGCGCGAATGGGCGTTCAATGCGAACCGACGAGCGGAAGCTCCAAGGGACGTGGTGACCATCCTCAGGTGGGTTGAGCGGAACTCCCTTCCGGTCTCGGCCTGGGAGGACTCGGAGAAGGTCGACCAGGTCCTACGAGCCATCGACACGCTCCTGGACGGCAAGCAGGCGGCGGCCTGGTCCCGCAAGCGCCATCGCCGGATCCTCAACGTCGTCATGAAGTACGCGATCCGGCGGCGCATCCTGCGGACCAACCCCCTCCCCAAAGGGAAGGAGACGACGGCTGCCACCAAGACCACCAACGCCGTGGACAAGCGGTCTTTGATGAACCTGGAGCAGGCGGCGGCGCTCCTCGACTGGATCCGGCGGGCCTCGTGGAGGCAAGCGACTGCACGCCTTCTTCGCCACGCTGTACTACTGCGGTCCGCGCCCCGAGGAAGCCGTAGCCATGCGGGTGAAGGACGTGACGCTGCCCGGCCCGGATGCAGCCGACCAGTGGTGTGAGCTGCTGATCCACACGGCGACGCCAGAGGTCGGCAAGCAGTGGACGGACACGGGGGAGATTCACGAAGAGCGTGATCTGAAGGGTCGGGCCGAAGGGGAGACGCGCACTGTGCCAGGGCATCCGGCCCTGACGCGCATCCTGCGGCAGCACATCGAGGACGAACAGCTCCAGCCGGGGGATCTGCTGTTCCAGGGGGAGACCGGCGGCATTCTCGCTGGCTCTGTCGTCCGTCGGGCGTGGCGCAGTGCACGCAAGGCTGTGCTGCCGCCCCACGTCTTCGAGTCGCCCACGGGGAAGCGCGTGTACGACAACCGGCACACGCGTTTGACGAAGTGGCTCAACGACGGTATCCCGCCTGCCCAGGTCGCGGATTGGGCCGGGAACAGCGTCCCCGTGCTCCTGGCCACTTACGCCCGATGCGTCGAGGGGCAACTGCCTGATTTGAAGCGACGGCTCGAAGCCGCGGGGGACCTCCCCGAGCAGCCGGACGCCGGCTGACTCTCCCGGCCGAGCCTGGCCGAGAACTTCGACACGTATTCGACACGGCACCCGCGAAAACCCGGTGACAGCCGGACAGCCCCGGAGCCTTCCCTTGATCGTCGGGGGAGGGGCCGGGGCTTCGTCGTTTCGAGTAAAACGTGCCCTGAACAGCAAAAAGCCCTCCCGAGCGGGAGGGCGAGGGATGGCGCCCCCGGCAGGACTCGAACCTGCGGCCAAGCGCTTAGAAGAGAGTGATCTCCTTCCGTGCGATCAAGGCCCTGACCTGCGACGGAACAACGTCAGGGGGGTCGGGGTGCGACCGACGTCACCGCGTATTCCCCGGAAGCGGTCATTCCGCTGGTCTGTAGGGCACCCTGGGAGAGATCACATCGGAGACCCGAACCGGAGGCAGTGTGACTCTGGCCCGCTACGCTGGTACGCACCACGGCAGAACGGAGAGTGCTCCGCGGATGGGACCGAAGACGACCAAGGTCTACGAGACGCTTCGCGCGCGGCTCGCCTCTGGCGAGTACGCCCCCGGTGACAAGCTCCCTTCAGAGCGCACGCTGGTCGAAGATCTCGGGATCGGCCGGACCGCGCTTCGGCAGGTGCTTGCCCGTCTGGTGGCTGAGGGCGCGCTGGAGGTTCGCGGCCGAAGCTCGTACCGCGTTCCCGGGGCAGTGAGCGTCAAGGCGCCGGAAGGGCTCGAACCGTGGCGCATCCACGGTGAACGTGATCTCTACGACAACCGTTGGGTCAAGCTCCAGCTCTGGGACGTGGAGCCACCCGGCGTGGAGCGGTTCGAGCATCACGTGGTGAGGCTGCACCACGTTGCCGTTACGGCGGTGCTGGACGACCAAGACCGCGTGCTGATGATGTGGCGCTACCGCTTCGTCCCGCAGCAGTTCGGTTGGGAGCTCCCGGGCGGCATCGTGGACGAAGGCGAGGATCCTGCGGACACGGCGCTCCGGGAAGTCGTGGAAGAGACGGGCTGGCGGCCGAAGTCACTGGAACATGTCGTCACCTATCAGCCCATGGTCGGCATGGTCGACTCGCCTCACGAGATCTTCGTAGGTTATGGGGCGGAGCAGGTCGGTTCACCGACGGATCTCGAAGAGGCCGGCCACATCGAGTGGGTTCCCCTGGCCGACGTTCCGGGGCTCATGGCCCGCGGTGAGCTGATGGGCTCCGGGACTCTCGTTGCCCTGCTTCACATCCTTGCGACCCGCGGCAAGCCGGGCATCACAGCCGCGCACTGAGCATTTCGACGCGACGGCGCTGCCGCACCGAACCGGTGCGGCTCGCCAGCAGCCGCGCCTGCCTCAAGTGGGTGTTCGCGTCGTCGTACTCGGCGCGCGCCAAGTGTGCATGTGCAAGATCGGCGTGCAGACCAGCTTGTGCACGCACGAACGTCGGGTCGGCGACTGCCAGGGCGTCATAGAGACTGGTCACCGCGTCGTCGTCACCCAACAAGGCCAGGACGTTGCCACGCCATCGCGTCAGGTGGGCGCCGTTGAGGAAGATGCTCAACATGTCCGGGTCTCGGTCTTCAGAGCCCGGCGGGATGCTCGCCATGGAGGCATCGAGCGCGCGCCGGCAGTCGTCCGCCATGCCCGGGACGTGGGCGCACATCTCCGCTTCAGCGGCGTACAGCCATGCCCGGAGACGGGGAGACCCGCCCCGGCCAAGGGTGCGTTGGGCATCGCGCACCAGCTCAACACCGAGTGCCGGCCGACCGGCTTCACACAGCACGTAAGCCTGCTCTGCCATGGCGTGCGCCAGGTACATCGGAGCCTCAGCGTCACGCGCTGCCCGTTTCGCCAGCTCGTAGTGTCGCCAAGCTCGTTCGACCGCGCCTGTGTCGATCGCCTGCCACGCCGCTAGGGTCGACGCTCCGGCAAGCGCAAGCGCCACGGGCCGACGCGCGCCCGGCAGCACGGCGAAGTTCAGCGCGTCCTCAAGGCGCGCAAGGTGGCCCGTCATCTGGTCGACAAGGCCGGACGCCCCCAACTGTCGGTCCATGGTGCGCAGTAGCTCAGTCTGGTCGTTGAACGCCTTCACCATGGACTCACTGACGCTGCTGGCCGAATCGATCCTGCTCAACAGTTCGTCGTACCCGTCAGCCACGGGCATGGCAACGACGTCCGTACTGCCTTTCAGCTCTGCGTCCGTGACGCCGAGAAGGCGACGAAGGATCTCGGCGTAGCGGTCCGAGATGGTGCGCTTGCCGTTCTCCCACTCGGACACGTACACCCGCAAACTCGCGGTTGAGGCCACGTCGGTGAGATGCCGTCGGGCGTACTGCTCGATCTCGCGAACCAGTCGCTCCTGAGACCAGCCGCGCGCCGTTCGCGCACTCCGAAGTCCTGTGCTCACAGACCACCGTCCGGCGATAGGTCCACTCACTGACCCTCCCAGGATGCCTCACATCGTCGCAGGTCAACAGGGGTTAACAGGACGGGAGTTAAGTCCTGTTGGCTATGGACTCCCCTGTCTCGAACGGTCTCCTTGAGGTGCACCGCGACGGGCAATCGCCCACCGAATCCGCGACGGCCCTTGACTCTGGTGCGCACCAGTTGGTTATCTACTGGTGCGCACCAGATGGGGGCAGTCGCATCGGGTGCGGTGTGTGCAGGACCCCGCCGGGCCCGCTTACACGCGGTCCGAGCGGCAGGGGAGACGTAAAAGCCCGTCGTCTTCACGGATCGATCGGTGTCAACGGCTAAGCCGCTGGTCTGACCCTCGGGCGTAGACCCAGGGAACGGATCACCGGGGATCCCGTTGATTGGGCCGCACCCAGCCCATGGCACCCAGGGAGCATCCACTCAGCGAGTAGCGACTGAGTGGCGCGGTCACCGCGCGTCGTCGAAGGGAGGCGGAGCAAGGCGCGTAAGGGGCCGCGAGACGACAGTGACGGGCTTTCCCGTCACTCGTCATGCGGGCAGGGCGCCGGCGTCATGTCGGTGGCCTGCCCGTTTGATGAGGACTTTCGAAGGTCCCACCCGCACCGCATCCGGTGCGGTCCCTTCCCACGGCCGCGCACCCCGTAGAGGCACCTCCGGGCGCGTTCGGGCCGTTCACTGTGAGGAGAGACCTCCATGAAGTGCATCGTTGCGGGTCATCAGGCCCTCACCGAGGCGGAGTTCGCGGAACTGGCGCTGGGCACCCCGGTTGAGCTGTGGCTCGGGGTGGAGGGCGAGAGTGACGAGGAGCGCGCGGCCCGTCTGGACGCGGCGCGTGACATCCTCGCCGACCCCGAGTACCGGGAGCTCCCGGACGACCTGATCCGGCTGGCCGCGCGGGTGGTCGAGGACCACCCGGACCTGTTCAACGTGGTCCCGCTGGTCCGCCCCGCCCGCCGTCGCGTGGCGCGCAAGGGGGGTGCCGCGGCATGAGCGATGGTCTGACGCTGGAGGACCTGTCCGTGCCGCTGCGGGCGCTGCGCCTGCTGGCCGTGGACTTCGGGCACCTTGCGGCACCGGCCGTGCGTGTGACCACCATCTGGCCGGACCGGCTGGAGTTGGAGTTCCACGATGACCTGGCCGGCTTCGAGGCGTGGCGTGACGCACTGCGCATCACGCCGGACGCGGTGACTCACAGCACGCAGAGCGGGGGCCGCACTCGCGTGCTGCGCACGGTGGCCGAGTACGCGGGCGCGAAGCTTGAGCTGGTCGGCTACGGCCGCGTTCCCGCCCCGGAGTTGACCGGAGCGGCGGCCTGATGTCGGGGGCGTTCGGCAAGTGCTTCGACCCGACCGGCGCTCGCTACGGCATCCCCACCTACCCCTGGCGCCTGGCCCCGGACGGCCTGGCCACCCGCCGTCAGCTCCGTGGCCTGGGCTTACGGCCGGGTGGTCAGCCGATCGCGGCGCAGGTCATGCGGGTCAACCGGCGCGCCGGGGGCGTGCGGGTGGGCTACCTCTACCGGATCGACCGTGCCAAGCCCGTGCGGCCGATGACCTCCCGCAAGTGGGGCGCGCTCGCGCTGGCCATGCTCGCCCGGCGCACCTGCCCCCGCTGCCGACTCGATGTCGGCTACTGCATCCCCCGCCGCTTCGGCATCTGCGGGCTGTGCCTGGCCACCGAGGAACAGCGCGTCACCTGAACCCCCATCGAGACAGGAAGAACCGATGAACGACACCCGAGAACGGTCCCTGAGCAGGGGCCAAGCGCTCGTACTGGGCGCCGCTGCGGTGCCCATGGTCGCGTTCGGCGGCTTGGGCGCGGTCGGCACCTACAGCAACATCTACCTCTGTGTTCCACCGGTCGGCCACCGCGCTGGGAGTGGTCGCCGCTGGGGAGGGCGCAACGCTCGTTCTGGCCCTGGTCCTGGTCGGCCTGACCATGCTGGGGCAGTCCGCCCCGGCGGCCGTGCGGGTCGGGCTGTGGACGCTGCCGGCGGTGGCCTCTCTGACCGGCGCCGCCGTCGCTCAGTCGGCCACGGAAGCGGTGGTGTTCGCCGTCACTCCGATGGCCATGTGCGTATCGGCTGAGGGCATGGGTCTGCTGGCCCGCCGCATCGTGGTCTACCGCACCGGGGTGGACGCCGAAGCGCAGCGCCGCAACGCGGCGGTCATGCAGCGGCTCGCCTACCACCGCGCCCGCGCCGCGAACCACCCCGACGAGGGCGCCCGCAAGGACTCGGAGCGGGAGTCGTGGAAGCTCGCCAAGAAGGTGGGCACCGGTGACGCCCTGCTCGGGGCGCGCCTGGTCGATGTCCAGCGCGAGCGGATGACGGACGGCGCGGACGCGGCCCTTGCGGGCATGTTCGCCCTGCCTGTCACGACCCCCGTCACGGGCGTGACGGCCACCCCCGAGCCGCCCGCTGTCGAGGCCGCGGACGAGGAGGGCGTCACGCCCGGTGTGACGGGGGAAGACACGCAGGTAACGCCCGCATTCGAGACCGTACCGGCCGTTCCCGTCACGCCCGTGACGGCCCCCGTCACACCGCCTGTGACGCTGGACGAAATCGCCGCTGTGGCCGGCGTGCCCACCCCGCAGCCGGGGGAGCCGCTGACCGATGCACAACTGGTCGTCGTCCTGCGGCACCTGCGCTACAGCGACGACCCTCCGCTGTCCTACCGCCAGGCCGTGACCGCGTTCCGCGAGGGCGGGTTCGTCGGCGGGGAACAGCGGGTGCGCAAGGCGTGGGGCTCGCTGATGTCCCACGAGGAATCGGAAGCCTGATCGCGCGTCCGGCACACACCAATGAGGACCAGCCCAGTGAAGGTGGGCTGGCCCTCGTTGCGACTGCCGGAAGCAGTCGACCGCACCAGTGAAGCAGACCCGGTGAGCCCCGGCGAGCGGCACCCTCGCAGACCCGGCGAGCAGACCCGGTGAGCCTGCCCCGGCATCCGCCCGGGGAACAGCGCCCCGCCCCAATCACCCCTCCACTCAAGGAGACTCACTGTGTCCAGCCGTACCCGCACCCGCGGCGTGAAGACGGCCGCGGGTGTCCACACTGTCCACATCCCTCGCCAGCGCGGGCGCCGCCGGAGCCAGCCGTTCGTGGTGGTCGTCCCGGAGCACCCCTCCCTGACCCGCGAAGCGCTCGGCTTCCTGGGCCGGGCGCTGTGGCGCTTCCGCGGCGCGCTCGCCCCCTCCTTCCTGGCCCTGCTGGCGTGGCCGCTGACCGCGATCCTGCACGCGCTCGCCTGGTGGTCCGGTCTGCTGCTCGCGCCGCTGGCCGTCGCTCCCGTGCTGTGGCTCGGTTTCGTCCAGATCCGCCGACCGGCGCGCACGGCCGCGGTCGTCTGGCGGGCTGGTCTGGCCCTGCTCGCCACGGCCGGGTTCGCCTGGCTGGCGCTGGCGTCCGGGTTCGGGCCGCTTGCGGGCCCGCTGCCCCTGATCTGGCTCCTGGCCTGGCTGGTCGCTCAGACCGCGTGGCTCATCGTCCGCCGCTCCCACTGACCCGAAGGGACCCTGTCTGATGGCAACCGCCTACGCCGCTCCCGGCGCCGGAGCCAACGGCTCGCAGGCCAAGCGCGCGATGAACAGCAAGAACTTCGGTGCGACGTTCGCGCCCGGGTTCACCATCAACGTCAACGCCAACAAGACCAACAACGGCGTGCCCACCGCCGCTAACCGCGCCGGTACCAGCGGCCGGAGCAGCGCTGAGGCCCTGCTCCCGGCTCCGGAGTTCACCTCTCCGGCGCAGGTGCGGAACTACTGCAACAGCCTGCGTGCGGCGGCCGTGACGCTGTCCATCGAGGTGGCGATGGGTGCCGAGATCATGAAGGGCGTGCTGGCCGCGGTCCCGGACCCGGAGGGGCGCCCGTTCGGCTCCCGGGCCCGCGCGGCGAAGGTGGCCCGCAAGCTGCAGAAGTCCGCCGACGCGCTGCGGGATGCCGCGAAGAACGCCGCGGCCTGCTACTCGACCTTCCAGCAGCAGTACGAGGAAGAGATCAACCGCGTCCGTCACCGTGCCCGCAGGCCGCAGCAGCCGGTCATGAACTGGGCGCAGCAGTAAGGGAGGTTCACTCGATGGCTGAGCGCGACGCACAGCATCAGCTTGCGGAGCTGCTGGAACTTCAGCTCCGGGGCGGCTCGGACGCCGGCGGGGTGGGCAAGTACCTGCTGCACCGGGCCAAGCCGCACATCCCGCCGTGGCTCGGGTGGGCCGGGACCGGCCTGGCCGGGGTGCTGGGTCACCTGCGGTGGGCCGACAGCGCGCCGGCGGCCGTGGGTCTCACCCTGGGCTCGGTGGTGCTGACCGGTGCCACCTGGCTGATCGGCAAGAACACCAGCCAGCAGCGGCGCCTGCACTCAGCCATCACGGTTGCCGCGGGCTCCGCCTGGCTGACCGCGGCCTGCCTGGCGGGCCCGACCGCGAGTCCGGTCGGGGACCTGTACCTGATGGGCGGGCCCGCCCTGGCCCTGTCGTGGAACGTGCGCCTGGTCTTGCGGCACAACCCGGACGCGGCCGGTGAAAGCTCTGACAAGGGCCTGTTGGAGAAGGTGGGTCTGGCCAGGGCGCAGATCGGCAACGCGAAAGTGGAGCCGAACCGCGTCACGGCGCCGGTCGCGCTGGAGGCGGGAACGCAGACCAACGACGACATGACCAAGGCACTGGGCAACATCGCCTCCGCCCTGGACCTGCCGACATCGGCCGTGCGCTACACCCCCGACCCCGGCTCCGCCCGGCGCGGCGAACTGGTCATCGTGCCAGAGGACATGCTGGCCGAAGTCGTGGAGTGGCAGGGACCCTCCAACCTCGGGGGGTCGATCGCCGATCCGCTGGACGTCGGCCGGTACGACGACGGCGCCCCATTGCTGATCTGGCTGCCGGGCGACCCGGAGGCGGGCCGCAACTCCACGCACCTGCTCATCGCGGGCGGCACCGGGTCCGGCAAGGGCGACGCGGCACTGAACCTGCTCACGGAGATGCTCTCGCGCCGTGACGTCATCGTGTGGTTCTCCGACCCCAAGGCGTTCCAGGACTTCGCCGCCCTGCGGCCTGGACTGGACTGGGGCGTCGAGGGCGGCACGTCCACAGAGGTCATGGTGGCGGCCGTCGAGGCGGCCATCCCGGCGCGCACGCGCTGGCTGGGTGCCCACGGCTACCGGCAGTGGGTACCGGAGGCCGCTCAGGCGCAGAACAGCCCCGAGCACACCTGCCGCCCGGACGGCCGGCCGTGCGGCTGTGCGGGGATGCCGTTCCTGGTGGCCTGGTTCGAGGAGGCCGCCAACACCCTGCGCGCCCTGGGCGACGACGCGTTTACCGGCATCGCGCAGGAAGCCCGCTCCGCTGGTATCTCGCTGGTGGTCTCGCTTCAGCGGCCGTCCTACGACCAGATGTCCACCAGCACCCGCGCCTCTCTGCCGTCGGTGATCGCGCTGGGCTGCGACGCGCGCGACGAGGGGTTCTCCCTGCCGGACGAGGTCCTGGCCGCGGGCGCCCACCCCGGCGCGTGGGGCAACCGGCGGCCGGGCTACTGCTACGTCGTCTCGCCCGGCATCCCGGAGGATCGCTACCCCTCCCCGGGCCGTACCCGCCGCTTCACGCACCGGGCCGTGCCGGTCATGGAACTGCTCGCCACCTGGGCACAGCGCAACGGCGCCAGCGCCGACCCCGTCACCGCCGGCGCCGCCTCCAGCGTCGCCGGACGCGCCTACACCGGCCGGCCCGCGTCCGGCACCGAGCAGCCGACGGCGCTTCGGGCCGTCGAGCAGGAGGAGGACGACATGGAACAGGGTGGCTTGCTGGTCGACCCGGAAGACCAGGACATCGACCCGGAGGCCGACCTCCCCGCGCCGGAGCAGGGCGACGACGCCCCGATCTTCGGGCAGGAAGCCGGGCGCAAGCCGTCGCCGGAGGAGGCCCGGCGCCTGTTCGCGGACGCGCTGGCGGAGTTCGAGAGCGAGGGCCGCATGATCGTGGGCCCGAAGGACTTCACCGACTGGTGCGACCGGCACAACCTGTCCCGCTCCTGGGTGTCCCTGCGGCTGAAGGAAGCGGCGCAGGAGGGCCGGTTGGAGGCGACCAACACCACCGGCCGGTGGCGCATCATCCCCGCACTCACGGCCGCCTGACACCCGTAACGCGTTACGCCCGCCTAACACCCAAACCCCTAGGCAGGCACGCGTGTTACCCGCCCTAACAGCGGCCGCTCACGCGGCCTAACACCTGCACGTAACACCCTCCCGCGGGCCCGCGCACACCCCCGTGCGCGGGCCCGCGGCCGTCCCGAAGGGAACCGCCGTGACCCAACGGCCCACGGCCGTCGAAGTCCACCACCCCGAACCGATCACCGTGCACCCGCACGCCGCACCCCCGGTGCCGGTGCAGCCGGGCCCGCCGCCGGCCGTGCAGAGCATCGTGCTGCCCGACGGTCGCGTCGTCACCGGCTACGCCCTCACCCCCGCGCCCGCCCCGGCGCCGGTCGACACGCGCCCGGCTGTCTCCCGCACCGCGGTGAACATCGCGCTCGGAGGGATCGGGTTCGGCGCGGTGTGCGGGGGCCTGGTCCTGCTCACCTCGTTCATCGCCGCCCTGACCGCGTTCATCACCCAGCTCATCATCCTGGCCGCCGTCATCTTCGGCGGCTGGATCGCCGTCCAGATCTTCGGCGCCACCGGCCCCCACGCCCGGGGCGGGACCACGGTCAACATCCGCAAGGCCGTCATCAAGCGCAACCACTTCCACGGCTGAACGTACCCAGAGGAGCGCCGTGTTCGAGATCCGCATCATCTGCGCGCCGGACGACGCCGACCGCATCAGCCGGGCCCTGGCCGCTGCGTTCGACACCGGCCCGGCACGCCAGTACCCCACCCGCGACGGCAAGCGCACCCGCCTGTACCTCGCCGCCGACCACCGGCCCGACAACCCCGAAAGCGAGTGATCACATGTCGTTCGGAGAGACCCCGATCACCATCATCGGCAACCTGACCGCCGACCCGGAGTTGAAGTTCACGGCCTCCGGCCAGGCCCTGGCCCGCTTCACCGTCGCGTCGACCCCGCGCGTGTTCGACCGGGAGTCGAATCAGTGGAAGGACGGCACGTCCACGTTCTTCCGCTGCGCCGCCTGGCGCACGCTCGCGGAACACGTCGCCGAGTCGCTGGGAAAGGGCTCGCGGGTGGTGCTGTCCGGGCGGATCCGTCAGCACGACTGGCAGACCCCGGAGGGCGAGAACCGCTCGATGCTCGCCGTGGAGGTCGACGAGATCGGCGCGTCCCTGCGCTTCACCACCGTCCAGATCAACGGCAAGCGCACCAGCGGCGCCGCTCCGTCCGGCGACCCGTGGAACACCGGTGACAACCGTCCCGAGCCGGGCAACGAGCCGCCGTTCTAGCCGTGCCCGGGGCGACCGCCCGATCTCGCCAAAGACACGCGGTCGCCCCGGCCAACCAGTCCACAACAGACCTGTTGGAGGCATCCAGCATGACCCATCGCACCGCTACGCGGCGAGAGCACCTGCTCTCCGCCGCTCTGGCCGCCGCCGGGCGCGGCTGGCACGTCCACCCGCTCCGCCCAGGCGGCAAGGCCCCCGCGCTGCACGGCGAGCACGCCTGTCCCCGCAGCGGCCCGTGCGCCGACGGCCACGTGAAGTGGGAACAGCGCGCCACCACCGACCCCGACCGCATCCGCACCGCCTGGACGACAGGCCCGTACAACGTCGGCATCGCCACCGGCCCCTCCGGCCTGGTCGTCGTCGACCTGGACGTACCCAAGGATGAGAACCACAAGGACAGTTCGGACGCGCCTTGCGGCGCGACGACCTTTTCGGCGCTCTGCGAGCGCGCCGGACAGCCCTGGCCGACGACCTACACGGTGCGGACGCCCAGCGGCGGCATGCACCTGTACTTCACCGCCCCGCCCGGCGTGCGTCTGCCCTGCACGGCCAAGACCGTGGCGCCGAACGTCGACACCCGCGCGTGGGGCGGCAACATCGTCGCCGCGGGCAGCGTCACCACGGCCGGAGCGTACGAGGTGACAAACAACGCCCCCGTGGCGGTGCTGCCCGCGTGGCTGCTGCACCGGCTCCGGCCCACGCCCACGCCAGCCCCGGCGCCCGCCCCGCTGCTGATCCCGGGCGGGGCCACCCGCCGGGCCACGGTGGCACTGGAGCGGGAGACCGCACGGGTCAGCCACGCGCCGGAGGGGCAGCGCCATCACCTCCTGCTCACCCGCACGATCGCCATCGGACGGTTCGTCGTCTGGGGCGAGATCGCCCGGGACGTGGTCGAGGAGGCATTTGGGGCGGCCGGTGAAGCGGCCGGACTGCCGGCCGCCGAGTGCCGCGCCACGATCCGGGACGCCCTGGCCTACTCCGCCCGCACCTGCCGCGCCCGGGAGACGGCATGAGCCACAACCCACCCCGCCCGAAGCCCAAATGCCCACCGAACACGGCCGAACGCCCTGACCCCGCCACCAGCGCGGAACGTCCGGCTGAGGAGTGCGGCCAAGGAAAGGCCGCCCGTCAGGGCGTCCTTTCAGCCCTTCCCCCCGACCAGTACTCCAGCAGCCCGACCGACGGTGACGGCCGCTTCCCCGTGGCCTGGCTCCACATCCGCGCGCCGCGCGGCGCCACCCCCACGGCCACCTCGAAGTGCCTGTGCGGCCGGGACCGCAGCGCCATCGGCCACCGCAAGGTGCTGACCCTGATCGCCGACCACGAAACCCACCGCGACCAATGCCCGCTCCGCACCACCCAGGAAGGGAGGAACGCCGCGTGACCAGCACCGAGACGCCTGCACCGCCCACCGACGGCGCCGCACTGCTCGATGAGGTCGAAGCGTTCCACCGACGCTTCAACATCTTCCCCCTCGATGCCGCGTACGTCGCCGTGACGCTGTGGGACGCGCACGCTCATCTGCTGGACTGCTTCGACTCCACACCCCGGCTCGCGTTCCTCTCCCCGGAGCCGGGTTCCGGGAAGTCGCGGGCGCTGGAGATCGTGGAAACCCTCGTGCCGTACCCGATGGTCGCGGTCAACGCGTCCGCGTCCGCGCTCTTCCGGGCCGTCTCCGGCATGGACGGACGGCCGACGATCCTGTTCGACGAGATCGACACGGTTTTCGGGCCCAAGGCCGGAGAGAACGAACAACTCCGGGGATTCCTGAACGCCGGTCACCGTCGCTCTGGCGTCATGTGGCGCTGCGTAGGCGACGGCGCCAACCAGCAGGTACAGGAGTTCCCCTCGTTCTGCGCGGTCGCCGTCGCCGGACTCGGCTCGCTGCCGGACACGATCCTGACCCGTTCCGTCATCGTCCGCATGCGGCGCCGCGCGCCGAACGAGAAGGTGGAGCCCTACCGGCAGCGCATCCACGAGAAGGAAGGCCACGCGCTGCGTGACCGGCTCGCCAACTGGGCACAGTCCGTGCGCCACCTGGTCGACGGGGTGTTCCCCGAGCTCCCGGAGGGCATCACCGACCGCCCCGCGGACGTGTGGGAACCCCTGCTGGCCGTCGCAGAGGCGGCCGGCGGCGCGTGGCCGGAGCGGGCCCGCGCCGCGTGCGTTGAGCTGGTGACCGCGGCCAAGACCAGCGACAAGGGCAGCATCGGCATCCGGTTGCTCACCGACCTGCGCGACTACGTGTTCAACGGCATCGATCGCCTGCCCACCGTCGCCATCCTGGACCGGCTCCACAGCCTCGAAGAGGCGCCGTGGGCGGACATGAGCGGCAAGCCCCTGGACGCCCGCGGGCTGTCGAGGATGCTGCGCGAGTACGTGACCGCGGACAACACGCCGATCGCGGCTCGCAACATTAAGACCGGCGGAAGCGTCATGAAGGGCTACTACGCGAGCGACCTTCACGACGCGTGGCAGCGCTACTGCCCGCCCCCTGCGGAAAGTGCGCTACTTCCGCTACCTCCGCTACCGGGCAGGTCAGAGCCCTGAAATCGGTAGCGGATGCGTGCTCCGCATCCGCTACCGACGCGCCTGATCCGCTACCCGCCCCGCGGCACGTTCCCGGGACCGGTAGCGGATCCATCCGCTACCGCTACCCCCATCCGCTACCTCGATCACGCCCCTGACCAGGGCGGTAGCGGAGGTAGCGGAAGTAGCGGATCTGTCGGGGGAGCCGAGATCCGGTTCTCCCGCTCCCTGGCTCACAAAGGACAGCCGCCCCTTGCGGGGGCCGCGCGGCTGTCCGGACCCATGAGAGGAGCACGCGGTGACGACGGCCGCGTACCGCCCGCGAGACGACAAGCTCACGCTCGCGGAGATCTGCAAGGACCTGAAGATCTCACGCTCCACCTTCTACGACTGGCGCGCGAAGGGGCGCGCCCCTCGCTGCATCAAGCTGCCCAACGGTGACATCCGGGTTCGGCGCAGCGACTACGAACAGTGGCTGGACGCTCGGGAGGACGCCGCCTGATGGACGGCACGACGTACAACGTCAAGATCTGGAAGACGGCGGTCTACAAGGGCAAGCGCAAGACAACGCACACCGTGCGGTGGGAGCTGGACGGCAAGGAGTGGCGAGCACCGTTCGACACGAAGGCACTCGCGGACGCCTTCCGCTCCGAGCTGGTCAGCGCCACGCGCCGTGGCGAGGCATTCAGCCTGGCCACGGGGCGCCCCGTCTCGCATCAGTCCGGGGCAAGCGGCGTGAACTGGTACGACTTCGCCGTTCAGTTCGCGGACGTTCAATGGCACCGGACCGGCGGGAACAACCGCAAGAACACGGCCAAAGCGCTCATGGCAACCACTGTCGCCCTGCTGCGTACACCGCCGACCGCGTTCCGGCCGGTCGACGTGCGTACGGCACTGCGCGAGTTCGCGTTCAACACGCGGCGCCGGGAAGACGCCCCACCGGAGATGGCCACGATCCTGAAGTGGGTGGAGCGCAACACCCTGACCATGGCCGCATGGGAGGACCCCGCCAAGGTCGACGAGGTGCTTCGGGCCGTCGACTCCAAGTTGGACGGCACGCGGGCCGCGGCCAGCTCAGTCAAGCGCAACCGGCGGATCCTGAACGTGGCCATGGAATACGCCGTCAAGCACCGGATCCTGCGCAAGAACCCCCTGCCGAAGGGGAGAGGGGCGGCACCGAAGACATCGTCTGCGGTCGACAAGAGGTCTCTCCTCAACCCGGAGCAGGCGGCACGCCTGCTGGGCTGGGTGCGCCGTCGTCCCCGCGGCGGTAAGCGGCTGCACGCGTTCTTCGCCACGATGTACTACGCCGGGCCGCGCCCCGAGGAGGTTGTGGCGATGGACGTTGCGGACGTCCGCCTACCCAATGAAGGCGCCGAAGACCAGTGGTGTGAGCTGCTGTTCCACACGGCTCAGCCGGAAGTCGGGAAGAACTGGACCGATGACGGCGCGATCCACGAAGAGCGCGGGCTGAAGGGACGCGCCAGTGACGACACCCGAGTCGTGCCAGGGCACCCGTCGCTCACGCGGATCCTTCGCGAGCACATCGAGGCGGAGAACCTGAAGCCGGGGGACCTGCTGTTCCAGGGCGAGAAGGGTGACATGCTCGCGGGCTCGGTCATCCGCAGGGCCTGGCGCACCGCCCGCGAGAAGGCGCTCACCCCGGAGGAGTACGCCTCTCCGCTCGGCAAGCGGGTGTACGACCTGCGCCACACCTGCCTGACCAACTGGCTCAACGACGGCATCCCGCCGGCGCAGGTGGCCGAGTGGGCGGGCAACAGCGTCCCCGTACTGCTGGCCATCTACGCCCGGTGCATCTCCGGGCAGCTCGGGGACCTCAAACAGCGGATCCTCGCCCGCGGGGACCTGCCCGAGCTACCCGAGGCCGGATGAGGGGCCCGGGGAACTTCCCCGCGTATTCACCGCAGCCACCCGCAGAAACCCGGTGACAGCCGGACAGCGCCGGACCCTTCCCGTGACCAACCGGGGAGGGTCCGGCGCTTTTCCGCGTTGGGCTGCACCTGCTCTGACCAGCAAAAACGCCCTCCCGAAGGAGGGCGGAGACTGGGCGCCCCCGGCAGGACTCGAACCTGCGGCCAAGCGCTTAGAAGGCGCCTGCTCTATCCACTGAGCTACGGGGGCCGGGTGTGGTGGCCTCTGTCTTGGTGCCCGGGTGTGGGCCGATCCGTGACGTTGCCGGGGACAAGGATAGGGCTCCCGCATCCTTGTCCCTGTCGCTTCGCCTCCATGGCTCAATGTGGAGGTTCGGTGAAGCGGTCCTGATAATCGCAGGCAGGTACGAATCGTGCATCGCTTTTGGTCGCATCACGCACCGGGTGTTGTGCACTCGTTATGCCTGGAGTGTGCCCGCGTCCCAGTCATCCCTTCCGTCCCTTGTGTTCTATCGGCACGCAGACATGCTCATATGCTTCAGAATTCCCCTAAAATTGGGCATTCTTCGCATGTGGTGACCTTGGACGTACGGCCTCAGCTGCTCGACGCACTCTTCGCCCTGCGCGACCGTGTCGCCGCCGCACGCTTTCCGCTGCCCCTCGCCGGGGCGCCCCGCGCGCGTGCCAACCGCGACGAACTGCTCGCGCAACTCGACGACTACTTGGTGCCCCGGTTGAGAGCCCCCGAAGCGCCTTTGCTGGCCGTGGTCGGGGGATCGACCGGCGCCGGGAAGTCCACACTCGTCAACTCCCTTGTCGGACGGCGGGTCAGTGAAGCGGGAGTGCTGCGGCCGACGACCCGGACCCCCGTGCTGGTGTGTCACCCGGAGGACCACCACTGGTTCAGCGGCATGCGCGTCCTGCCCGACCTCACGCGCGTGTGGATGCCCCAGCATGACCCGGGGGACGACCTGCTGACGCCCGAGGAGGACGCCTCGCGCGTACTGCGCATCGAGACCGTCGAGACCCTGCCCCCCGGCCTCGCCCTCCTCGACGCGCCCGACATCGACTCCCTGCTCGCCGACAACCGCGCCGTCGCCGCCGAGCTGATCTGCGCCGCCGACATCTGGATCATGGTCACTACGGCCGCCCGGTACGCCGACGCCGTCCCCTGGCACCTGCTGCGCACCGCCAAGGAGTACGACGTCACGCTCGTGACTGTCCTGGACCGGGTGCCGCACCAGGTCGTCTCCGAGGTCTCGCGGCAGTACGGGGCGCTGCTCACCAAGGCCGGGCTGGGTGACGTACCGCGGTTCACCGTGCCCGAGCTACCCGAGTCGGCCTGGGGCGGGGGGCTGCTGCCGGCCACCGCCGTGGCGCCGCTGCGCACCTGGCTCGTCCACCAGGCCCAGGACCCCTCGGCCCGGCTGCACGTCATGGCCCGGACGGCCCACGGCGTCCTCGAATCGCTGAAGTCCCGGATGCCGGAGCTGGCCGGCGCCGCCGCCGCGCAGTACGCGGCCGCCCTGCGGCTCACCACAGCCGTCGACAGTGCGTACGACAGCGAGCACGCGCGCGTGCGGGGGCGACTGCAGGCCGGGGCCGTGCTCGCCGGGGACGCCCTGAAGCGGTGGCGCGCCTTCCCCCTCGACTGCACCGCCCGGGAACTGCTCGACGCGCTCGTGGAGAGCCTGGGCTCCCTGCTGCTGTGCGCTGTCGCAGCCGCCGACGAGCGCATCGACGACGCATGGCGCCGTGAGCCGGCGGCGGCTGCCCCGGGGCTCGCCGACCGCGATCGCTCGCTGGAGAGCGCCGAGCACCGCATTGGGCTGGCCGTACGGCGGTGGCGGCGAGAGCTCGAGGAGTACGCCGAGGACGAGGTGCGCGAGCTGGACCGGAGCGTCGCACCGGATCCCGAGGTTGTCGCCGCCCTGGCCGCCACCGGGCTGCTGGGCGGCCGCCGCGCGCGGTCCGCGGGCGAGGGGCTCGCCGAGCGGATCGGCGCACACGGCGCGCTGCGGCTGCGCGACCGCTCCGGGCGGTTGCTCGCCGACTACCTGGACCGGGTGATGCACACCGCACGCGAGCGACGGCTGGCCCCGCTCGACGCCCTCGGGGTGCACCCGGAGCCCCAGGCCGCACTCATTGCCGCGCTGTCCGTACTGCTGAAGGAGAGGTGACCGGTGACCGCCGTCACTGACCAGGAACACAGGGAGCACGCCGATCAGACGGAGGGCACGGTCCCCGAGGACGCGCAGGACACCGAGGACGCCAAGGGCTACCAGGACCGTACGGACGCCGAGGGCCGTAGGGACGCCGAGGGCCGTAAGGGCGGGGATCGCAACGACGCCGGGCCCAGCAAAGACGTCGGGGACCGCAAGGACGGCGGGAACTCCGAGGACCCCAGGCATGCGATCGGCGACATGCGTTCCCCCCAAGGGGGCTCATCCGGAAGCGGCCGCCCCGGAAGCGGCCGCCCAGGAAGCGGCCGCCCCGGAGAGGGCGCTGCCGGAGAGGGCGTCTCCAAGGAGGGTGCTTCGGAGGGCGGGCCCGAAGGAGCGGACGCCGCCGGCGACAAGCGCCCCCGAGCACGAGCGAAGGACGATCACGCGGGCGTGAAGAGGGACGTGACGGACAGCGACGGCCACGCGCGCGTGAAGAGGGACGTGACGGACAGCGACGGCCACGCGCGCGTGAAGGACGACGGCACCGCTCCCGCCCCCGCCGAATCGACGGACGTCTGGGACGACGGACTCATCGCGCGGCGGGTGACGGAGACCACCGCCGCCGAGCACGTACCCGTCGTGGTGACCAGGACGCCCGGTCCCCTGCCCGTGACCCCTCTCGCGTACGACGGACCGCTGCGGTCGCGGCTGGACGCGCTGCGCGAACTGGTGGGCCTGTCCCGCACCCGGCTCGACAGCCGCTCGCTCGCCGAGGCGGGCCGCGTCCTCGACGAGGCGGCGGCGCGGCGCCGGCTCTCCGGGCAGCACACCGTCGTTGCCATCGCGGGCGCCACCGGCAGCGGCAAGTCGCAGCTGTTCAACGCCCTCGCCGGCGTGACCATCTCGGAGACCGGCGTACGGCGGCCGACCACCGCGGCGCCCATCGCGTGCAGTTGGAGCGACGGCGCGGCGAGCCTCATCGACCGGCTCGGCATCCCGGGACGGCTGCGCAGGCGCCCCGTGCAGGGCCCCGACGCCGACCCGCAGCTGGGCGGACTCGTCCTGGTCGACCTGCCCGACCACGACTCGGCCGCCGTGCAGCACCGCGAGCAGGTGGACCGCGTCCTGGCGCTCGTCGACGCCGTCATCTGGGTCGTCGACCCCGAGAAGTACGCCGACGCCGTCCTCCACGAGCGCTATCTGCGGCCCATGGCGGGCCACGCGGAGATCATGTTCGTCGTCCTCAACCAGCTCGACCGGCTGCCCGGGGAGGCCGCCGACCAGGTCCTCGACGATCTGCGACGCCTGCTCGACGAGGACGGGATCGCCCTGGGGGAGTACGGCGAGCCGGGCGCGACCGTGCTCGCGCTGTCCGCGCTCACCGGGGACGGCCTCGGCGAACTGCGTGAGGCGCTCGGCCAGTTCGTGGCGGAGCGCGGGGCCGCGGCGCGGCGGATCTCGGCCGACGTGGACGCCGCGGCTCTCCGGCTGCGGCCCGTCTACGCGGCGCGGCGGCGCACCGGACTCAGCGAGGAGGCGCGCGAGGAGTTCGCGTCGCGGCTCGCGGACGCGATGGGTGCCACCGCCGCGGGCGAGGCCGCCGAGCGCGCCTGGCTGCGCAACGCCAACCGTGCGTGCGGCACGCCCTGGCTCCGGCTGTGGCGCTGGTGCCAGGACCGGCGCGAGCCTCCCACCGGACGCATGCCGGTGCGCGCGCAGCCGGACGAGGAGGCCACCGCGCGGCAGCGCGTCGAGCAGGCGGTGCGCACGGTGGCCGGCCGGGCCTCGGCCGGACTGCCGACGCCGTGGGCGCAGGCGGTGCGGGAGGCCGCCGTCCGCGGGGCCCAGGGGCTGCCCGAGGCGCTGGACGAGCTGGCGGCGCGGGCCGGGCTGCCCCCGGGGCGGCCGCCGCGGCCGGGCTGGTGGCCGGTGGCCGTCCTGGCACAGGCGTCCATGACGATCCTTCAGGTCGTCGGTGGGCTGTGGCTCGTGGGGCAGATCATCGGGGTCATGGCGCCGAACCTGGGGGTGCCGGTGCTGCTGATGGTCGCCGGCATCGTCGGCGGGCCGCTCGTGGAGTGGAGCGGCCGGATCGCGGCGCGGGGACCGGCACGGCGGTACGGCCTGGAGGCGGAGCGCCGCCTGCGGGAGGCGGCCGCGGGGTGCGGCCGGGCCCGGGTGCTGGATCCCGTGGCGGCGGAGCTGCTGCGGTACCGGGAGGTGCGGGAGCAGTACGCACGGGTCATGGGGGCCGGGGCGAGGTGAGCCGAGACTGGGCGGCTCACCGGCTCACTGGCTCGCCAGCTCGGTGGGCCGGTGGCCCGATGGCTCAGTGACCTGGGGGACCCCGGTAGCTCAGCGGCCCGATGGCTCGGTGACCCGGCGGCCCGACGGCGCGGTGACCCGACGGCGCGGTGACCCGACGGCGCGGTGACCCGACGGCGCGGTGACCCGACGGCTCGGTGTGAGGTGAGGCGTCGCGTGGACGGTCGTCCCTCGTCCGGGTGAGGGAGTTTTCCACAGACAGGCGGTGGTCCACAGCGCTCAGCGGGCTCGGCCCGGCGGAGGCAGTCTGATCTCGCGGCGATCGCGACGGACGCGGTCGTCACCACAGACGCAGCCGTACGGGACGGGCCCGTACGCGTATCGACCCGGCGTCGGCGGCCGGGCGAGGGAGGGGTTCGCGATGAACGAGACGATGGTCTGCACAGTGGGCAACGTGGCGACGCAGCCGGTGTACCGGGAGCTGGCGTCCGGCGGGTCGGCGCGGTTCCGGCTGGCGGTGACCTCGCGTTACTGGGACCGCGAGAAGAGCGCCTGGACGGACGGGCACACCAACTTCTTCACGGTGTGGGCCAACCGCCAGCTCGCCACGAACACAGTGGCCTCGCTGAACGTGGGAGATCCCGTCATCGTGCAGGGCAGGCTGAAGGTGCGTACGGAGGTGCGCGACGGCCACAACTGGACCTCGGCGGACATCGACGCGCTGGCGATCGGCCACGACCTCGCGCGAGGCACGTCGGCCTTCCGGCGCACCGGCAGGCCGGAGTCGGCGCCGGCGAGCCCACCCCCGCAAACCGAGCCGACGTGGGAGACACCCGTCGCCGACACGGAGTCTCAACAGCGGCCGGAGCCAGCCGCGGTGACGTGATGTCAGGATCCCGCTGAAGCCGACTGAAGTGCGGCTTATCGGCGAGTCCATTCGGGAACGACCCGGTGGATTTGTCGATAAGCCCTGCTCAGACGGTTGTTGGCGATAACGATTCCGATTCGGATGGGTCATCCGACCATATGAAAGAGGAACGCGGTGCGCCGGATCCCTAGGATGCCGGGCATAGCTCTCGGGGCTTGAGATTCTGCTGGTGGGACCGCACCCCCCACGTCAACCGGTCCTGCTCGAAGGGGAATTCTGTGTGTGCTTGGTTTTCTGCGCCGTCCGCGCGCAGGCGAGGGGCGGCCCGCCCGGCCGCCGCGACCCTGGTGTCCGGGCTCGTCGCCGCCGGTGTGATGGCCGCCGCCGGCCCGGCTGCCGCCGACGGGACACCGCAGAGCCAGGGCGGTGCGACTGCCACCATAGGTGGCCTGAAGACGTACGGCACCGCCGTCATCCATGACGACAGCGGGGACTACCAGGTGTCCGCAGGCCTGTTCGAGATGTCCGTCGATGGCGGCGGCACCCTCCAGACGTACTGCATCGACCTGCACAACCCCACACAGAAGGACGCCAAGTACCACGAGACGCCCTGGAGCGGCACCTCGCTGGGCACCAACAAGGACGCCGGGAAGATCCGCTGGATCCTGCAGCACTCCTACCCGCAGGTGAACGACCTCGCGGCGCTCGCCGCCAAGGCGGGGGTCAGTAACCTCACCGAGCAGGACGCGGCGGCCGGCACCCAGGTGGCCATCTGGCGCTACTCCGACGGCGCGGACGTCGACGCCGTCGACCCGCAGGCCGAGAAGCTCGCGGACTACCTGCAGAAGAGCGCCCGCGACCTGCCCGAGCCCAAGGCCTCGCTGACCCTCGACCCGCCCGCCCTCTCCGGCCACCCCGGCGAGCGGCTCGGCCCGGTGACCGTGCACACCAACGCGAGCGGCGTGACGGTGACACCGTCGCCGGCTGCCGCCACCAGCGGCGTGCGGATCGTCGGCAAGGACGGCAAGGCGATCACGTCCGCCGCGGACGGCAGCCAGCTGTTCTTCGACGTGCCCGAGGACGCCGCCGGAGGTGCCTCCCATGCGTCAAGCAGTGGGGGAGGATCGGCGGAGCTGACCGTGCAGGCCTCGACCACCGTGCCGGTCGGCCGCGCCTTCACCTCCGACAGCCGTAGCCAGACCCAGATCCTGGCCGGCTCCAGCGAGTCGACGGTCGCCGCGACGGCGAGCGCCACCTGGGCAGGCAGGGGTGCGATACCCGCGCTGTCCGCGGCGAAGAACTGCACCAAGGGTGGCGTGGACATCACGGCGGTCAACCAGGGCGACGAGGCGTTCACCTTCGAGCTCATGGGCGTCGAGCACAGCATCGCCGCGGGCGCGTCCGAGACGGTCACGATCCCGCTCCAGGAGGATCAGGCCTACGACTTCACGATCAAGGGCCCGAACGGATTCGGGCAGCGCTTCACCGGCGTCCTTGACTGCAAGACGCAGGGCAGCGCGGGCGGCACGGCGACCCAGACGCTCAGCGAGCCGAGCCCCGCGACGGTGGGCGGCACCTCCGGCGACACGAACCTGGCCGAGACCGGCGGCACCAGCACGACCCCCCTGATCGCAGCCATCGGCCTCAGCCTGCTGGTGCTGGGCGCCACGGCCCTGAGCATCGTCCGCAAGAAGAAGACCCCCGCCCGGGACTGACCGGCACGGAACCTTGTCAATTCCACAGCGAGTGGCGAAAGGGTGACTCCCTGCACACCCCGCCCCGGCGCGCCCCCGCGGCGCCCGGGGCCGCCCCACATCCGGCAGGCGATGGTCACCAGGCGGTTTCCCCCGGTGGGTGGCCATGCGGCAAGATGGGGTGTTACTTACCGCGAGAAAGCATGAAAAGGCCCCTCACCAGCAGTTTTCCCACCGATGAGGGGCCGTCTCAGGCGGCTTGGGCCGTCCCTGGGCCGTCATGAGTGTGACCGGCGGCCCGGTACATCGCGGAGATGGCTTTCCGGGTCCGCGTCTCGCTGGACGGCATGAGGTGCGTGTAGACGCGGAGCGTGAACCCGGGGTCGCTGTGGCCGAGGTAGAGGCTCAGGGCCTTGATGCTCTCTCCGGCGTCCAGGAGCACTGAGGCGTAGAAGTGCCGCAGGGCTTGCATCCCATGCTCGCGGGCTGCCGCGTACCGCTGCCCCTTCTCGGGGGTGGGGATGATGCCGGCGGATGCCAGTGCGGGCTTCCACGCCTGGTCGTTGAACGCTTGGCTCCAGATGGCGGCGCCGATGCCGCTCGTGAAGACGAGTCGATGCGTGACCTTCGGGCCGGTCGGGGTCAGCCACGGCAATGTCACCTCGACAGGCGGGAAGCGATCCATGTGCTCGCGGAGCACGGCCGACACCTCGGAGTCGAGGGGTACGTCACGGAGCTTGCCGCGCTTGGGCGGGGCGAAGACGAGCGTGCCGCGGACCTTCTTGACCTGTTGACGTACGTACATCCAGCCAATGCGCGAGGACGTACGTCGGCGGCGATGGCTTCGGCCATCGGGGCCGGGACACCGAGGCGGGCGCGGAGGGTCGCGGTGTCGATGGGTGTTCCGGTGCGGGTGCGGTGCTCGGCGGCGACCTTGCGGGCGTGTTCGACCAGGGCGGTCGGGACAGGTACGGCAGAGGGCTTGGTCTGTGCCTTGACGGGCGGCGGCGCCGGTTCGGCCGTCGCTGCTTCGGGCGCGTCCTCCTGGACATCGACCACCTCGGCGCCGTCGCTCGTTGGCACGGGCACGGGCGCGGGCGGGGACTCCACCACGGCACGGGCTCATCATGACGCGACCGGCATGCGGGTCAGCGAGGAGACCCTGGCCGCACTCGAGGAGGCGGCCTCGCAAAAGGGGGAGCGTCCAAGGAACACAACGGGCAGGACGGCGAAAGCGACCCGGTCCGGGCCGAGCGACGATGCATCCGCCGAAGACGGCGGGCCCGGCTGAAGGCCGCCCTGCTCGGCCGGTCCGCGGCGGGCTGACCACCAAGATCCACCTGGCCGCCGACCGGCGCTGCCGGCCGATGGCGCTTCTCCTGACCGCCGGGCAGGCCGCCGACAGTC
>NZ_JBEXHW010000054.1:0-28504 GCF_040608235.1 Streptomyces sp. NPDC005202 | reverse complement strand
ACCACCTCCCGCGCGGCGGGCGGCAGCCGACGCGCGTCCCCAACCTCGATCACACCCTGCCAACGAGCAGGCAACTCAACCGTTCCGCCTCAATATGAGGCGGGGCATCAGCTGTACTGCTTGATGTGGCCCTGAGGTGGGGTTTCTCGAGTAGCAGGCGGGGGGTGGCCTCGACGTCGGTAATCGGCCTCCTCGAACTGGCCATCGCTGGCGCCGCCAAACGGTCGGTCTGCGGTGGCCCCACCTCACGGACGTAGCTGGAGGTAAATGGGGGTCGGGCGCTTCAAGACGTCAATCGCTGTTCTCCGAGCAGGTGGGCCAAGTGGCCAATACCGAGGGGCCGCTGAACGACATCGGAGCCACCGGGGGGCGGACCCCCGGCCCTCGCCCCGCTCCGCGCCATCGCCGACGGTGCAGTTCCACGAACTGCACCCTCCTCGTTCAAGGGTGGAGATCGTGGCCGGCCAGACACGAAGTGACAAGCCCGCGGCGGTGAGCGTGATGTTCTTCGAGTGCAGCAGAGGCCGGAGATCAGCAATGCTGCGTACGGGACCGTGGTCGTTCAGGAGATCCCCGCCTGGGCCTAGACCGTCGGGTCCAGCTGGGCCGCACTGCTCGACCAGCTCCACCGAGGCTTGCTTGCTCTCGACCCTGGTTACCGCATCGAACGGTTCGGCACACAGTTTGGCGGCTTGCGCATCACCGTCGCCGACCGCGCCACCCGCTTGACCGACCTGGGCGAGGTCGCTTCCGAACACACCTGCCAATCCTGCGTCACCCCGGGGCGCATCCGCCTCGGCTGCGACGGCCAACGCACCTGGATGCAGTCCAGCTGCGACACCTGCCGTACGCGCCCACCGCACCAGGCCGACTCGACGGACAGCGAAGCAACGGCCCGGTAGCCTTCGTCAGCGGGCCGCCAACACCACCGATCTGCCCGCGCTGCTCCGACACCGCCGAGCCGAGACGCCGACGCGGAGAGTTCGGTCCGGTCATTCGCGGGCGGCTTTGTACCCGACGATCCCCGGTTTGAGAAACCGGGAATGCTCCCGGCCATTGAAGGTCCCATCACCCCATGGCCGCCCCCGAAAGGAGCCACCTACGCACGAAGCCATGCGTTCACCTCTCGTTCCAGCCGATGCACCCACCTCATACGGACGTGATCTCAGTCACGCAGCCGCACAAGAAAAGGGACCACGACGCGACACAGACGAAGGGCTCGGCCTTCGTGTAAAAGCGACACGACCTGCGGGGGACACGGTCTCTGCCGACACAAAGCGCAGCGAAGATGGTCCGGCAGTGCGGGACTTCGTGCGCCTGTCCGACGCCTGGCACGGGCGGCCGGACCTGTACGAGGCCGTGATGGACGGCTACGGGCGTCCCCTCACCCCGGCCGAAGAGGAGCACCTGGTCGTCCTGTCGGTACTGGATGCCGTCTCCGGAATCCAGTACGGGGCAGCCCACGGCGATCCGGAACTCGTCGAGCGCGGCCGCCGCACCCTGGCCCGGCTTCGCGTCACAAACCGCCCATGACGACCATACCGCCCACCGTAGAAGCGCAGTTGAGGAGCAGCATCGTGGCGTACCTCGTCCGCGACCAGTGGCAGCAGCACTATGCAGACGGAAAGAGGTTCCGGCAGCTCGGCGAACGTGAGCGTACCCTGCTCGCCGAACACACGCCCGTCCCCGACGGCGGCGGACGGGCGCTCGATGTGGGCTGCGGCACTGGAGCACTGGCCGCTTACCTCGCGTCCCTCGGCTACACGGTGGACGGCGTTGACTTCGCCGACAGCGCCCTCGCCCGGGCACGGGACGAACACGCCGACGCCGAGGGGGTGCGCTGGCTGCATCTGGACATCGAGCGCGACGACCCGGTGGAGCTAAGCGAGGACGGCTACGACCTGATCACCATGCGGCTGATGTACCCGTTCCTGCGCGACCGGACCCGGGTCCTGCACGGGCTCGGCGAGCGGCTGCGGCCCGGCGGCGCGCTCGTGGTCATTACCCCCACGGCCGAGCACACCCCGCCGGAGCGGCGGGACATCGCCCTCGACGAGGGCGAGATCCGTCTGCTCACCGCGGGCTGGAAGCAGGCCGAGCACCTGGCGGCGGACGAGCTCACTATGCTGATCCTGCGCGGCCCCTGCCACTTCGGCACCAAGGCGGTGGAGAAGCAGCCGCCGACCGGTCACGCCCTGACCGGGGCCCTCGCGGTCGTCACCGACGCCGCCGGCCGGGTGCTGCTCGGCAGCTCCACCCGGGGCATGTGGGAACTCCCAGGAGGGAAGAGCTCCGGATCGGAGGACTTCGCCTCGGCGGCGGTGCGGGAGCTCGCGGAGGAGACCGGCCTGAGCGCCGACGCCTGCGATGCGCACGTGCTGACGATGCTGGTCGACGACAGCCACGGCGTGCCGCGGCTCACCGCGATCGTGCGCATCACCGCCTGGTCGGGCTCCCTCACCAACCGTGAGGAACGCTTGTTCGAGGGGTGGGAGTGGCACGACCTGCACGGCCTGGCCTTCATCGGGGAGATCTTCACCCCCGCCGCGCACGCCCTGGACGCCGTGTGGCCCGTCGTCATCCCCGGCCTGCCGCCGGTGCACGCCTACCCGCTCGCCGCCGACCAGCCACCCGTGCCCGGCGAGCCAGCCGAAGCCGTCCGGCTGCGCCACACGATGGCCGAGACGGTCATCGCCGGCGGCTGGGCCCCCTCTGAGCCGGTCCAGCAGGCGCTGCGTACCGTGCCCCGGCACCGCTTCGTCCCGGAGAAGGACCTCACGACCGCGTACGACGGCAGCGACCGGGCCGTCATCACCCGACGCGACGAGACCGGGCAGGCGACCAGTTCGGTGTCCGCGGCCTGGCTCCAGGCCGACATGATCGAAAGCCTGTGCCTGAAGCCGGGGGCGAGCGTGTTCGAGGCGGGATCCGGCGGCTACAACGCGGAGTTGATCGCCCACGTCACCGGTTCCACGGGGCGGGTTGTCACCGGCGACATCGACCCGTACGTCGTGCGCCGGACCCGTCGGTTCACCGCCGAGGCCGGCAGCGGACGTGTCACCGTCTTCCAAGGCGACGCGGCCCACGGCGCGCCTGCCCAGCTCGTCCCCCGGGGCGGATTCGACGGCAGCGTGATCACCTACAACACCTGGGACATCGCTTCGGCTTGGCGGGAGCAGCTCGCCGAGGGCGGGCGCCTGGTCCTGCCGCTGGAGATCAGCGGCTACACCCGCGCGATCGCCTTCCAGCGCAGCGGTGACGTGCTGCACGCGCGGAAGTTCACGCACTGCGGGTTTGTCCGCGACCAGGGCGAGCACGCCCGCACCACCCCGGTCGTCGACCTCCTCGGTGGTGAGCTGCAGCTCCGCTTCGAGGACGGCGACGCCGCCCCCACCGAGGGGCTGGAGGAGGCGTTGCGCGGGCCGCGCCACGAGGTCGCCACCGGGGTGACCATGGGGGCGAGCTTCTACTTCGGCTCGCTACAGCTCTACGCGGCCACGACCCTGCCAGGCTTCTGCCGGTTGGTCGCTCACCGGGAGAAGGGGACCGGCGTCACCCAGCTCGCAAACGGCAGCAACGCGCCGGCGATCCTCGGCGACGCCTCACTGGCCTACCTCATCCACGTCCAAACCCGTCACGGCGACAGCCCGGCCGAGAAGGAGTGGGAGTGGATTGTCCACGCCTTCGGCGAGCAGGGCCCACAGCTCGCCGAGCAGCTGGCGGCCACGGTGAGGGCATGGGACCGCGACGTGCGCAACGACGACGGCAAGGGAACCGACCCGGTCCTGACCGTCCACCCGGCCAGCACGCCCGATCGCCTGCTGCCAGCCGGGGATGTCCTGGACAAGCGTCACTGCCGCCTGGTGTTCCAGTGGCCGGGCCGTGACGCTCTTCTCCCGGCCCCCGTTGAGCGCTGCGGCTGACGCCTCTTGTTGACACATAACACCGACAACTGTCACCAAGATCAGCACGCCGTCCAGCGACCGATGCCGACCTCACCACTCGGTGGCATCACCGATACTCCCTGGTCACCGACGCTTCCTTCCCTCTGCTGGGTGCAGGGCGTGTTGAGCCGCATCGCGTATCGGCCAACGGGACTCGGGTGGAGCCGGTTTGGAGTTCGACTTGCCGGGCGGCCTGGTACACGAGCATGGGGAGGCCGCCGATGACGGTACTGCCCGCGCGATGGGCGGCGCGGGCGAGTGGGGTGGGCCAGGGCCGGTAGATGACGTTGAGAAGCGTGTTGTCCGCCGTCAGACAGAGCGGCGCGAGGGGGTCCGCGGCGCCGGGCGGGAGCGCGGCGATGACCAGGTCGGCTTGTAGGTGTCGGCCGGTCTCGGCTCAGGGGCCGGATGTGCAGGGCGACCCCGATCCGGTCGGCTGCGCCGGGCAGCAGGCCCTGGCGCGGGGCCTGGGTGCGTCAAGCTGAGGCAGGAAGGCGCGGATGCGGTTCTCGGTGTCGACGATAACGATCGCGACGGGCGAGCCCCGCCCAAGTCCTCGACGTCTCACCGCGAACCATCCCGGTCGGCGGTGAGCTCGGAGATCTGCTTCCGGAGCTGCGCCTCGTACCGGTCGGCGTCCGCGGCCTCGCGTGCCCGGACCCACTCTGCCATGCGGACCGCGTCAGCCCACAGCTTGCAGTTCCGCCGCAGCCGGGCCGTCTCCGCCTCCATCACCGGCGCCATGCACGAGTTCGTTAGAGCACTAGATTGATCCCAGCTTCCTGAGAGTGATTGACGACACCTGATACCGATGAGGCGGCGTGCCGGATGGAACAACCGGCGCTCACGTCGTCGACCACATATGGACCGAGCACATAGGAAACGGGTGTACGCACGACGGACTTCGCCGACGCGTCATAGAAGTCCATCACCAACTCGTCTGCCTGAACGTATTCCTGGACCACATAAGTGCCCGCGGAACCGACGTGTGCCACGGCGTCGGCCCAGACGGCTTCAGGCGTGGCCCGGCCCACGAGGACACCCTGGCCGGCGCAGGAGGTAGCCGGTTTCAGGACCAGGCTCGCCTGGAACTCGGTGAGCACTTCCACCGGTGCCGCAGTCCTGCCCTGGAAGTCGAGGGGCGTGCCATCCAGGACGCGCGTCCAGGGAATGTATTGCCTGACGAAGGAAGCGTCCTCGGGGTCGAGTCGATCGCAGTGCTCGCTCAGCCAGCCGAAGACGAGCTTGCTCGACAGCGAGAGGCCCGAGTCGGGCACGATCCAGGCCATGGTGCGATGAGCGCGGCACAGATCCGACCAGGGGATGTCGAAGCCGAGCGCCCGCCACTCCTCCGGGAGGAAGTGCTGGAGTACGATCCCACCGCTGCTGACCACGTCACCGCCGTGGGCGCGGGTTCATGTTCGCCACGCAGGTGGGGACGCTGGGCCGGCTGTTCGACGAGATGGTGTCGCACTGCAACAGGCGCCACCAGTTCGGGCGCCCGATCGGCGCGAACCAGTCCGTCGCTCACCGGATCACCGATCACCGGCTCCGGCTCGAGACGTCCCGCCTGCTCCTCTACAAGCTGGCCTGGCGACTCAACGGCCCTGAGAAGCGTGTGAGAGGCAGGTGAGAAGCTGCTGGGCGCGATACAGCCGTCCACACAGCGCTGCTCCCGCAAGTAGCCCACCTACTCCACGCACTGCGCGCGCATGAGCGTCCTACAACGGGCACCGGCCCCACCGCACCCTCGCAGGCGCAGTGTTCCCGCGCCTACTCCCCCAGCTGATCTGCGATCCGGGTTGCCTCACCCGCCTCGACACCCGCTGCCGAGACCAGTTCGGTGGAACCCTCCACAAGTAACAACATGCGGCCTGAGCTGGACGGATGAGATTTTCGGCAAGCGCACGGTTCGGGCTGGTTCCCTCCTCACCTCAATCCATTACGCCCTACGGCCGTGGGGTAGGACCGCAGCGCCTCGAGCGTCCGCCAGGCTCGCGTAGCCAGCTGCAGATTGAAGTGGGTGTCCGGATTCGCAAGGTCATGCCCCGAGATCTCGCGAATCCGCTGCAGCCGGTACTTGATCGTGCTGCGATGCACCGACAGGGCCGCTGCAGTGGAATCGTAGCGTCCACCGCACTCGAGGTACCGGCTCAACGTGTTGACCAGCTCAGACCGCTTGCTGGCGTCGTAGTCCAGGAGTGATCCCAGCCAGTGCCGCACGAACCGCTCGACCGCTGCCGGGTCCCCGACCTCGCCGAGGAGCCGGTACACGCCCAGTTCCTCGTAGCTGACCACGCGGTCGCTGCCGCGCGCTGTACGCTGCATCTTCAGCGCGAGCAGTGCCTCGCCGTAGGAGCGCGGGAACTCCCCAGGTCGCTCACAAGGGCCGCCGACCCCGATCCGGCACCCGCCGCCCCCCAGCTCGGTCAGGACGGCCGTTCGGAACTGATCCCAAGGCACCACGCGGTCGGAGAGCAGCACCACATCCTCCCCCCGGGTCACCATCAGCGAACCGGTACCTGTCGACCCGGCCGCGCGGCGCACGCAGTGGAGGAGCGCCTCCGGGTCCTGCGCCCGCGCGCGTGCCTCGACGACGATCACCCGGTGCGTGCGCTCCAGGTCATAGGCCAGCACCTGCGCGCGGGCCAAGGCGCTCTGTTCGTCGGTACCCGACAGCAACTCCTCGACCAGGTCACGCCGAAGGCGCAGCTCGGTCTCGGCCAAACTGCGCAGACGAACGAGTTCCATCGCCAGCAGGGTCGCCCCGTGCTCCAATGCGATCAGCTCCTGGTCCCGGGCCGCCCCCGCAGGGTCCACCAGCGCCAGGACACCGAGGACATCCGGGCGCGGACTGGCGATTACCAGCAGCCGCCCGCCGTCGCGGATCGGCCGCCCGTCGCGCACCGCGCGCCGCAGCATCTGCTCGCGGCGCGCTGGGGGATCCTTCGGGTACGGGTCGGGTTTGTTCGGGCCCGCCCACGCCCGCAGGTTGCCGTATCGGTCCTCGACGGCGACGGGGAACCCTGTCAGTTCATGCAGAGCGGTCGCGATGCCCTCCTGCCCTCCGCCGGCAACCGCAACCCTGGTGAACCGATCGTGGATCTGCACGGTCCGCTCCAGCGCGCCAAGTGTCTCGGCAAGTGCAGCGTTGGCTGTGCGCAGCTCCTCGGAGGCGGCCCGTTCCTTCGCGTGCAGCCGCGCGTTCGCCAGGGCAACACCGGACTGCTGGGCGAGTGCCTGAAGCAGGAACAGCTCGTCCGACGACGGTTCCTCGCCGGCCGACACGATCAGGTGACCGACGTATTCGTCAAGGCTGCGCACTGGTAGCGCCCATCCCCAGCCCTGGCCGGGGACGGTGACCAGACCGCCCCCGCAGCGGAGAGCCTTGAGCTGGGGCTCGATCGCAGCCCGCACCTCCGGACGTGCTGTCGTCGTCACCGTCGTCTGCCACCCACCCTCCAGGTAGTAGACGCCCTCGACGTGGCAGCGTCCGAAGGACGCCACCGACGTGGTCACCAAGTGCAGGATCTGGCGTTCGTCGGTGCATTCGGTCATCAGCATGGAGAGCATCAGCAGGCCGCGGAGGTTGCTCAGCTGGTCGCGCAGTGGCGTGTCCGGCGCCGCCGAGCGTGCGGCCGGGACCGCAGGCGTACTCATCGCCTCCTCACTGCCTCGTCGCGAGGAACTCGTCGGGCTCGAGGTAGTAGGGGTTGGTGACCAGCATGCCGCCGACCAGAACCTTCGGGTGCGTCTTCAGCACGTCCATCAGGATCGCGCCGCTGAAACGGTCGAGGTCATACAGGCACAGGATCACCTGGGGGTAACGCGGCGCGAAGCGATTGAGCCGCGACTCGTACTCCACCAGTTCGTCGACCCCCGGCATCTGATGCAGTGACCAAGTCATCTCCCCCACGGCCCGGGAGAAGGGGAACCCCTGGGCGAGAGCTGTGCAGACCGCGTCGCCCCAGAAGTCGAGCATGACGTGCATGGAGAACCTGCCATCACGCAGGTACGTATCGCTCGATCGCTGGACATCGAGCTGCCGGCTGCTCAGACAGGGTTCGAGGTCGAGGTCCGTGGCAATGGCCGCCAACACCACCTCGGGATCGGTGGCGTCCACGACACAGATGCACTTGTCGCCGGTCTGCAGTCCCTCGCGGAGATACGGGATCAGGATCTCATCGCGCCCCGCCAGGCCGCGGTAGAAGGCACACAGATGTTCGCCGGGCGTGACCTGGACACCTGGAACGCCGAGGGCAACCGAGGTCGGAATGGGGTCGGGCACCGTCGGCTCCCTCTTTTCTGCAATGCCGTAATCGGTTGAGCATCGTACTCCAGCCGCGCTGACTTGAGGACCTGCAGGTCATGTCTGTTCCGGCTGGGTCGCCCATTCGCGTAGCACATTCTTTTGAAGCTTTCCGGTGGAGGTTTTGGGGAGCTCGCGAAAAATCACGTGGTGCGGGGTCTTAAACCCGGCGATCCGGGAGCGTACGAACTCGATGAGCTCTCGCTCTCCGGCCGATGCCCCGGAACGCAGCACGACGAACGCGATCGGGACCTCACCCCATTTCGGGTGCGAGGCACCGACAACGGCCGCTTCGAGCACATCGGGGTGTTCGGTCAGGGTGTTTTCCACTTCGACCGAAGTGATGTTCTCTCCTCCGGATACGATCACGTCCTTGATCCGATCGCGGAGTTCGATGTAGCCGTCAGGATGTTTTACGCCGAGGTCGCCGCTGCGGAACCAGCCGTCGAGGCTGGCCGCAGCGGTGGCCTCTGCGTCGCGGTAGTAACCGAGCATCACATCGTTGCCGCGCAGCACGATCTCGCCGAGTGTTTCCCCGTCGGCGGGCACATCAGCTCCGGCCGAGTCCACAACGCGTACTGGCTCGGCGATCATGTTGGCGATCCCCTGCCGTGCCGTGAGCCGTACGCGGTGTTCTGCCGGCAAGCCGTCCCATTCGGGCTGCCATTCGCACACCACTGCGGGACCGAAGGTCTCGGTCAGGCCATAGAGGTGCCGGACATCGATGCCCAGGGCGTCCATCCGCGCCAGCAGGGCTGGCCAGGGCGGTGCGCCACCCGCGAACACCCGCACCGGATGCGGGCCGGCAGTCACCGCGTCGGGGTGGTCGGCCAGCATCGCCAGCACCGTGGGTGCGGCACAGAAATGGGTGATGCCCTCGGCGCGGATCGCGCGCCAGATCTCCTCGGCATCGATCTTGCCTAGGCAACGGTGCACCGCACCCGCCGCGGTCACCGCCCACGGGAAGCACCAGCCGTTGGTGTGAAACATCGGCAGGGTCCACAGATAGCGTGACGAGGTGTCAAGCTTTGTGTGGTACGCCATCGCGAGTGCCTGCAGGTAGGCGCCTCGGTGGTGATACATCACGCCCTTGGGGCGCCCGGTGGTGCCGCTGGTGTAGTTGATCGACAACACGGAGCGCTCGTCGGTGACCTCGACCCGCAGCGGCGCCGCCTTGTCCACGAGCGGTTCGTACTGCGTCGAAGTGATCAACGTCGGCGGTTCTTTGTTTCCGCTCAACGCTTTCGCGAGCACGGGTTGGTACTCGGCATCCGCGATGACCAGCCGCGCCTCACTGTGCTCAAGGATGTAGGCGATCTCGGGTGCAGCGAGTCGGGTATTCATCGCGACCAGCACCGCACCCGCCAGTGGCACCCCGTAGTGCGCCTCCAACAACACGTGTGTGTTGGGGGCCAGCACAGCAACCCGGTCACCAGGACGAACACCGTGGTCGGCCAGCATCCCGGCCATCCGCTGCGCGCGCACCCAGAACTGCGCGTAGGTGTAGCGGAGATTCCTGTCCACGACGGCGAGACGGTCTGCGAACACCGCGGCCGCCCGCTCCAGGAAGGACACCGGGGTCAGTTCCCGGAAGGTCATCTCGCTCATGGCAGGATCCTCTGTCTTGCCTCGTGCTGTTGCTCAGGCCGTCGCGGAGAGCATGTCGACGAGTTTGCGGGCGATGGGCTCACTCGAGGCCGGGTTCTGTCCGGTGACCAGGTTGCGGTCTGCCACCACGTAAGGGGCCCAGGGGTCGCCAGACGCGAACTCCGCACCCTCTTCCTTCAGCCGGGTCTCGAGCAACCACTGCGCCTTGTCCGCGAATCCGACCTGCTGCTCCTCGACGTCTGTGAACCCGGTGAGACGGTAGCCGGCGAACGCCCAGGAGCCGTCGGCCCGCTTGGCGGCGAAGAGGCCGCTGGGGCCGTGGCAGACAGCGGAGACGACCTTGCCGCTGTCGAGAATTCCTACCAGCAGCGGGCCAAGGGCTTTCGAGACGGCGAGGTCCTCCATGGGGCCATGGCCACCGGGGATGAAGAGGCCGTCGAAGTCACCCGGGCTGACATCTTCGAGGCGCATGGTGGAGCCGAGCTCGCCGCGAAGGCTGTCGATGTAGTCGCGCAGCTCCTCGACCCGCCCTTGGTCGCCCCCGTTCATCTCGGGGGTCAGGCTGGCCTTGTCGACGGTGGGCGGGGCACCGTCCGGGGTGGCGATGGCGACATCGAACCCCGCCTCGCGGAAGATCTTGTGGGGGACTACGAACTCCTCGGCCCAGTAACCGCTCGGGTGCTTGGTGCCGTCGGCGAGCGTCCAATGATCGGAGCCCGAAAGTACAACGAGGATAGTCGTCATGTCTGGTCCTTTCGTCGGCCGTACGGTGGTTGCGCCGGATCCGGTCGAATTCGGGTCAGATGCCAGGTGCAGCAGGGTTTCTTGCATTCCTCTGTATAGGCGGAGGCGTCGGTCAGCCGGATGTTTCTCGGAGCGAGAGTGTCGTCACCCCCCGGAGCCGCTCGGCATACGTGCCGGGCGTTTCACCGAAGTGTCGTTTGAACTCATTGATGAAATGAGACAGGCTGGCGTAGCCCACTTCGGAAGCCGCCTCGGTGACGCTCTTGTTTTCATTGAGGAGTGCGTCGCGGGCCGCTTCGAGCCGGAGTTGTTTGAGAAACTTGTACGGAGACATCCCGGTGGACTGCTTGAATAAGTGAGCGAAGGCCGACTCGCTCATGCAGACTGCGTCAGCGATGTCCCCGACGAGAATCGGGTGCTGAATGGTGTCCTTCATGTAGCGGATGGCGCCAGTGACCGGATTCCGGGAGGAATGGACCCCGGCCTGTTCCACCAACCGGGCGCGCTGCTCGGACAGCAGCAGCCGGTAGACGATCTCGCGCACATACATGGGAGCGAGGACGGCCCGGTCGATCTCTGAGTCGATCGAAAGCAGGAAGCGGTGGGTGGCGCCCATGAGGTTGGTGTCCAGCGGGCTGACGTAGGCCACTGGCCTGGGCTTCTGCGGCTTCTGGTAGAGGGCCGTCATCGGCCGGTGCATGGTGGCCAGGACCTCGGTGACCAGCTGCGGATCGATCTGCATGACGAATGACAGAAATGGCTGGGCGGCGCACGCCTCAGTGATTTCCGCCTGGAAACGCAGGTCCCGGGTGAGCACCAAGTAGTGGAGCGGGTCGTAGAGATAGTCCCGGCTCCCGATCCGCACCTTTTTGCGGCCCTGGGCCACCAGGCAGAGCGACAGCGAGTTCACCGCGTCCCAGTGCGGCGGGATCGGGGAGCCGAACCGGTAGAGAGTGAGGCCTGGCCAGACAGAGTAGTTGGCACCCTCATCGGGTGCGTATTGGGCTATCAGGGAGACCAGTTCTCCGGCCTGGACCAGCCCGTCCCGCAGGGATTCATATCCCATGTTCGCGCTCCTCTCCGTCTGTGCGACGGCGGCTGCCTCGCATATCTGCCGGCCGGTCCGCCCTCTGACTTGCCTCGTGGGCCAGGACCCGGATTCCGGCATCGGCGACCAGTCCGCGCTGCCCCCGCGGGGTCCGCCACCGCCTGCGGGTGCCGGTCCACCGGGGGCATCCCCTGCGGGAGCCCATCGGCGAGCGGAATCGTCCTTGCGCACTCGAAACGATCACGAGCAGCCGTAACATGACGCTCCTTCGGTGCCGGAAACCGTCAACCGGGTGGCATGCGGCCTGTTGTAGCAAGATTTTGAGGCATGACCCGGGCCACGCCTACTGGCAAACCTGCTCGCGTTGTGCCCATTTCTGCAGCCGTGCCGAACCATCGGATTTCTGCCAGGTCTGCGCCGAAGCCTGCAGAGAAGGGCCGGACTTCTTGCCCCCAACTGGCGCCCCCCGCTATCCAGGTTCCTGTCGAACACAGCAGCGCGGGAACCCGCCGCCGAACGGACGACCGTCTGGATCGCGGACGCCCGAACGCACACCCGTGGTCATCCCCTGACGGTCGTTGCAGGCTCACCAGGAAACCCCACTTCCGGCAGATCGTCGAAGGCCGAGTCCTTCCTCTGCTGGAGCAGCGGGAGCGCAGCGTACTCAATCCCATCGAGCCCTGACCTCCCCCGCGCCGTCACGACCCCGAGAGGAATTGCCGCAGTGCACAAAGAGGTGATCCACCACAGCCCGGGCGCGGGTGGACGTGGCCGATCTTCGGAACGAGGAGGTGGACATGGAGACAGTCCTTCGACAACTGGCATGACGACCAGAAACGTGGCGCCGTGAACAGCTGCGCCGCGTACACACGAAGCTGATCCAGGAGGCGAATCATGACTCAGAACGAGAGCCGGCGGCCGACGGTAGATGGTGTTCACCACTTCTCGCCGACCGTCACCGACATCGAGGCCAGCACCGAGTGGTACCAGCGCGTCTTCGGGCTGGAGCGTGTGCCGGTGCCCTTCCCGCACTACGAGTCGGAAGACAGCGGGTATGCGATTCTGCTGACCGATCCGAACTCGAATTTCGCAATCGGCCTCCACCATCACGTCGCCAACAAGGGGGAGCAGTTCGACGAGACCCGCACCGGGCTCGATCACCTCGCGCTGTCGGTCTCGAGCAGAGCGGCGCTGGAAGCCTGGGTGACATGGTTGAACGAGCTAGGAATCCCGCACGCGGGCATTACCGACATGCACGAGCCTTTCGAATACTCGGTGTTGGTCTTCCGCGATCCCGACGGCATCCAACTGGAGCTGTTCACTATGACCGGTTGATGGTCCTCACGGGCCGCCTCCCGCAGTCGGTGCATGAAATCGCACGGAGTGGGGCCGCTCTCCTCATACGACACGGTTCCTCGCACAGCACCACGCCCATCCTGGACCTCAGGATGGGCGTGGCCGTCTGGTACTGCGAGGATGGAGCGTCAGATCAGGTACTGGTACAACGACTCTGCTCCCATGACCTTCTCATCCAGACCGCTCATCACCAGTGACCTGCATGACGACCGCCTTGGGCTCGGTGAAGAACTCGCGGCTGAAGTTGCCGCCCTCACGGCCGATGCCGGAGTCGGCGACGCCGCCGAACGGGGCGCGCAGGTCGCGGATGAAGAAGCAGTTCACCCAAACGGTTCCGGCCTTCAGCGCGGCCGAGACCCGGTGAGCGCGGTGCAGGTTCTCAGTGAACAGCATGGCGCTGAGGCCGTACGGGCTCTCGTTGACCAGACCCACTGCCTCCGCCTCGGTGTCGAACGGCGTGATGACGACGACCGGCCCGAAGATCTCCTCGTGACAGTGCCGCGCGCCCAGAGGCATGTCCACGATCACGGAGGGTCGAACCACCCAGCCGTCGCCGAGCCCACCGGTGCGCAGCTTGCCGCCCTCGGACTCGATCGTCTCCACGTAGCGGCGAACCTTGCGGTAGTGCTCTTCCGAGGCGAGTGGCCCGATCTGGGTGGCCGGCTCCCGCGGGTCACCGATCACCATCCCTTCGGCAGCGTCGACGAACCGGGAGAGGAACTCGTCGTGGACTGCGCGTTGCACGTAGATCCGGCTGCCGGCGAGGCACACCTGTCCGGCGTTGGTGAAGATCGCGCGGATGGACCAGTCCACCGCGTTGTCCAGGTCGGCGTCGGCGAACACCACGTTGGCGCCCTTGCCGCCGAGCTCCAGGCTGACCGGGGTAAGGTTCGCTGCCGCGGCGCGCGCGATGATCCGGCCGGTTTCGGACTCGCCGGTGAACGTGATCCGGTCCACCTGACCGTTCTCCGTGAGCGCCTGGCCGGCCGAGTCCGGACCGTAGCCATGCACCACGTTGAACACGCCAGGCGGCACGCCGGCCTCGAGCGCCAACCGGGCCAGGATTGTCGCCGAGACGGGGGTGTCCTCCGCCGGCTTGAGCACCACGGTGTTGCCCCACGCCAGCGCCGGAGCGACCTTCCAGGTCTCCAGCATCAGCGGGAAGTTCCACGGTGCGATGGCCGCCACCACGCCGGCCGCCTCGAACCGTGTGTAGGCGTGGTGGCCGGTGTCCATCGGCAGCATCTCGCCGGTGGACAACCGCGCGTGGTCGGCGAAGAACCGGAAGTTGTAGGCCGCACGTGGGACGTCGTTGCCCCTGGACTGGGTGATCGGCTTGCCCATGTCCCGGGTGTCGGCAAGGGCCAGCTCGTCGGCGTGCTGCTCGATCAGGTGGGCCAGCCTGTGCAGAATCCGCCCCCGCTCGGCGAATCCCATCCGCGGCCACGGTCCTTCGTCGAACGCCTTGCGCGCAGCGGCGACCGCCCGGTCGGCGTCGGCTCTCCCCCCGAGCGCGATCTGCGCCCACGGGTCGCGCGTGAACGGGTCGACGGTGCCGAACCGCGCACCGTCGAGCGATTCGCCCTCTTCCCCGTCAATCACGTGCCCGTAAAAGTTCATCGTTCACCCTCGCCTTTCGGCTCTATCGGGCGCGCGCTCGCCCGCGTCGCGAGTTCCGCGTCGCCGAGCCGCTCCGAAATGGTCACGTCGCCCGCTGCCCAATGCGTCGGCGGCACCTCGCGGACGACGACGCGTACGTTCTCCGGTGGCGCCGCGACAGCGCGTACGACCGCCTCGTGTAGTGCATGGATCAGCGACCGGAGCTGCTCCGGCGTGCGGCCCTCCACCATCGTCACCTCGACCAGTGGCACGTCAGCCTCCGGAAAGGAAGACGGAACCGAGGTTGGTGAAGTGCACGGCCACCTTGGCGCCCGGCGGCACAAGGACGGCGTCCGTCATCCCACCGGTGAGTACGACCCATCCGGGCTCGATCGCGAGCCCTCGCCGACCCAGGTCGTTGGCCGCCAGTGCGAGCGCCTCAGCGGGATGGCCCTGCACCGCGGCGCCGGTCGCCGAGTCGACGATCTGCCCGTCGATCTCGACCAGGCACGCCTCGAGCGCGAGATCGAGCTCTGACGGCGGCCGGCCGACCGGGCCGGTCACGAAGAATCCGGACGAGGCATTGTCGGCGACCACATCGGGCAAGGTGAACCTGAAATCGCGGTAGCGGCTGTCGATCACCTCGATGCCCGCGTACACGGAACCGACGGCCGCGAGTGCGGTGGCCGCAGTGATGCCAGGCCCAGCCAGCCGGTCGCGCATCACGAACACGATCTCCGGCTCCGCGCGCGGGTGGATGAGTTTGTCCTGTGGGAGCGGGTCACCCGCGGGCAGCACCATTGCGTCGGTGAGCCACGCGGTGAGCGGCGAAGTTACGTTCATCCGCTGCTGCTTGGCGCGCGAGGTGAGGCCCAGCTTGACGCCGGTCAGCTTCTCCCCGCGATCCAGCCGACGACGGAGCGTCTCGTCCTGCACGGCGTAGGCGGTCGCGAGGTCGAGGTCCGGCCACTCGTCGGTGATCGGACCACGGTCGGTGCGCGAATCCTCCGCTTCGAGCAGCGCGGTGGCCGCCCGGTCGACGTCCCATGTGCTCATCAGCGTGCTCCTTCGGCGAGTTCGCGTTCCTGCGACAGCTGCAGCGCGATGTCGATGATCATGTCCTCCTGCCCACCCACGTAGCCGGCCTCGCCGACCCGCTGCAGGATCTCGTGCGCCGGTACCCCGTACCGCTCCGACGCCCGCTCGGCGTGCAGCAGGAACGAGGAATAGACGCCCGCATAGCCCTGCACGACCGAAGAGCGATCCATCCACGGCAGCCGCGGGATGAACGGCTTCACCACGTCCTCGGCAGCGGCCAGCGCGCCCTGCACATCCACACCGGTGGAGATGCCGAGCCGCTCGAACGTGGCGGCGAGGACTTCGGTCGGCGAATTCCCCGCGCCCGCGCCGAGCGCGCACAGCGCACCGTCGATCTGCTTCGCCCCTCCCTGGTAGGCCAGCACCGAGTTGGCGATGCCCAGGGAGAGGTTCTGGTGGCCGTGGAAGCCGACCTGTGCCTGCGCCCCGATCTCGTGCACCAGCGCCTGTACGCGTGCCTGGGCGTCGGAGAGTACGAGCGCCCCGGCGGAGTCCACCACGTAGACGCACTGCGCACCGGCATCGACCATGATGCGCGCCTGCTTCGCCAGCGCGTCCGGCTCGATGCGATGCGACAGCATCAGGAACCCGACGGTCTCCATGCCGAGATCCCGCGCAGCGCCGAAGTGCTGGATCGACACGTCCGCCTCGGTGCAGTGCGTCGCGATTCGCGCAACCGACGCGCCGGCTTCGTGCGCGGCCTTGAGGTTCTCGACCGTGCCCACGCCGGGCAGGAGCAGCACCGCGATCTTCGCTGCCGTCGCCTCGTCGACGGCAGCCCGGATCAGCTGAATCTCGTCGACCTTGGAGAAGCCGTAGTTGAACGACGAGCCGCCCAGCCCGTCGCCGTGGGCGACCTCGATGACCTCGACACCGGCGGCGTCGAGGGCGTACACGACGCCACGCACCTGCTCCTCGGTGAACTGGTGCCGCATCGCGTGCGAGCCATCCCGCAGCGTCGAGTCCGTGATGCGTAGGTCGCGAGTCATTCCGTCACCGCCGTATTCTTCGCGACCGCGAGCAGCTCGCCGACGCGAGCCGCAGCAGCGGTCATGATGTCCAAGTTGCCGGCCCACGGAGGCAAGTAGTCGCCGTTGCCCCGCACCTCGAGGAAGACGGCGACCCGGGCCTGCCCGGCCCAAATGTCGCGCGGGTCGTCGTACTGCGGTTCCGCGCGCAGTGTGTAGCCCGGTACGTATTGCGCCACGCCGGCCACCATCTTCTCGATCGAGTCGGTGATGGCTGCACGGTCGGCGTCCGCCGGGATCGCGCAGAACACCGTGTCCCGCATGATCATCGGAGGGTCGACCGGGTTCAGGATGATGATGGCTTTGCCGCGCTGCGCGCCACCGACCCGCTCGATCGCCCGTGCCGTGGTGTCGGTGAACTCGTCGATGTTGGCCCGCGTGCCGGGGCCGGCCGACCGGGACGCGATCGACGCCACGATCTCGGCGTACGGCACCGGCACCACGCGCGAGACCGCGTGCACGATCGGGATCGTGGCCTGCCCACCGCAGGTGATCATGTTGAGGTTCGGCGCCGCCAGATGCTCCTCGAGGTTGACCGGCGGGCAAACCAGCGGACCGGTGGCGGCCGGTGTCAGGTCCACCGCCTGGATGCCGGCCTCCGCATACCGTGGGGCATTCGCAAGATGTGCCTTCGCCGACGTCGCCTCGAAGACGATGTCCGGCAACTCGTCCTGGGCGAGCAACCAGTCGACGCCACCTGCCGACGCTTCGACGCCGCGCTTGCGTGCGCGCTCGAGGCCGTCCGACGTCGGGTCGACACCGACCATGTAGCGCACGTCGAGGTGCTCGCTACGCTGCAGCTTCGCCAGCAGGTCGGTACCGATATTGCCCGGGCCGACGATCGCGGCCGTCGCCTTCGTCATCCTCACTCCTCTGTGAAACGCGCGGTCACGCTGCCGAGCCCGGCGAAGGTGGCGGTCACGTTGTCGCCTGCGGCAACCGGGATCGACGCGGTGACAGATCCTGGAAGGACGACGTGTCCTGCCTCGAGTACGACGCCATGCGCGCCGACCGTGTTGGCAAGCCACACCAGCGACGTCAGCGGCGAACCCAGGACCGCGCCTCCGGCACCTGTCGCGACGAGCTCGCCGCTCTTGTGCAGGTTGCAGCCGCCGAGACGCAGGTCGACCGCGGACAGCGGCGTGGGTGTGCTGCCGAGCACCACACCGGCCGATGACGCGTTGTCCGCGATGGTGTCGAGGATGCCGATCTTCCAATCCCGGATCCGGCTGTCGATCAGCTCAAGTGCCGGCAGGACGAAGTCGACTGCCGCCGCCGCCTCGGCAACCGTCACACCCGGTCCCTTCAACGGCCGCTTGAGCACGAACGCGACCTCCGGCTCGACCCGTGGCTGAAGGAACCGGTCCGCGGGGATCGGCAGGTGCTCGAGCCAGAACATGTCGTCGAGCAGGTGGCCGTAGTCCGGCTGGTCGACGCCCATCTGCCGCTGCATGGCGGGTGAGGACAGGCCCACCTTGTGCCCCTTGATCGTCGCTCCGGCCGCGAGCCGACGGCGGATCTGGAGGAGCTGGATCTCGTACGCATCGTCCAGCGTGAGATCGTCGTACTTCTCGGCCGGCGGGTTCACTGGAACCCGCGTCTTGTATGCAGACAGCAGCAGGTCGGCCACCTCTGCCTGAGCGACAGCGTCCACGTGTCACACCACCTCGACTCGCACCGGATGGATCGCTTGTCGCAGACGCTAGGAGAGGGAGGACCCGTCCTACGGCACACGTTCCTGAGCGCGGAACGCCCTGCCCGCAGGCGCGTGGTCAGCGAGCCGCGGCAGGCAGCAGCGCGGAGATCGTCGCGGCCGCTGCCAGCACCTCCGGTGCGGTGCGGTCCTCGTCCAGCTCGCCGATCGACACGACGCCGACGCTGGCCTCGGCGGGAAGCCGGCCCGCGGTGACGGGTGCGGCGAGCCCCCACGTCCCCGGCTCCAACTCACCCCTTGTCATTGAGTACCCGCGATCGCGGGCCGCGGTGACTTCCGGGCGCTCCCCTGCTACCGGCGGGCGCCCTGCCAGGATCGCGATCCCCGATGCGCCCCGGTCCGCGGCATGGCGCAGGCCCGCGCGGTACGCCACGTGCGCGAACGATCGCGTCGGCTCGACGACGGAGACGACCACGGCATCGTCACCCTCGAGGGCGGTGACAAAAGCCGTCGCCCCTGCGGCATCAGCGAGTCGCCGCAGCTCGGCTGCAGCCGCCTCCCGAAGCCGCGGTTGCACCGCCAGCGCGAGCTCGACCAGTCCGAGCCCGAGCTGGTACCTCGTCGGCTCGACCCGTACGACGAGCCGGTGCCTGGTCAGCGCGCCGAGCATCCGGCGTACGGCGTTGCGGTCCAGTTCGAGCAGACGCGCCAGCTCGGCCAGGCCCAAGCCGTCCGGGTGCTCGCGCAGCGCCCAGAGGATGCGCAGCCCGGAGTCGAGAGTCTTCGCCCCTGCGGGGTGGGGTTCGGTCATGTGGTTCCCAGTGGTCGACCTGGTGTGAAGCGCACCGGCAGGTGCTTGACGCCATTGATGAAGTTGGACACCAGGCGGTCCGCCGGCCCGGCCGGCTCCAGGTCGGGCAGTCGCCAGAGCACCTCCCGGTAGAGCGCGCGCAGCTGCAGGCGAGCGAAGTGCGCGCCGAGACAGACATGCGGACCGTCCCCGAACGCGACGTGGTCGTTCGGCGAGCGGGTGACATCGAAGCGCATCGGGTCGGCGAACCGCCTCTCGTCAAAATGCGCGGAACAGTGGAACACCACAACTTTGTCGCCGGCGCGGATGCGCTGCCCCGCCAGCTCGACGTCGGCAGTTGCGGTGCGTCGGAAGCTGAGCACCGGTGGGTGCCAGCGCAACGATTCCTCAATCGCAGAGTCGAGCAGCTCTGGACGGTCGAGCAGCAGCCGCCGCTGGTCCGGGTGCTGCGCGAAGGCGAGTACGCCGCCGGGTCCGGCGCTGCGGACGGTGTCGTTGCCGGCTACGCAGAGCAGGAAGAAGAACATCTCCAGCTCCGGGTCGGTCAGCCGGTGCCCGTCCACCTCCGCCGTCGCCAGCGCGGTCATGACGTCGTCCGCCGGATGCTTTCGCTTGAACTCGGCGAGCTGCTGGGCGTAACCGAACATGTCCTGGAGCATCGCCGGGGAGCGGGGATTGACCGGCTTCCCGTCCGGGCCTCGGATGATCTCGGCGTGCTCGGGATCCTGATAGCCGATGACCCGGTTCGTCCACTCCAGCAGCATCCGGCGGTCGGACTCAGGGACGCCGAGCAGGTCAGCCAGGTTGCGCAGCGGGAAGTCGTCGGTGATGTCGACCGGCAGGTCGCACTCGCCGCGCTCGACCACGGCGTCGACCAGGCGGCGGGCCCGCCCCGCGACGTCGGCCGCGAACCGCTCGACCCGGCGCGGGTTGAACGCCCGGCCGACGATCCGCCGCAGCCGCATGTGCTCCGGCGGATCGAGGTTGAGGATCATCCTCCGGATGAACGGCAGGTCGGCCGGGTCGGGGTCACGGATCTGCGTGGCCCCCAACCACGAGGAGAACTCCGCCGGCGACTTCAGAACGCGCACGACATCCGCGTAGCGGGTGACCGCCCAGAACCCGGGCCCGGCCGGCCAGTCGCCGACCTCGTGCTCCTCCTGCCAGCTCACCGGGTTCTCGTCGCGGAGCCGCCGGAATGCCTCGTGCGGGATCCCGGATGCGTAGGCCCGCGGGTCGAAGACGTTCGGTCCCATCACCATGGTCATCGGTCGAGGAACCTCTCGACCACTGAGGCGAGCGCGACAGGAACCTCGTCGACGGCGTAGTGACCGGCGTCCGCGAACACCTGCAGCTCTGCATGGGGGTACCACTTCAGCCAGGTCGCCTGCATCACGTCGGGGGACAGCGCCGGGTCCTGCTCTCCGGCGACGACGAGCACGGGGATCTCGTTGCCCTGGATGCGCTCGTGGAAGTCGCTTCGCGCCCAGGAGTCGAGGTAGGCGCGGAACGCCGGGACGGAGGAACGGTCCACCGAGCGGCGCACCATCACGTCGAGCCAGGTGCCGGTCAGCCGGTTGCCCGTCGTGAAGTCGATGATCGCCCGCCGGTTACCGGGCTCCTCGGCGGCGCCGGCGAACAGCTGCCAGCCCTGCTCGTCGAACGGCACGCCCGAGGCCGGTACGGGGGACACGCCGACGATCGAGAGCACCCGCTCAGGAGCGATCAGTAGCACCGCCTGCGCGGCCATCCCGCCCATCGAGTGGCCGAGCAGCGAGAACTCCGGCCAACGGAGGTCGTCGGCCACCGCGAGTACGTCCTCAGCGATCTCCTCGACGGTGTAGGCGCCCTCGGCGTCCTTCGCCTCGCCGTATCCGCGACAGTCCAGGAAGGCGTAGGTGAACGCCGTCCGGTCCAAGTGCGGGCGCAGGGCAGCAAAGCTGGTCCGGTCGCCGAACCAGCCGTGCAGCGCGATGACATGGTGCGGTCCGTTGCCGTGGAGCTCGTAGGGAAGAACCTGTCCTGCCACGATCGCCTCCTGGCCAGTCAAATATTGAGCACTCCGCTCAATATTTGACTGACAGTATCGGCTCGGCTCCGGGAAAATTCAATGCTTCGTTCCGGGCTCAGGTCACTCAACGAGCCCGTCCAGGGCAGTCAGAGGCACAGGACGCGCGACAGCTTGAGCGCCACCTCGGTGACCAGTCGCGCAGAGCGTTCGACGCCGTCTCCGACGCTCCGAGTCGGCGCGACGATGGAGATCGCCGCCCGCGCCCGCCCCGCGTAGTCACGGACCGGTGCGGCCACGGACGTCAGTCCAACCGTCATCTCATCCCGGCTGATGGCGACGCCGCGCCGGCGCGTCTCGTCGAGCACGCGGTCCCAGGCTGCCGGGGTGCGGATCGTGGACGAAGTGATGACAGGGAATCCGGCCGCACGTCGGAACTGGGCGAAGCTGGGGTCGAAAGCAGCCATCACCTTGCCTGAGCTGGTGCAGTGCGCCGGCAGCCGGCGCGCGACGTCGGCCAACAACTGCATGCCGTTCAGCGACTGCAGACGCTCCACGAACAGGACGTCAGCGCCCTCCGGCACCGACAGGTGGACCGTGCAGCCGGTGCGCTGCCGCAGCTCTTCGAGCAGCGGCAGCGCGGCCTGTCGGATCCGGAAGCGGCTTGCCACCTGCAGGCCCAGCTCCAACAGGTGCAGCCCCAGCCGGTATTGCCCGCTCTGGGTGTTCTTCTCGACCAGCCCGTGGGTGCACAGCGTGGTGAGCAGCCGGTGAGCAGTGCTCTTCGCGACACCCAGCCGCCGGGCGATCTCCGAGACCCCGAGCTCGTGGGCGGCGCCGAAACAGTCCAGCAGTTCCAATGCTGTCGATACCGATCGCAGCCCGCCATCGACGGCGGAGCGGTCCACGGGCACATCGGTCACCTCGGACACCTCCACTCGCCGTTCCGGGTCGTTTGCGCCGGCTTGCGATCGGCGGATTCGGTCGAGGGGCAGTTCGGTGGGTGAGCGCACATGTCGCACCTCCGAGGACTGGTTGACGCCGTTGTCGGTTGCCGTCGGCTCCAGGGGATACACGATCTTCGCAGGCACCATCCGGTCGTCGGCTGACCACGGACGGTAGCCCTCCGCATGGATGGCGGAAACGAGTGCGGGCACATTTCCGCCCCGTGAGGACGAAGAATCCCCAGAATTTCGTCTTGGCAAGAGGTTGTGCGGACTGTGCCGGGACAAGCTGCCCCTTTTCGCCCGCACCTGGAGGACGCCCTGCACAGCCGTTCCGCAGGAAGGAACGTCCACCACGGGCAGGTCAGCAGCCCACCCATGCTGAGCTCTGTCACGAAGCGCACAGGCAGTGGTGGTCACGGGCCCCTACCGGAGGTGAAAGCACCGGCGGAGGACGGTCCGATGCCATTGGTGACCAGAAGGGAGAAGCCATGCCGGGCCTTGCCCGTTCCGAGTGGTATGACCTCACTCGGGACATGAACTGGAAACTCTCCTACGTCGAGGAGGATCAGGCGTGGCCTGAGGACCTCTCGAACAGCTTCGGTGTTCCGGCCGAAAGCTGGTGGACGTGGGACGAGCCCTACAAGATCACCTACTCCGAGTACGTCCACAACCAGGTCGGTAAGGACGCCGGGGTGTTCTCGGTGAACAACGTCGTCGGCCGCTCCCGGCTGTTCGACGAGCTGGACCCGGGCTGGAAGGCGGCGATCACCGCCCACTACGGAGCCATCCCGATCGGGGAGTACCTGGCGGGTATCGGGGAGGCGCGGATGGCCCGCTTCGGGCGAGCCGCGGCCTGGCGCAACATGGCCACCTTCGGCTGCCTCGACGAGACCCGCCACGGCCAGCTCCAGACGTACTTCCCGCACCAGCTGCTTCCCAAGGAGCCGCGGCTGGACTGGGCCCACAAGACGTTCCACACCAACGAGTGGGGCGCCATCGCGGCGCGGAGCCTCTTCGACGACATGTTCACCGCCAACGATGCGGTGTCGACGGCCATCCAGCTCACCTTCACCTTTGAGACCGGCTTCACCAACCTCCAGTTCCTCGGCCTGGCCGCCGACGCGATGAAGGTCGGCGACATCGACTTCGGCGCCCTCATCTCGTCCATCCAGACCGACGAGGCCCGGCACGCCCAGCAGGGTGAGCCCACGATCAAGGTGCTGGTCGAGAACGGCAAGAAGGATGTCGCCCAGAAGCTCGTCGACCACATGTTCTGGCGGACGTGGAAGCTGTTCTCGCTGCTGACCGGCCTGTCGATGGACTACTACACCCCGCTCGAGCACCGGACGCACTCGTTCAAGGAGTTCATGGACGAGTTCATCATCAAGCAGTTCCTGGACCAGTTCCGTGACTTCGGTCTCGAGAAGCCGTGGTACTGGGACGAGCACTTCTCCACCGAGCTGACCTGGTTGCACCACGCCTACCACCTCGGCGTGTACTTCTGGCGTCCGACCGTGTGGTGGAACCCGGACGCCGGCGTATCCCCGGAGGAGCGGGACTGGCTGGAGGAGAAGTACCCCGGCTGGAACGACACGTTCGGCAAGTACTGGGACGTCCTGGGCAGCAACGTCCGCAAGGGACGGCCTGAGCTGACCCTGCCGGAGACCTTCCCGATGGTCTGCAACATGTGCCACATCCCCGTGTGCACTCCCGCCGGCTACATGGCCGGCCACCTGGACAGCCCGGCACCCCTGCTGCTCGACTTGGACGGCCGTCGCTACACCTTCTGCTCCGAACCCTGCAAGTGGGTCTTCGAGGAGAGCTCGGACCGCTTCAAGGGGCACCTGGGCATCGTGGACCGCTTCTTGGGCGGCCTGATCCAGCCGCCGACGATGGAGGGCGCTCTCGCCTACATGGGCCTCTCTCCCGAGGAGATGGGGCAGGACGCGACCGACTATGCGTGGGCCTTCGAAGGATCGCCGGCCCGGCTCGCCGCCTCGTAGGAGGTGTCCGGTGAGTCCACCGGACATCCATCAAGGACCATCCGCTTTCGGGCACCGGATTCCGCTTCCGAGTTCCGCGACCTCCGCGACGCCGGAACTCGGAAGCGGAAAGAGAGAAAGGCTGACCATGGCTCTGTTTCCCGTGCAGGGCATCTTCGAAGACGACTTCGTCGTCGTCCTCGTGCCCATTGACGACACCGACCCGATGACGGTCGTTGCCGAAAAGATCGCCCATCACGTAGTGGACCGGCGGGTGCCGCCGCAGGAGCGCCCCATGCGGGTGCGCCACCAGGGACAGTTCCTTCCTCCGGAGGCGACGGTCGTGGACGCGGGCGTGGCACCGCTGGACGTGCTGGAAGTCCTCTACTCATGACCAGCGAGATCCGGTGGGTGAGCGCCGTCGAGCGAGAAAAGCTCTGGGAGGGCGACATCCTCGACGTCGAGGTCGACGACGAGCAGGTTCTGCTCGTGCACCTGACCGGCGGCGACGTCAAGGCCTACCAGGGCATGTGCCCGCACCAGGAAGTCCTGCTGGCCGACGGCAAGTGGGACGAGGACTCGGCTGTCCTCCTGTGCGGCGGCCACAACTGGGAGTTCGACATGAAGACCGGCGCCGGGCTCAACCCGACCGGATGCCGACTGTACGAGTACCCCGTCCGGGTCACCGAAGACCGGATCCAGGTCGGTATCCCCCAGGACGGCCGGCGGCACCACAACCGGTTCCAGCCCTAGTGAGGAAGAGCATCCATGGAGCAGGCACACGTGAAGATGGTGGGGCCGGTGATCCGCGGGCTTGATGCCAACCTGGCGGACGCGGTGATCACGGCCATCGAGATGGACAACCCCGACGTCGACGTCGACGTGGACGACCAGGGCGGATACATCCGCATCGGCGTTCCGCAGCGGTGCCGCGTCACCCGGGCGAGCCTCGAAGACGCCTTGGGCCGCAAGTTCCAGCTTCCTGAACTGGAACCCGCGCTTTCGGGTTTCGCCGGCCGGATGAAGCTCACGGACGACGAGGTCGTTTGGTACCTCGAAAGGCAGGACTGACCATGGCAACGAGACAGCGCCGACCGGCGAAGACCTGGAGCCTGCTCGGCGACGTCAAGCGCAAGCCGAGCGCCTACGAGGTGACGGCGGCGAAGTTCCACTACCACTTCCGCCGGGACCCGGCCCCGTTCGAGATCGACTCGCAGGCGCCGATCAACGAGTGGTACGTGAAGCACCGTGAGGGTTCGCCCCTCAACGTCGACGACTGGGAGCAGTTCCGCGACCCGCACAAGCTCACCTACACGGACTATGTGGCGCTGCAACACGGCCGCGAGACGTACCTCGACCTGCTGATCGACCAGCACGAGGCCACCCATGCGGTTGCCGACCTGGACCCGGCCTGGGTGGACACCCTCCGGCGGCTGTACGTGCCGATCCGGTTCCCGTTGCACGTCCTGCAGATGTCCGGTCTGTACGTCGGGCAGATGGCACCGTCCTCCTTCATCACCAACTGTGCCAACTTCCAGGCCGCAGACGAGATGCGCCGTGTGCAGCGCATCGCCTACTGGACGAAGGTGCTGTCCAACGCGCACGGCGAGGACCTCGCGGCGACGTCCACCGCACGCACGCGGTGGGAGGACGACGAGGCCTGGCAGCCGCTGCGCAAGGGTCTCGAGCAGCTGCTTACCGCGCACGACTGGGGCGAGGCCTTCACCGCCCTCAACCTGGCGCTGAAGCCAGCCGTGGATGCGCTGCTCAACTGGCAGTTCGCGGAACTCGCCCGCAACAACGAGGACAACTTCCTCACGCTGCTCTTCTCCGACTTCCAGCTGGACAGCCGGCGCAGCCAGGACTGGACGGCCGCCCTCGTCCGTTACGCCCTGGAGCATCGACCTGAGCTTCGGGATGTACTGACCGGATGGCTCGAGACATGGCAGCCGCGAGCGGACAAGGCTGTCCAGTCCCTGGCTCCGATCTTCAAGACCGCACCTCGCCCGATGCCTGCCGGCCAGGTCGTGGGCGCGACGAGAGAGCAGTACCGTGCCTTCCTCGACTCCTGCGGCCTCTGATCCCCCGAGCACAGTGCGGACCCACCGGGTCACCCTGGCGAATACAGGTGACACATTCGAGGTCTGCGAAGGAGACCGGATCCTCGCCGCCGCACGGCGTGCGGGGATCTGGCTCCCCTATGAGTGCGGCTGGGGCGGCTGCGGGACCTGCAAGGTGACCGTCGTCGAAGGCGAGGCCGACCTGCTGTTCACGGAAGCTCCTGCGGTGGATGCTCGGGACGCGAGGCGGCGACGTATGGTGACCTGCCAGACCACACCGACGTCGGATCTGGTCATCAAGCCGCTGTGGGCGAGCGAGCAGCCCCGCGTAGAGCTGCCGACCGCAGACCACCGCGCTCAGCTCGTTGATGTCGAGGAGCTGGCGCCGGAGATCCGCAGGTTCCGCTTCCAGCTCGAGCGCGAGGCGGTGTACCGCGCGGGGCAGTACGCCATCCTCGAGGTCGCGCCCGGACTGCGACGCTGCTACTCGATGTCGGACCTCTCCGGCTCCCCGGTCGTCGAGTTCATCGCGAAGCGGTACGAGAGACGGCCAGGCAGCGAGCAATTGTTCGCGCTTCCTGTCGGCTGCCACATCCAGGTGGAGCTCCCGTACGGCGACATGTGGCTCCGCGAAGGCGTACGACCTGTCGTTCTCGTCGCCGGCGGCACCGGTATCTCCCCGATCCTCGCGCTCGTCCGGCAGCTGTCGGCAATCGGTGACCAGCGGCCGGTCCGTGTCTTCTACGGCGCCACCACGCGGGCGGAGCTGGTCTGCTGGGACGAGCTCGGGTCATTGGTCGACGGTATGTCCGACGGCCGGCTGTACGGGGCGCTGTTGACGCCTGACGACTCCTGGACCGGCACCACAGGGTTCGTGACCGACAGCCTGACGCCGTACCTGGAGGGTCTGGCCGACAGCGACATCTACCTGGCCGGCCCCCCGCCCATGGTCAATGCCGTTCGCGCGCTCCTGCGTGAGCAGAGTGTCCAGGTCGATCGGGTCCACTACGACAGCTTTGGATGACATCAACCCGCTTCTGAAATGGAGGTGTGACAGCCATGCGTGCTGCTGTCTATTGCGGGCCGCGGGACGTGCAGATCAAGGACGTCCCGAGCCCGACCATCGAAGACCCACACGACGTGATCGTGCGAACGATTGCCGCCTCGATGTGCGGCTCCGACCTCTACCTCTACGGAGGCGAGGTCGAGCAGATGGTCGCACCGGGCCGGACCACGCTGGGGCACGAGATCACCGCCGAGGTCATGGATGTCGGCAAGGAGGTCTCCCGGTTTTCCCCGGGAGACCGGGTCAGCTTCCCCTACTCGGTGAGCTGCGGGCTTTGCCTCTCCTGTCGAGTGGGCCAGACCGCGCACTGTGAGACGACCGGCAACGCGATCTACGGTTTCGGTGTCGCTTTCGGTGATCTTGGCGGCAGTCAGGCCGAATACGTCCGCGTCCCACTGGCGGACAACCACCTGGAGCACGTTCCGGAGGGGATCTCCGACGAGGCAGCGGTCTTCCTGTCCTGCAACCTGCCCGCCGCCGTGATCGCGGTGGACGCGGCGCAAATCCAGGCCACCGATACGGTGGCGGTCATCGGGAGCGGACCGACAGGCCTGCTCGCTCTTCAGCTGGCGCGCCAGCGGACCCAGGCCGAGGTGCTCGCATTCGACCGGGTGCCGTCCCGGCTCGCCAAGGCGGCAGCGTTCGGAGCGAAGGCGGTCAACGTCGACTCGGATCCGATCGACGATGTCGTCGCGGAAGCCACAGACGGCCGCGGGGTCGACAAGGTCGTGGAGTTCGCCGGGCGGGGTGATGCGTTCAACCTGGCCGTGTCGATCACGCGCCCCGGCGGGACGATCAGTGGCGGTGGCGTCTACCTCGAGCGGGAGCACCCGGTGTCCCTCTTCGACATGTTCTTCAAGAACCTTCAGATCCGGCTCAATGGGTTCGCCAACGCCAAGGTGGGTCAGTGGCGCGCCATGCAGGCGATCGAGCGTGGGGTCATCGATCCCACGACAGTCTTGACGCACCGGGTCAGTCTCGACGAATTCCCCCAGGCCGCGTCGCAATTCGCAGAGCGTGAAGACGGCTTCCTCAAAATGGTGATCCGGCCCTGATTCCGAGTCGGATGGCATGTAAGGGCCGGGTGGTCCGGGGAATCTCACCCCGGGCCACCCGGCCCTTACATCCGCATCCCGAAGGAACCTCAACCCCGGTGCCAGGAGGGCTGGTACGTGTCCGCGAGCTGGGCGGCCTGCTCCTCGCCGAGCCAATCGAGGGCCAGCCGAGGATGCGGCTGGACAG
>NZ_JBEXHW010000053.1:0-28820 GCF_040608235.1 Streptomyces sp. NPDC005202 | reverse complement strand
TCAACGTCATGTGGGCCCTCCTGCGTGACGGACGGTGCTACGACCCCATACCGCCCGTCACGTCCGCCGCTTGACATCTCCATTAGGAATCGTCGGCGAGGATGAGGTAGAGCTTCTTGCGGGCCTCGTTGATGACGGCGAGCGCCTTCTCGCGCTGCTCCTTGCTGCCGGTCTTCCAGACCTGACTGAAGGCCTCCATCAGGCCGAAGCCGGCCTGCCGGATCTCGCTGAGGGCCTCCCAGTCGATCCCCCGCGAGGCCTCCTCCCAGGGCGCTTCCGACCCCTCTTCGGCCGCGGCGCGGCCCGCCTCGGTGAGCGAGAACAGCTTCTTGCCACCCTCGGTCTCACTGACGATCAGGCCCTCGTCCTCCAGCAACTGGAGGGTGGGGTAGACCGAGCCGGGGCTGGGCTTCCACGCACCGCCGCTGCGCTCGGCAATCTCCTGGATCATCTCGTATCCGTGCATGGGGCGGTCCTTCAGAAGGGCCAGGATCGACGCCCGTACGTCGCCGCGCCGCGCCCTGCCACGCGGTCCGCCACGCCCTCGTCCGCCCCAGGGGCCCGGTCCGAAGCCGGGACCGCCGGGGCCGAAACCGGGGCCGCCCGGCCCGAAGGGCCCGAAGGCCGCCCGCCGCCCCTCGAAGCCGCCCGGGCTGCGCCGGGGGTCGTCGTGCCGATGTCCACGCTCGAATCCGTGGGTACGCATCGCTACCACTCCATTCCATCGTTGATCTATCGCGATACCTCAACGATATATCGGAACAGTGAGGCTGACAACCCCCTGCCGAACTGCGGCTTTTCTCCGCTCCGTGGCCGGCGAGCGTGAATTGGCCTTGGTCTGCGGCCTCGTGGAACCCATAACGTCGGGGCATGCGGATTCAAATCGTCGACGCCTTCACCGACCGTCCCTTCGCCGGGAACCCTGCGGGGGTCCTGCTCCTCGACGCCTTCCCCGAGGACGACTGGCTCCAGAAGGTGGCGCTGGAGGTCAACCACGCCGAGACGGCGTTCGCGCACCGGCTGCCCGAGGGCGGCGAGGCCGACTGGGCGCTGCGATGGTTCACGCCCGCCGCCGAGGTCGCGATGTGCGGCCACGCGACGCTCGCCACCGCGCATGTGCTCCACACGACCGGCACCCACGACGGCCCGGTGCGGTTCGCCACGCGCGGCGGCGTACTCGTCGCGACACCCGGCGAGGACGGCTCGATCACCCTGGACTTCCCCACCGCCCCTCTCACGCCGGTCGAGGTCCCGGACGGGGTCGCCGGGGCCCTCGGCGCCGAGCCGCGCACCGCCTTCGACACCGGCCCGAATGTCGGCGACCTGGTGCTGGAGCTCGCCGACGAGAAGACGGTCCGCGGCCTCACCCCCGACCACAAGGCCCTCGCCGCCTACTCCACACGCGGCATCATCGCCACCGCCCGTGCCGAGGACCCCGCCCGCGGCTACGACTTCGTCTCCCGGTGCTTTTTCCCGAACATCGGCATCGACGAGGACCCGGTCACCGGCAGCGCCCACACCGCCCTGGCCCCCTACTGGTCCGAACGCCTCGGCCGCCCGGACCTCACCGGCCTGCAGGCCTCACCGCGCTCCGGCCTCGTCCGCACCGGGCTGCGCGGCGACCACACCCTGCTCACGGGCCACGCGGTCACCGTCATCGACGGCGAGCTGCTCGCCTAGCAGCCCACCCACCCGAGGCAGACACGGAAAGGGGCCTACGAAAGCCTCGTAAACCCTACGAAAGCCTCGTACGCCCCTTGCGCAGCCGCTCACGCCGTCGGCAGCCAGCCCACCTTCCCGGCCAGCAGCGCGTACCCCACGAAGGCCCCGATGTCGAGCAGGGAATGGGCCACCACCAGCGGGCCGACCCGGCCCCACCGCCGGTACAGCCAGACGAACACCACGCCCATCACCATGTTGCCAACGAAGCCGCCGATGCCCTGGTAGAGGTGGTAGGAACCGCGCAGGACGGAACTGGCCACCAGCGCGGTCCCAGGGGTCCAGCCCAGCTGGCCGAGCCGGCGCAGCAGATAGCCGACCACGATCACCTCTTCGAGGATCGCGTTCTGCAGCGCCGACAGGACCAGCACCGGGTACTTCCACCACACGCCGGGCAGCGCCTCCGGCACCACCGTGAGGTTGAAGCCGAGACCGCGGGCGACCAGGTAGAAGGCGATTCCGGTGCTGCCGATCACCGCCGCGACGGCGGCCCCGCGACCGAGGTCCGGCCCGGGCCGGGTCCGGTCGAAGCCGAGGGTGCGCAGGCCCTGCCCCTCGCGCAGCAGCAGATGCGCGACGAGCGCGACGGGCACCAGCGCCGAGGCGATCCCGAACAGCTGCCAGACGAGATCAAGCCAGGGACGGCCCGGTGCTGCGGAGGCGTTGAGGGTGGCCGCCTGGTCCTTGAGGCCGCCGGGTTTCGTGACCGATCCGACAAAGCTGATCAGGGCGGACACTCCACTCGCACCGAGCGAAAGACCCAGAACGAGCAGCGTCTCGTCGCGGAAGATCCGTCGCGACGGCCGCTCCTGCGGAAAAGACCCGGCCACCGGCCCCGCCTCCGCCTGCACACCTGCCTCCAGTTGAGTAATCCCGCCCCGTCCCCATCCTCACCCCGCCAGGGTCTCGAAAGAAGTTACGAAGATCGTGCGCGACAGGCCGTTGAGGGGGCGGGCCCCCGTGCGGGGAGTACCTCACCCTTGCATGCCATACGGCCGGATTCCGGCACGGGGTTCAACAGGGAGGGGTATCACCGACATGGGACGTCACAGCTTGCCCGATCCATCCCGGGTGGGCGCCGGTGACCCCGTCCACGTGCCCGCCGCCGTACCGTGGCCCTCGCGGTCCTCGTCCGCACCGTCGCCGGGCGGGACCGGCGGCCGCTCTCAGATGCGGGCCCTGTTCCCCGCCGCAACGGCGGTCAGCCACGACGGCGGTGACCGGACCAGCGGTTCACAACGGCGATCAACCGGAAGAAGACGAAGCACCCCCGTGCCGGGTCGGCCCGGCACGGGGTCGGCCGCTCACCCCAGCGGGACCGGCTCCGGCAAACCGACCGGCCAGGTGTGCACCGGCTCCCCGAGGTGCATCAGCTCGCAGTAGCGGCGGGTCGTGGCGGCCAGGGCGGCTTCCCGGCCCAGCCCCCGCTCCAGCGCCCGATGAAACGTGGCGACCTGCCAGGACGCACCGTTGACCCGGCGCCGGCACCGCTCCTCGATCACGCCCAGGTACAGGTCCCGGTCGGCGGGCTCCACGCCCCACGCGTCCAGGCCGGTCTCGGCGAGCGGCAGCAGTTCGTCCCGGACGAGGCTGACGGCGTCGAACTCGGCCGTGCCGGCGTACCGGCCGCGCCGGGGCCAGGTGAGACGGGCGTCGATGCCGTGCTTGCATGCGGCGTCGAAGTTGGCGGCCGCCGCCTGGAACGGCAGCCGGGTCCACACGGGCCGTGACTCCTCGGCCAGGGCGCGCACGAGGCCGTAGTAGAAGGCCGCGTTGGCGATCACGTCGGTGACGGTCGGCCCGGCGGGCAGCACGCGGTTCTCCACGCGCAGGTGCGGCACGCCGTCCGCGATGTCGTAGACCGGGCGGTTCCAGCGGTAGACGGTCCCGTTGTGCAGCACGAGCTCGGCGAGCTTGGGGGTGCCGCCCGCGTCCAGCACGTCGAGGGGGTCCTCGTCGTCGCAGATCGGCAGCAGGGCCGGGAAGTAGCGCAGGTTCTCCGCGAAGAGGTCGTACGCCGAGGAGATCCATCGCTCGCCGAACCAGGTGCGCGGCCGCACGCCCTGCGCCTGGAGCTCGGGCGGGCGGGTGTCGGTGGACTGCTGGAACAGCGGCGGCCGGGACTCGCGCCACAGCTCGCGACCGAAGAGGAACGGCGAGTTGGCGCCGACGGCGATCTGGGCGGCAGAGGCCGCCTGAGCTGCGTTCCACACGTCGGCGAAGCGGGCCGGGGTGACCTGCAGGTGCAGTTGCACGGAGGTGCACGCGGCTTCGGGCGCGATGGACTTCGACGTGCAGGTGAGGTGCTCCACGCCGTCGATGTCGAGGGCGAAGTCCTCGCCGCGGGCCGCGACGATCTGGTCGTTGAGCAGGGTGTAGCGGTCGACGTCGGAGAGGTTGGAGGAGACCAGGTCGTCGCGGTCGAGGGTGGGCAGAATGCCGATCATCGCTATTCCGGCGTCGACCTCGCCCGCTTTCCGGTGGGCATATGCCAGGGAAGTCGTCAGCTCCTCGGCGAGCCGGTCGAAAACCCGGCCGCCCAATCGGTGTGGGGCTATGTTGACTTCCAGGTTGAACATGGCGAGTTCTGTCTGGAAGTCGCGGCTCGCGATGCGCTCGAGTACTTGCGCATTCAGCATTTTGGGCAAGCCGTCGGAGCCGACGAGATTCAATTCGATCTCCAGCCCCATGAGGTTCTTGGGGCTGTCGAACCGCTTCTCCTCCAGCAGCCGCTCCAGCCCCGTCAGGCAGTGCCGGAGCTTGTCGCGGTAGCGGTGGCGATCGGACAGGTCGAACTGGCCTGCCACGACCTTCTCCCCCATCGCTGCGTCCCTCCTCAAACGGGCGGGCCGAAGATCCGGCCGCCGGGGTCCCGGTCAGGTGGGATGATGCCCAGCCATCGCGATCGATAACGTCCCGCACCCGCCCCGCACCCGCTACTCTGGTCTCATGTGACCGGAGGCACATTCACGAGGCATGGGGCATCGTGCAGTTTCACGAGTGCCCCGAGGAACTCGTGAAAAACGCCGACGAGAACGGGCCGACCGCTGCGCGGACAGAACCCGAGGTCACCGCGGCGCCGACCGCTCGGAACCGGGATGATTCCCGCATATCGCCGACCGAATAGACCCTTGTTGTTGACGCCGGAAACAGCTAGACGAAACACCGTCTGAACATTCGTCGTATAAACTCCGCAACAAGGCAGAAGGTTGGCACCCACGGCCCTGGATCCTGCCGTCTAGGTCATGTGTGGCAGACCGCACCCCGCACACCTCGTTCCCGCCCCGGCCCCACCCCCTCCTGCCTCGAGAGCTGACAGCGCCGTCCGCCCCCGCCCCGCCCCGCCCTCGCGTCACCGTGCCTGTCGAATGAGAGGCGATCCACCATGCCGCTGCACCTCCCCCCGGCTCCCGCGCCCGCACTCCGCTCCGTCCTCACTGCACTCGGTTCCCCCACCGCAGTCCGCGAGGCCCGGACGCCCGCCCTCCGCGCCGCACAGGGCCCCGCCACCCCCGAACTCCCGCTGCCCGTGCACGTCCTGGACCGGATCACCCCCGAGGGGGTCTCGGCGACCCGGCTGGCCGGGTGGCGCTTCCTGATCCGCTGCGGCGACCACGCGGTGGCCGCCGCCGAGACCATGCTGACCCCCGACGGCTGGACGTTCTCGCACTTCTTCGAGGGACCCTACGTCGCCTCCACCGAGCTTGCGCTGCGCCAGTCCGAGACCATGAGCCAGCCCTACCAGCCCCGCCTGTTGTCCATGCCCGGCCTGTACATGCTCACGCTCTGGCTGCACGGCGACCTCTCCGCGGACGGCGCCGCCGGCCACCCGGCCGCCACCGACCTGCTCGTTCCGCTGGCGCCGGCCCCACCCGGGATCGCGGCGCACCGGCCACACCGGGTCGCGGAGCTGCTCCCGGTCCTCACCCATCGGGTGACTCCCGTACGGCTCATGGGGTCGCCCGCCTGACATCCCCGCTCCGCGATCACCCTCGTACCCCGCCGAAGGATTTCCCGAAGCGGGGTACGGCACTGTTTACCGCGCACATACGCTCGTACGAGCCGAAAAGCGCTCGCATGAGCTGGAAAAAGCCACCGACCCGGTCGGACTAGCCCCATCCGGCCACCTCGAACCACCCGAAGGGACGGGGGAGTTGGGATGAACCTTCCGCGCGGGTGATGCGTCCTCAACCTGTGAGAAGCGGTGCTGCGAAATCCCTGCGGATTTACGCCCGTGGGGCAACACTGGTTTCATACCGACTTATCAAACGGGGGGCGGCCATGGAGAATGCCACTAGCCGCGGGACACGCACGACAGCCATCTCACACAACACGACAGAGCGAAAGATCCCACCTATGTGTCAGCACCAGCCACCGTGCCCGTCAGCCGACTCCGCCGACCGGGAATCCGCCCGCCTCGTGGCGCATCACCCGGAGCAGGGGTGGAGCCTGCTGTGCAACGGCGTTCTGCTCTTCGAGGACACCGGTGAGCTCCTGCCGGACGGCCAGATCATCGCCCCGCACCGCCCGCTGGGCACCGGCCGGGTGGTGACGGCCGCCTGAGCACCCCGGGCGGCCCACCGCACCGCCCGCAGACCTGAGGGGCCGGCCCGCACACACTCGGTGCGAACCGGCCCCTACGCAGGTCCGGGGGTGGTTACTGCCCGTGTCCGGCCCGGAACACGGTCACTGTCCGAGCGCCTGGCGCAACGCGTAGTACGCCGGTTTGGGCTTCAGCTGTTCGTCCCATGGCAGCGCCGCGCCCTCACCGGGGAAGAACGCCGGAATTCACGAGTACTTGTCGATGTAGTCCCACACCGTAGTCCCACACCGTAGTCCCACACCGTCACGCCGACGCACCCCGCACGACGAGGCACGCTCGCGTCAGGTCCCGGTACCAGGTGGCCTGCTCGGCCAGCTTGTCCTCGGTCGTCGGCAGCTGCGTGCGGACGTCGACCTCCGTGAGGGCGGTGTACCTTGCCCGTCGCCGGGTCGATCCGGGCCAGGCGCACGCCGGCCACGGCGCACCAGCAGGAGCCGTCGTCGTCCCAGGCGAGGTCGGGGTCGATCCCGGGCAGGTCGATCCAGAACGCCCACGACCCCTCGGGGTGTTCGCTGCTGACGAGGAAGCTTCCCTTGCCGCCGACGTTGGTGGTGATCACGTGGAAGCGGCCGTCGTGGTGCCGGATCGTCGGGGCGTAGATGCCGGCGGAGGCCGGCAGGTCGTCCGGCAGCTCCAACTGCCCCGGCCGGTCGAGGACGTTGCCGATCTGCCGCCAGTGCACCAGGTCGCGGCTGTGGAACAGGGGCACGCCCGGGAAGTACTCGAAGCTGGAGCACACGAGGAAGTAATCCTCGCCCACACGGCAGACGCTGGGGTCGGGATGGAAGCCGGGGATCACCGGGTTGTCGTACGTCCGCATGGGAGTCGCGAAACTTTCGCCCCTGCTGGCGAACATTACGGAGCCGCACTGCAGAGGGAGCCCCGCATGCGGGCAAGAAGTCCGGAGCCCCGCATGGGGGCACGGACGTCAGCGCGCTCCGGCCTCACGCGGCCGGCTGCCTGCCGTGCAGGGCAAGCGTGCTGCGCCAGGTCCCGGAGCAGGGGGACCGCGAGACCGCGCCGGCCGTGTTCCGGATCCGGGGGCCGGACATGACGCTGGGTGTCCACCCCTGACCCACCGGGCCCTCCGCCACGCGTACGGCCCAACCGAGGGTCACACCGTCCGGGCCTCCTGGTCCTGGGGTGCATCCGTGCCGCCGCTGGCCTTCTTAACGGAAGATTGACGCCCCCGGACCCGGTATCCGTGGGCCGGCACGTCACTCTCCGCTTACGCTGGTGCCGCTGTCCGCGTGATGGCCGGATTCACGCTGAGCTGCACATCAGGAGCAGGACCGATGGCCACCACCGAACACCCTTCCAGTCGTCTGCGCGCATGGATGCTGGAGGGCCTGTCCGACATGGGCAGGGGCGTGCAGCAGGCGCCGCACGCCGTACCGGAGCCCCCGCACAAGGGCCAGCGCTGGTGGCGGGTGATGTGCCTGACCGGCGTCGACTACTTCTCGACGCTCGGCTACCAGCCGGGCATCGCGGCCCTGGCGGCCGGACTGCTGTCGCCGGTCGCCACCCTCGTCCTGGTCGTCGTCACCCTGGCGGGTGCCCTGCCGGTGTACCGGCGGGTGGCCGAGGAGAGCCCGCACGGCGAGGGCTCGATCGCGATGCTGGAGCGGCTGCTGTCCTTCTGGCAGGGGAAGCTGTTCGTCCTGACCCTGCTCGGCTTCGCCGCCACCGACTTCCTGATCACCATCACCCTGTCGGCCGCCGATGCCTCCACGCACCTGGTGCAGAACCCGCATCTGACGGGCGTGCTGCACAACCACCAGATGTTGATCACGCTTCTCCTGGTGGCGCTGCTCGGCGCGGTCTTCCTCAAGGGCTTCCTGGAGGCGATCGGCGTCGCGGTCGCCCTGGTGAGCGTCTACCTCGGGCTGAACGCCGTGGTGGTGGTCGTCGGACTGTGGCACGTCGTCACCGCGAGCCATGTGGTGACGGACTGGTCCAGCGCCCTGACCGCCGAGCACGGAAACGTTTTTGCCATGATCGGCGTGGCCCTATTGGTCTTCCCGAAGCTCGCGCTCGGCCTTTCCGGCTTCGAGACCGGCGTCGCCGTCATGCCGCACGTGAAGGGCAACCCGGACGACACGGAGGAGAAGCCCACCGGCCGGATCCGGGACACCAGGAAGCTGCTCACCACTGCCGCGCTGATCATGAGCGTTTTCCTGATCACGACCAGTTTCATCACCACGCTCCTCATCCCGGGGAAGGAGTTCAAGGCCGGCGGCCAGGCCAACGGGCGTGCGCTGGCGTACCTGTCGCACGAGTACCTCGGGAACGCCTTCGGCACGGTCTACGACGTCTCGACCATCGCGATCCTGTGGTTCGCCGGCGCCTCCGCGATGGCCGGGCTGCTCAACCTGATGCCGCGTTACCTCCCCCGCTACGGCATGGCCCCGCACTGGGCACGGGCGGTGCGCCCGATGGTCATCGTCTTCACCCTCATCGGCTTCCTCGTCACCTGGATCTTCGACGCGAACGTGGACGCGCAGGGCGGCGCCTACGCCACCGGCGTGCTCGTGCTGATCAGCTCCGCGGCGATCGCGGTGACCATCGCCGCCCGCAAGGCCGGCCAGCAAAACTGGACCATCGTGTTCGCGGTGATCGCAGCGGTGTTCCTCTACACGACCGTCGTCAACGTCATCGAGCGCCCGGACGGTGTGAAGATCGGCGCCTGCTTCATCGCGGGCATCATCCTGGTCTCGCTGCTGTCCCGGCTGGCCCGCGCCTTCGAGCTGCGCGTGACCCATGTGACGCTGGACCCCATGGCGGAACGATTCGTCAGGGACATCGCCAGCCGCAAGATACGGTTCATCGCCAATCAGCCCGACCGGCGCGACAAGGCCGAGTACCGCGACAAGATCGAGCAGATCCGGCGGGACAACGACATCCCGGCCGCGGAGGACTTCGTCTTCGTCGAGGTGACGGTCACCGACCCCTCCGAGTTCGAGGCCGACCTGACGGTGCGCGGCGAGGTGCTGCACAACCGCTACCGTGTCCTGACCCTGGAGTCCTCCTCCATCCCCAACGCCCTGGCCGCCCTGCTGCTGCACGTCCGTGAGATGACGGGCTGCACCCCGCACATCTACTTCGAGTGGACCGAGGGCAACCCCTTTGCCAACTTCCTGCGCTTCTTCCTCTTCGGCCAGGGCGAGGTCGCGCCGGTCACCCGCGAGGTGCTGCGCGAGGCGGAGCCGGACCGCACCAAGCGGCCGCGGGTGCACACCGGCTGAGCCGTCCGCTCAGCGCCGGAACGCACTCCGCGGGGGTCGCGCCACGACCCGGCCGTAGCTCAGGTGACCGCCTATCCCCACGCGGAGGAGGACCGGCACCTCGGGATCACCGGCGGCACGCGTCCTGACCTTGGCGTAGCTGATCACCAGGGAGTCTGTGTCCACCACGATGCCCGGCCGCGTGACCAGTCTCAGGGTGCCGCCGCGCATGTCGAGTTCGATGTGGAGGGTGTCGTGCGCGATCACCGCCTGGGTGAAGTCGAGCGTGACATCACCCCAAGACGAGTCGATCTCCAGCCGCCGCGGTACCACCCAGCCGTCACCGCGCCGGGCCGAGCCGCCCTCCTGCTGGATGCGGACGACGTCCTTGGCCTCGACCACGCCGGCGCCCACACCGGTCGGCAGGTCAGCCGTCAGCACCGCCAACTCGCCCAGCGTCCGGGCGGACAGCGCGGCCTCCACGCGTTCGTCCAGCTCGTCTGCGGTCAGCCGGCCGTCCCCGGCGGCGATGCGCAGCACGTCCACGACCCGGTCCCGGTCCGCGTGCGACGCCCGCAGGTCGGGCGAGGCGCCCCTGCGCAGGAGATCAGCCGACATACCCACACCCCGATCGAGTCACGATTCCCGAGTAACGCTATATCGCGTTATACCCAACGGCCAACCCCCCGTCCCACCGTTCCCCGCTCCTGGCCCTATCGTGACCGGCATGCAGTCCTACACGATCGGCCAAGCGGCCCAGCTGCTCGGCGTCAGTCCGGACACCGCGCGCCGGTGGGCGGACGCCGGCCGGGTGGCCACGCACCGTGACGAGAGCGGGCGGCGCCTCATCGACGGACGCGACCTCGCCGCGTTCTCGGTCGAGCTGGCCAGGACCGGGGGCGGCGAAGAGGGCCCCTCCTACACGTCGGTCCGCAACGCCTTCCCCGGGATCGTGACCGCCATCAAGCTCGGTGACGTCGCGGCCCAGGTGGAGATCCAGGCCGGCCCGCACCGCCTGGTCTCGCTGCTGACCCGGGAGGCCGTGGAGGAACTCGGCCTCGAGGTCGGCGTGGAGGCCACCGCCCGCGTGAAGTCGACGAACGTGCACATCGACCGCGCGTAGCCGGGCGCCGTCACGTCGAAGGGCGCGAGACGTACCCGCCGTCCACCCGTATCGCCCTGATGCCGTTGATGTGCCGGGCCCCGCAGCGGTCCTGCGGAAGGACCAGCTGAGGTCCGGCCCGGTCGAGCGCTGTGTCGTCGATGCTCGCCGCGAACAGGACCGAGCGGCCGCGAAGTCCGGGTCGATCTCTGCCCAGGACAGCAGCGCGTGATGCCCGTCGGTGCCCGTCACGGCGATCAGGAAGCGCAGCCGGTCCTTGCGCCGGGCGGGGTCGAAACCGGGACCCGCGTCGGCCAGCACGTCGTACAGCCGTGGCCCGGCGAACCGGTGGTGCTGCACGCCACTGGTGGCGCACTCGAAACTCACCCGCACCCGGTGCTGCGGCCGGCCGAGCAGGTCGGGCACGGTCAGCCGCGCCGGACGGGCGAGGTCACCGGTCAGGACCAGCTCCGCGAGCGGCGCGGCGTCGGCCACCGGCTGCGTCGGCGACTGCGTCACGGGGCACCACCTCCCGGAGGACGGTACCCGGACGCCCTCCCGCATGACGGTACCCGGACGGAAACCCCGTACAAACGCACATGCCCGCCCCAGCTCGCTCACAGCCCAGCTCATGCGATGCGACAGGTGACTTACGCCTCGCATTTGCGGCAGTATCATCGCCGCACGGCCGCCGAGAGTCCGTGGCAGGGCCCGAGGGCCCTGGTGTGAAGCAGCAGAGGGAGTAGACCGTGATGACCCGTCCCGTGCGCCGGACCCGCCGGGCCCTGCAGGTGGCCGGTGCCGTAGGCGCCGCGCTGCTGGCCCTGAGTGCCTGCTCCTCCTCGTCCGGTTCCTCCGGCTCCGGCTCGTCCGCCACGTCCGACTCCTCGAAGTCGTCCTCGCCCAAGGTGTCCGGCACGGTGACCGTCTTCGCCGCCGCATCGCTGAAGGAGAGCTTCACGAGCCTGGGCAAGGAGTTCGAGAAGCAGCACCCGGGCACGAAGGCCACCTTCAACTTCGGCGGCAGCGACACCCTCGCCGCGAGCATCACCGGCGGCGCCCCCGCCGACGTGTTCGCCGCCGCCAGTCCCAAGACCATGGCGATCGTGACGGACAAGAAGGACGCGGCCACCACGCCCATCACCTTCGTCCGCAACCAGCTGGAGATCGCCACCCTGCCGGGCAACCCCGACAAGGTCTCCTCCCTGAAGGACCTCACCAAGTCCGGTCTGAAGGTCGTCCTGTGCGACAAGACGGTGCCGTGCGGCGCCGCCGCCCAGAAGGCGCTGGACGCCAGCCACCTCAGGCTCACCCCGGTCTCCTACGAGCAGGACGTCAAGAGCGCTCTGACGAAGGTGGAGCTGAAGGAGGCCGACGCCGCCGTCGTCTACAGGACCGATGTGAAGGCGGCGGGTGACAAGGTGGAGGGCGTGGAGTTCCCCGAGTCGGCCAAGGCCATCAACGACTACCCGATCGCCCTGCTCAAGAACGCGCCCAACGCCGCCGCGGCCAAGGCGTTCATCGAGCTGGTGACGTCCGCCGAGGGCCAGAAGGTCCTGAGCCGGGCCGGGTTCCTCAAGCCGTGACCCCGGTCGAGAAGTCCAGCGTCGTGACCCTGGTGAGCGGGTCGCGGCGCGGGCACGTCAGCCGAGGCGTACCGCTTCCCCTCCTGGTCCCCGCACTCGTGGGCCTGGCGTTCCTGCTGCTGCCGCTGATCGCGCTGCTGGTCCGTGCTCCGTGGCGCAGCCTGCCGGACCAGCTGACCAGCACCGAGGTGTGGCAGGCGCTCCAGCTGTCCCTGGTCAGCGCCACCGCCGCCACCGCCGTGAGCCTGGTGCTCGGCGTACCCCTGGCCTGGCTGCTGGCCCGTACGGACTTCCCCGGGCGGGGCCTCGTACGGGCCCTGGTGACACTGCCGCTCGTCCTTCCCCCGGTGGTGGGCGGTGTGGCGCTGCTGCTGGCGCTCGGCCGCAACGGTGTCGTCGGGCAGTGGCTCGATGCGTGGTTCGGCATCACGCTGCCGTTCACCACGGCGGGCGTGGTGGTCGCCGAGGCCTTCGTGGCGATGCCGTTCCTCGTCATCAGCGTCGAGGGCACCCTGCGGGCCGCCGACCCGCGCTACGAGGAGGCGGCCACCACCTTGGGGGCCTCCCGCTTCACCGCGTTCCGCCGGGTCACCCTGCCGCTGATCGCACCCGGCATCGCGGCGGGCGCCGTGCTGGCCTGGGCGCGGGCGCTCGGCGAGTTCGGCGCGACGATCACCTTCGCCGGCAACTTCCCCGGCCGTACGCAGACGATGCCGCTCGCGGTCTACCTGGCCCTGCAGAACGACCCGGCCGCGGCGATCGCCCTGAGCCTGGTGCTGCTGGCCGTGTCGATCGCGGTGCTGGCGGGGCTGCGGGAGCGTTGGATGACGGCATCATCATGACCCGCGGCACCCATATGGACGATCACTTCATGACCGACATCGACGAGACCCCGGCCGGTATCCGCACCGACGGCATGCCCGGCGAAGGGCTGGACGCCCACCTGGTCGTCGACCGCGGCTCCTTCCGCCTCGACGTCACGCTGGCCGCCGCCCCCGGCGACGTCGTCGCGATGCTCGGCCCGAACGGCGCAGGCAAGACCACGGCTCTGCGTGCCCTCGCCGGTCTCGTCCCACTCACCGGTGGCCATCTGCGCCTGGACGGAGCGACGTTGGACCGTACGCCGCCCGAGACGCGGCCGGTCGGCGTCGTCTTCCAGGACTACCTGCTCTTCCCCCACCTGTCCGCCCTGGACAACGTGGCCTTCGGACCGCGCTGCCAGGGCGCCACCAAGGCGGAGGCACGCGCCCAGGCCGCCGCATGGCTGGACCGCTTGGGCCTCGCCGGCCACGCCAGCGCCAAACCCCGCCGCCTCTCCGGCGGCCAGGCCCAGCGCGTGGCTCTCGCCCGCGCCCTCGCCATCCGTCCCCGGTTGCTGCTCCTGGACGAACCGCTCGCCGCGCTCGACGCCCGTACCCGCCTGGAGGTCCGTGCCCAACTCCGGTGCCACCTCGCCGAGTTCGAGGCCGTTGCCGTCCTGGTCACCCACGACCCGCTGGACGCCATGGTGCTGGCCGACCGTCTGGTCGTCGTCGAACACGGCCGCCTCGTCCAGGAGGGCACCCCGTCCGACATCGCCCGCCATCCGCGGACGGACTACATCGCGCAACTGGTCGGCCTGAATCTCTACCGCGGGCAGGCCGAGGGGCACACCGTCCGGCTGGAGGCCGGTCCCGCCATCACCACCACCGAGGAGCTCTCCGGCCCGGTCTTCGTGGCGTTCCCGCCGGGCGCGGTCACCCTCTACCGGGACCGCCCCACCGGCTCCAGCGCCCGCAACCTGTGGCGCTGCGAGGTCGCCGGCCTGGAGACCCACGGCGACCAGATCCGCGCGGACCTCACCGGCGAACTCCCCCTCGCCGCGGACCTCACCACCGTCGCCGCGGCCGAACTCGACCTGCACCCGGGCGCACCGGTCTGGGCGACGGTCAAGGCGACGCAGACCCACGCCTACCCGGCCTGAGGCACGGGCAGCGGCTACGGTGGGGACCGTCAGGGCCCAAAGCCGCCCAATCCCGCTCATTTTGCGAGGCGTCCCCCATGAGCCTGAGCATCCGCAACCAACTGCCCGGCACCGTCACCGCCGTGACCCCGGGCGAGGCCATGGCGACGGTCCGGATCCGCCTGGCCGGCGGCCAGGACCTCACCGCGGCGATCACCCGGGAGGCCGTCGAGGACCTCGGCCTCACCGAGGGCTCCGCCGTCCGCGCCCTGGTGAAGTCGACGGAGGTGTCGCTGGCCACCGGGCCGGTCGAGGGCCTGTCCATTCGCAACCAGTTGCCCGGCACGGTCACCGGCATGGCCGTCGGTGGCGCCATGGCGTCCGTCACAGTCGGCGTCGAGGGCGGTGAGCTGACTGCCGCGATCACCAAGGACGCCGCCGAAGACCTCGGCCTCTCGGCCGGCTCACACGTCGTCGCCCTGGTCAAGTCGACCGAGGTGTCGCTCGCGACGGCCTGACACACGGGAATGGGCGCCGCCCCGGCCTCATACGCTCATACGGCCGGGGCGGCGCCCATTCCCATGGTGCGGTGCTCAGTCCTCGTACGCGTCCAGCGGCGGGCACGAGCAGACCAGGTTCCGGTCGCCGAAGGCCTGGTCGATGCGGCGCACCGGCGGCCAGTACTTGTCGGCGGCCGAGACACCGGCCGGGAAGACGGCCTCCTCACGGCTGTACGCGTGCTTCCACTCCCCTCCCAGCGCGGCCGCGGTGTGCGGGGCGTTGCGCAGCGGGTTGTCGTCCGCGGGCCACACGCCCGAGCCGACCTTGTCGATCTCGGCGCGGATCGCGATCATCGCCTCGCAGAACCGGTCGAGCTCGGCCAGGTCCTCCGACTCGGTCGGCTCGATCATCAGCGTGCCGGCCACCGGGAACGACATTGTCGGCGCGTGGAAGCCGTAGTCGATCAGGCGCTTGGCGACGTCGTCGACGCTCACGCCGGTCGCCTTGGTCAGCGGCCGCAGGTCGATGATGCACTCGTGGGCGACCAGGCCGCCGGGGCCGGTGTAGAGCACCGGGTAGTGCGGCTCCAGGCGCTTGGCGATGTAGTTGGCGGACAGCACGGCCACCTGCGTGGCGCGCTTGAGGCCCTCGCCGCCCATGAGCCGGACGTACGCCCACGAGATCGGCAGGATGCCCGCAGAGCCCCAGGGCGCGGCCGAGATCGGGCCGACCCCGGTCTTCGGACCGGCCTCGGGCTGCAGCGGGTGGTTCGGCAGGTAGGGCGCCAGGTGCGAGCGGACGGCCACCGGGCCGACGCCCGGGCCACCGCCGCCGTGCGGGATGCAGAAGGTCTTGTGCAGGTTCAGGTGCGAGACGTCACCGCCGAAGTGGCCCGGCTTGGCGAGGCCGACCAGGGCGTTGAGGTTGGCGCCGTCGACGTACACCTGGCCGCCGGCCTCGTGGACCTGGGCGCAGATGTCGGCGACGTGCTCCTCGAAGACGCCGTGCGTGGACGGGTACGTGATCATCAGCACCGCCAGTTCGTCGCGGTACTGCTCGATCTTGGCCCGCAGGTCCTCGACGTCGATCTCGCCGTCCTCGGCGGTCTTGACGACGACGACCTTCATGCCGGCCATCACGGCGCTGGCGGCGTTCGTGCCGTGCGCCGAGGACGGAATCAGGCAGACCGTGCGCTGCTCGTCGCCGTTGGCGCGGTGGTAGCCGCGGACGGCGAGCAGACCGGCCAGCTCGCCCTGTGAACCGGCGTTGGGCTGAAGGGAGACCTTGTCGTAGCCGGTGACCTCGGCGAGGCGTTCCTCCAGCTCGCGGATGAGCGTGAGGTAGCCCTGCGCCTGCTCGGCGGGCGCGAAGGGGTGCAGCCGGCCGAACTCGGGCCAGGTGACCGGCTCCATCTCCGTGGTCGCGTTGAGCTTCATGGTGCAGGAGCCCAGCGGGATCATGCCGCGGTCGAGCGCGTAGTCGCGGTCGGCCAGCCTGCGCAGGTAGCGCAGCATCGCGGTCTCGGAGCGGTGCTGGTGGAAGACGGGGTGGGTGAGGTAGTCGTCGGTGCGCAGAAGGCCCTGCGGGAGCGCGTCCTCGGTGGCCGCGTCCAGCGCCTCGATGTCGCCCTCGACACCGAACGCCGTCCATACGGCGTCCAGCTGGGCGCGCGTGGTGGTCTCGTCGCAGGCGATCGAGACGTGGTCGGCGTCGACGAGGTGCAGGTTGACGCCGTTCCGGCGCGCGGCGGCGACGACCTCGGCGGCCCGACCCCCGACCTTGACGGTCAGCGTGTCGAAGTAGGTGCCGTGGACGACCTCGACCCCGCCCGTCTTGAGGCCCTCGGCGAGGATCGTGGCGTACCGGTGGGTGCGCCGCGCGATGATCCTCAGGCCCTCCGGCCCGTGGTAGACGGCGTACATGCCGGCCATCACGGCAAGCAGCACCTGGGCGGTGCAGATGTTGCTGGTGGCCTTCTCGCGGCGGATGTGCTGCTCGCGGGTCTGCAGGGCGAGGCGGTAGGCCTTGTGCCCGTCGGCGTCGACGGAGACGCCGACCAGACGGCCGGGCAGGCTGCGCGCGAACTTCTCGTGCACCGCCATGTAGCCGGCGTGCGGTCCGCCGAAGCTCATCGGCACACCGAAGCGCTGGGTGGTGCCGACCGCGATGTCCGCGCCGAGCTCGCCGGGCGACTTCAGCAGCGTGAGCGCGAGCAGGTCGGCGGCGACGGTGACGAGGGCGCCCAGCTCGTGGGCCTGGTCGATGACGGGCCTGAGGTCACGTACGGTGCCGGAGGCGCCCGGGTACTGCAGCAGCACGCCGTTGATCTCGCGCTCGGCGATCCCGGCCGGGATGCCCTCGCTGAGGTCGGCGACGACGACCTCGACGCCGGTCGGCTCGGCTCGGGTCTGGATGACGGCGATGGTCTGCGGCAGGGCGTCCGCGTCGACCAGGAACAGGCCCTTCTTGTTCTTGCCCATGCGCCGGGACAGCGCCATGGCCTCTGCGGCGGCCGTGCCCTCGTCGAGCAGCGAGGCGCCGGAGGTCGGCAGGCCGGTCAGGTCGGCGACCATGGTCTGGAAGTTCAGCAGCGCTTCGAGGCGGCCCTGCGAGATCTCCGGCTGGTACGGGGTGTAGGCGGTGTACCAGGCCGGGTTCTCCATCACGTTGCGCAGGATGACGGGCGGGGTGAAGGTCCCGTAGTACCCGAGCCCGATCATCGAGTCGAGGACCTCGTTGCGGTCGGCGAGGGAGCGCAGCTCCGCCAGCACCTCGGCCTCGGTGTGCGCGCCCGGCAGGTCGAGCGCGTCGGCGTTCTTGATCACGTCCGGCACGGCGGCGGCCGTGAGCTCGTCGAGCGAGCCGTAGCCGACCTGCGCGAGCATTTTGGCCCGGGCCTCGGGGTCGGGGCCGATGTGGCGCTGCTCGAAGGGCGTTCCCTGTTCGAGCTCGGAGAGCGGAGTGCGATGGGCGGTCATTGCGGAGGCCTCCTGGTCTGACGCGACCTTCGAGGGGCACCACGGCGCGGGTGCCCGGACGGCCTCCCCCTCTGTCATCTCAACCTGAGAGCTTCACCGGGCCGCCCGAGGGCTCCCGGCTTTCACCGTCGGTGAGAGCGGAAGCCATCGACACCCGCTCTGCTTTCCAGAGTGACCTCGTCCGTGCGGTACGTGGGCCTGAGAGATTCCGGGGAGGATTTGCTCCTTCGGCGCCTCCGATGGTGTCTGGAGGACTCTCCCGCACGGGGTCAGCAGCCGTTTGCCAGCGTACCAGCGGGCACCGCGCCCGGGCCTTCGAGTGGCCGCCTTGCTGAATGTGCTCTTTTGTAGTGCTTACAAATGAGTTGCGACCAAGTGGAGGGCCCGTGCAGACCGACATCGATCCGCGGAACCTGATCGGCCGCAAGGCGTTCGACCGCAATGGCAACAAGATCGGCACGGTGGACGAGGTCTACCTCGACGACGCGACCGGCGTGCCGGAGTGGGCGGCCATACGCACCGGCCTGTTCTCCCGGGACGCCTTCGTGCCCCTGGAGCCGAGCGAACTGGTCGAGGGCGCCCTCCGTGTCCCCTTCGACCGGGCCCTGATCAAGGACGCCCCCGACTTCGGCGTCGGCCGCCACCTCTCCCCGGAACAGGAACTGCAGCTCTACCACCACTACGGCCTCGATGTGGCCCCTCCTCCCCCATTCCCCGACCGCGACTTCGGCAAGCTGGCGGGCTCGGAGGAAACCTGACCTCCGGTCTCACGCGAAGCCTCGGACGCGCCGCCACTCTCCACCGGTCCTCCCTCCGGTCTTCGCGCCACCAGCGGCAGCGGATCCGCCGGCTCCAGATTTGGGTCGTCGACGCGGAACGTCCGTACCCGCCCCGGCTCCGAGTCGGGTGTCTCGAAGCGGACGGTGACCCGGCCCAGACCGCTGCCCTGCACCCATCCGTGGCCGTACTGGGCGTGCCGTACGTCGTGCCCCGCGGGCCAGCGCCGCTCGGCGGGCGTCGGCTGCTCCTCGGCCGCTTCGTCCGCGGGCTCTTCGACGCGGGTGGGCTCGTGCGCGCCCGCCGCCTGCGCGAACAGGTCCTCCTGCGTGTAGTCGGCGAGCCCGGAGACGCCCACGCCGAGCAGCCGCACCCCGCCCGTGGTGTCGACGGAGTCCAGCAGCCGGGCCGCCGCCTCCCGCACCACCGCCGGGTCATCCGTGGGCCCGCGCAGCGTCTCCGACCGGGTCAGGGTGGAGAAGTCGTACCGCCGTACCTTCAGCACGATGGTCCGCCCCGACAGCCCGGCCCCGCGCAGCCGCCGTACGCACCGGTCGGCGAGCCGCTGCACCTCCAGGCCCACCCGGACCCGGTCGTGGATGTCCACGTCGTAGGTGTCCTCGACGGACACCGACTTCGCCTCGCGCTCGGCGACCACGGGCCGCTCGTCGTGCGCCAGCGCCATGGCGTACAGCGCGTGCCCGTGCGCCTTGCCCAGCAGCCGTACGAGCTCGTCCTCGCCTGCCTCGGCGAGCTCGTCGACGGTGTGGATACCGGCCCGCCGCAGGTGGTCGCCTGTCGCCGGCCCCACGCCGGGCAGGGTCCGCACCGGCATGGGTCCTAGCAGGGCGCGCTCGGTGCCCGGTTCGATGAGCACCAGCCCGTCGGGCTTGGCCTGCTCGGAGGCGATCTTGGCAAGCATCTTGGAGGCAGCCAGCCCGACGGACCCCGTCAGGCCCGTGACAGCTCGTATGTCCGCGCGCAGCTTCGTCCCCACCAGTCGCGCCGACTCCGCGTCCCAGGCCGCTCCCCCGGCCTCCAGGTCCACGAAGGCCTCGTCCAGGCTGAGCGGCTCCACCAGCGGTGACAGCGCCCGCAGCAGCCCCATCACCTGCTCGCTGATGGACCGGTAGAAGCCGAAGCGCGGCACGAGGTACGCGGCGTTCGGAGCCAGCCGCCGCGCCTGGGCGATCGGCATCGCCGAGTGGACGCCGAAGACCCGTGCCTCGTACGACGCGGTGGCGACCACCCCGCGCGGTCCGAGCCCGCCCACGACGACGGCCTTCCCGCGCAGGCTCGGCTTGGATGCCTGCTCCGCCGAGGCGAAGAAGGCATCCATGTCGAGATGCAGGATCGTGGGCGCGGTCCTCACATCTCCGATGCTGCCCTACGCCACTGACAATGCCCCGGTGAGGCCGGCCCCGACCGAAGAATCAGACCGCCCGGTTGCGCCGGCGGGCGAGCTCGTCACCGGGGTTGTGTCCCACCAGGGTCTCCCCGGTGTCGATGCGCTCCCCGTGCAGCTGCGACAGCGCACTCTCCACGTCGCGCCACACCACCCCGACGGCGATCCCGAAGACGCCCTGGCCGCCCTGGAGCAGGGCGTGCACCTCGTCGGGCGAGGTGCACTCGTAGACCGTGGCGCCATCGCTCATCAGCGTCATGCGCTCCAGGTCGCGGAATCCGCGCTCGCGGAGGTGCTGGACGGCGGTGCGGATGTTCTGCAGCGACACGCCCGTGTCGAGGAACCGCTTGACGATCTTCAGGACGACGACGTCACGGAAGCTGTACAGGCGCTGCGTGCCGGAGCCATAGGCGGGCCGCACGCTCGGCTCGACGAGGCCGGTACGGGCCCAGTAGTCCAGTTGCCGGTAGGTGATGCCGGCCGCCGCGCAGGCCGTCGGACCGCGGTAGCCGATCTGCTCGGACGTCATGGACGTCGCCCCTCCGCTGCTCGGCACGGCCGTCGGTCGCTGCGGGGCGTGATCGGTCGCGCTGCCGTGAAGCGCGTACGGACCGCTTCCCCCGACACCGCGTCCGGGGGCACCCCCAGCCGTACCGTCGCCGCTGCTTCTCACGCCGACCTCCGTCCTTGACCTGCCTCCTCGACGGTAGGCAGTCACCAGGGGTGCGTCAACGATCGCCACACTCGGCACGCCGAGTGATAATCACCCTAAGAGTGGTTTCCCGTGCCCCACCGCGGGGAAAGGCTAGCCGAATGCGCTCGCGGCGAGCCGCAGGGACGCTCTCAGCGGCCATGGCATGTGCCGACGGCCTGCCGTCGTCGACCGTGGGCGCGCGCGTCACGGACCGCTGGTCCGCCGGGCCCCAACACCTCACGGGCGGCCGGCGCCTCTACTGACTGCTGCTGCCGAAGTCCTCGGGCGAGATCTGGTCGAGGAACTCGCGGAACTTCTCCACCTCGTCCTCCTGCTCGTCCGGGATCGCGATGCCCGCGTCGTCGAGCACCGTGTCGCTGCCGTAGATCGGCGTCCCGGTGCGCAGGGCCAGCGCTATGGCATCGGACGGGCGGGCGCTCACCTCGACCCCACTGGCGAAGACCAGCTCCGCGTAGAAGACGCCTTCACGCAGGTCCGTGATGCGCACTTCGGTGAGCTCCTGGCCGACCGCCTCCAGCACGTCCTTGAACAGGTCGTGCGTCAGCGGTCGTGCGGGCGCCATGCCCTGCTGGGCGAAGGCGATCGCCGTCGCCTCCCCGGGCCCGATCCAGATGGGGAGGTAGCGGTCGCCTCCCACTTCACGCAGGAGCACGATCGGTTGGTTGGAGGGCATTTCGACCCGGACACCTACGACATCGAGCTCGTTCACACAGCAACCCTAGGCCGTGCCCGGGACGTTTGGGTAGTCGGGCCGGAAACGGGGGGCCGATCCGGCCTCCGCGTGCCCCTCCGCTCAGGGCAGCCGCGCCCTGCTCAGGCCAGCCGCACCCCGAGCGCGGTCTGCACCAGTGCCGCGTGCAGCTTCACCGTGAGCGCAGCGAGCTCCTTCGTACGGGCCTCGGCATGGGCCCTGGTCTGCGGATTGCGGTGGCGCCGCAGCGGGGCCACCACCTGGTCGACGAGCCCGGCCTCGCGGTCGGCGGCCGCCTTCATCACCCGCAGATGCCGGGGCTCGATCCCGAAACGCCCCAGTTCGGAGACGAGCGAGGCCACGGTGACCGCCTCCGCGTCGTACACCCCGTCCTCCAGCGGAGTGATGAGCCCGTACGACTCCCACTCCTGGAGGTCCCTGTCGTCGATCTCGGCGGCGGCCAGCAGCTCGGCCCGCCCGATCCGGGCCGCCGTGGGCGCTTCGGAGGGGGCCGCTACGACCTCGCCGTCGCGCTGCCGACTCAGCACCGGCAGCTGTACGGCCTCGCCGCGCTCCATCGCGTCCAGGTGCTCGCGAATCACCTTCAGTGGCAGGTAGTGGTCCCGCTGCATCCTCAGGACGCGGGCGAGGCGCTCGACGTCCTCGGCGCTGAACTTGCGGTACCCCGAGGGGGTGCGCTGCGGCTCGATGAGGCCCTCCGACTCCAGGAATCGGATCTTGGAGATGGTGACTTCGGGGAACTCGTCGCGCAGCGCGTTCAGCACCGTGCCGATGCTCATCAGCCCACTGTCCGTGGCGGCGGTGCCGCGCCCGGCACCGCCGCTCGGTGTTTGAAGCATGGCCTTCCCTGACGGGTCAGATGCCCTGCCGGCTCGAGTAGAAGACCAACCGGTACTTGCCGATCTGTACCTCGTCACCGTTGGACAGAGCGACCTGGTCGATCCGCTCCCGGTTGACATACGTGCCGTTCAGGCTGCCCACGTCGGCCACCGTGAACGTGCCGTCCGGGCTGCGCCGGAACTCCACGTGGCGACGCGAGACGGTCACGTCGTCCAGGAAGATGTCGCTCTGCGGATGACGCCCGGCCGTGGTCAGCTCGCCGTCCAGCAGGAAGCGGCTGCCGGAGTTCGGTCCGCGGCGCACCACCAGCAGGGCGGAGCCGAGCGGCAGGGCGTCGACGGCCGCCTGCGCCTCGGGAGACAGCATCGGCGTCTGGCCGGTAGCCTCCGCGTCGTAGGCCTCCAGGCCGGAGATGGAGATCGTGGAGGTCGTCTCCGACGGACGCTCCGCCGCCGCGCCGGCCCGCAGGGGCGCACCGCAGTTGGAGCAGAAGCGGCTGTTCTCCGCGTTGCGGTTACCGCACCTCGTACACACCAGGGCCGACATGGACGGATCCTCCTGCCGCGGCTGCCCCGCCGGGGCATTGGACGCGTACGGGCCGGCGGCAAACTCTCCACCCGTACCTGAGGTTGACGGTTGGCCGAAACCTATGCCGCCGGACTGGGCAGGGTCAACAGACGGCGCGCCCTGACCTCCGGAAATGTCACCGCCCGGACCGGCGACCTGGTCCCGGAACAGCGGGCGCTGGCCCTCCGCGTGGGGCTGTGCGCGATGGCGAGCGGTCGCGTTGTCGCTGCCCTCTCGCGCGCTCTTGCCGAACAATTTCGCAAACAACTTCACGGGCGATTCCCCTTGACCGAAACAGACCCGCCCGTGGGGCAGGACGAACCCTGATTGCATACACCGGCCGACCCGGACATCTTCACAACGTCCGTATCCACCAGACAGTTTCCACCACGCACCACCCATTCGGTGCGCCGACCCCCCGCAACCTCATGCCCCTGCCGGACGTCCCCCATGCACTCCCGGTTCACTGGGAGGACGACCGAGCGTAGTCAGGCCGCTTCGCCGCCCGCAAGGCGTCCACGACGATCTTGTCCGACCGCTCCACGGTCACGGTGGCCTGCTCCTTCTCGAGGGTCTGCACCACGCCTCCAGGGATGTTGAGCGCCGGCTCGAGGTCCTGCGGCTTGCCGATGACCTTGAAACGATAGGGCGCGCTGATCTTGTTCCCGTCGACGTCCACGCTCTTGCCGGAGTCCGTCAGATAGGTGTCGGCGACGACCCGTACGCCGTTCACCTGGATCGCCTCCGCGCCGGCCGCGCGCAGCTCCTGGATCGCGTCGAGCAGCATGTCCGCCTGGACCGTCCCCTTCGTGTCGTCGATCGTCATCGTGATGCCGGGTCCCTGCGCGGCCACGGTGCCCGCCAGAATGCCGAGTTGCTTTTCCTTCTCGACCGTCTGCTTGCGGGCCTCCTCGGCCTGGTCAGAGCTGTTCTCCAGTTCCTGGCGCTGCTTCTCGAGACCCTGCTTCTCGTCCTCAAGACGCTGAGTGCGGTCATCCAGTTCATCGAGGATGCGCACAAGATCTTCCTGCCGGGCGCCCCGCAGCGCGCTGCCGCTGTCGCTGTTGGAGGCCACCTGGACGGCCAGGCCGAAGCCGAGGCCGAACAGCAGCAGGGCGACGATGAGTTGGGCCCGGGTGACCCGCGGCGGCCACAGGCCCATGATCAGCCGCTGGCGGCCGGTCAGCGCGGGCTCGGACTTCCCCTCGGTGGCTTGCCCGGGCTCGGCGGCCTGCTCGGCGTCGGCGGCCTGCTCGGCGTCGGCGGCACGCGCGGGTACTTCTTCGGGCAGCTCCTTGCGCAGCCGGTTCTCGGGCTGTCCCTGCGGCTGGCCCTCAGGCTGTCCCTGCGGCCGGTTCTCGGGCTGTTCGTCCTGATTGCTCATCCGCCTCACGCCCGGAACACGTGCCGCCGGATCGCTGCGGCGTTGGAGAAGATGCGGATGCCGAGGACGACCACGACACCCGTGGACAGCTGGGCACCGACGCCCAACTTGTCGCCCAGGAACACGATCAGTGCGGCCACGACCACGTTCGACAGGAACGACACAACGAAGACCTTGTCGTCGAAGATGCCGTCGAGCATGGCCCGCAGACCTCCGAAGACGGCGTCCAGCGCCGCCACGACGGCGATCGGCAGATAAGGCTCGACGACCGCCGGAACCTCAGGCCGGACCAACAGGCCGGCCACGACTCCCACGACGAGGCCCAGTACGGCGATCACGATGTGCCCTTCTCAGTGCTCGGCTCTGCTGTACGTACGATCACACTCGGTGCGGCGGGCAGCCGGAGGTCGCTCTCCGCGGAGATGCTGGTCCGGATGCCGTAGTTCTCCTGCAGGGCGTGCAGGTACAGCCCGTCGGGGCTGTTCTGGAACCGGGTGCTCAGCCGCTCGCCGTCCCCCACCGCGAGCACCGTGTAGGGCGGCACCAGCGGCTTGTTGTCGACCAGTATCGCGTCACCCGCGGCCCTGATCGCGGACAGGGCGGTCAGCCGCTGCCCGTTGATGGCGACGGCCTCGGCTCCCGACTGCCACAGTCCGTTGACAACGCGCTGCATGTCCCGGTCGCGCACCCGGCCGGTGTCGGAGAAGCCCGGCGTCTCGCGCGGGTTGCCGTTCCCGCCCGTGCTGGCTTCCTTGGCGTCGTTCACGACGAGCTTCACGCCGGGGCCGTGCACCTCGGTGGCGCCCGCCAGGATGCCCACCAGCTCGGCCTGGGCGCTGCCGCCGGTCTTCTTGAGTGCCTGGCGCTGGCGCGCGCTCACGTCGTTGCGCAGCTTGTCGACGCTGCCCTCGAGCTTGTCCGCCGCCGCGGTCTCGCGGTCTATCCGGTCGATCAGCTCCTGGCGCTCCTTGGCGACCACCGGGGCCGCCACGCGCGCCTGTGCCGCTCCCACGGTCACGACGAGCGCCGCCAGCACCAGGCCGACGGCGAGCCCCAGCCTCGCCCTGAGGGTCTTCGGCATGCCGCCTTCGCCCGCGGCCTTCTTCCGTGCGGCGGCCTCGGCGTATCCGTCGTCGAGGCTGTGGTCCATGACGTTGGTGATCAACGACATGGAGGCATCCGGACGGGTGGGCCGCGAGGGGGTGCTCCGAATGGGGGGTTGCTGCGGCATGCCGCACATCGTCGCACGTCGCGACCGCGACCTCCGAATGGCCCCACCGGCGTGCCGGACAGGCCCCCTTGGGGACACTTGTCCGGCACGCGTGCGTGCTGTCCGTTTTACCGTCCGGCGCTGTCCACGACCGCCGACCACTCGTCCAGAAGGGCCTGGGCGGAGGCGTCGTCTGGACCCTCGGCCCACAGGTGCGTGACCGCCTCGGCCGGGTCGGGCAGCACCATCACCCAGCGGCCGTCGGTCTCCACGACCCGCACGCCGTCCGTGGTGTCGACGAAGCGGTCTCCGGCCGCCTCCACGACCCGGCGCATCACCAGGCCCTTGACCGCCCACGGCGTGGCCAGGTCCCGCTTGAGGACGTGGGCCCGTGGGATCCTGGCGTCGATCTGGCTGAGGGTGAGCTGCGTCCGCGCCACCAGCCCGATCAGCCGTACGAAGGCCGCCGTACCGTCGTAGACGCTGCTGAACTCGGGGACGATGAAGCCGCCCTTGCCGTCACCGCCGAAGATCGTTCCTTCCTCGCCTCCGACGCGCGTCAGGTCGTCGGGCGAGGTCGTCGTCCACTCGACCTGGGTGCCGTGGTAGGCGGCCACCTGCTCGGCGATCCGCGTGGTGGTCACCGGCAGCGCCACCCTGCCGCTCCGCCGCTCGGCGGCGACGAGGTCGAGCATGACCAGCAGCGCCCGGTCGTCCTCGATGATGCGGCCCTTCTCGTCCACCAGGGACAGCCGTTCGCCCACAGGGTCGAACCGCACGCCGAACGCGGCACCGGAGGACGCCACGATCTCCCCGAGGCGCACCAGACCCGACCGCCGCATGTCGGCGGTCTCCGTCGGCCGCGACTCGTCGAGACCGGGATTGATGGTCAGCGAGTCGACACCGAGCTTGCCGAGCAGGCTGGGCAGCACGAGGCCGGCGCTGCCGTTCGAGGCGTCCACGACAACCTTGAGTCCCGATTCGGCGATCCCGGTCGTGTCGACGTTCCGCAGCAGCGACCCGGTGTACGAGTCGAAGACGCTGGCCGGGAAGTGCAGGTCGCCGATCTCGCCCGGGAACGCACGCCGGTACTCCTGGCGCGCGAACACCCGGTCCAGCTTCCGCTGACTGGCCTGCGACAGGTCGGCACCCTGGCTGTCGAAGAACATGATGTCGACCGAATCCGGCACCCCGGGCGTGGTCCGGATCATGATGCCCCCGGCGCTGCCCCGCGCGGTCTGCTGCCGCGCGACCGGCAGCGGTACGTTCTCCAGGTCGCGTACGTCGATGGCGCTGGCCTGCAGCGCGGAGATGACCGCCCGCTTGAGCGCGCGGGCACCACGCGAGTGGTCGCGGGCCGTGGTGACCGTGGAGCCCTTCTTCAGCGTCGTCGCATAGGCGCCGGCGAGCCGGACCGCGAGCTCCGGAGTGATCTCCACGTTCAGGATCCCGGACACCCCGCGCGCGCCGAACAGATGCGCCTGTCCCCGGGACTCCCAGATGACGGAGGTGTTGACGAAGGCACCGGCCTCGATCGTCTTGAACGGGTAGACCCGCACATTGCCCTGCACGATCGATTCTTCGCCGATCAGGCACTCGTCACCGATGACCGCGCCGTCCTCGATCCGTGCCGCCCGCATGATGTCGGTGTTCTTGCCGACGACACAGCCGCGCAGATTGCTGTGCTGCCCGATGTACACGTTGTCGTGCACGACGGCCCTGTGCAGAAACGCTCCGCTCTTGACGACGACGTTCGAGCCGACAACGGTGTGCTCGCGGATTTCGGCACCGGCTTCCACCTTGGCGTAGTCGCCGATGTAGAGCGGCCCCCGCAGGACGGCGTCGGGGTGCACTTCCGCGCCCTCGGCGACCCAGACGCCCGGGGAGATCTCGAAACCGTCGATCTCGACGTCGACCTTGCCTTCCAGGACGTCTGCCTGCGCCTTCACATAGCTCTCATGGGTGCCGACGTCCTCCCAGTACCCCTCGGCGATGTAGCCGAAAATCGGCTTGCCTTCCTTCATCAACTGCGGGAAGACGTCGCCGGACCAGTCGACCGGAACATCGGGCTCGACATAGTCGAAGACCTCGGGCTCCATCACGTAAATGCCCGTGTTCACGGTGTCGGAGAAGACCTGGCCCCAGGTCGGCTTCTCGAGGAAGCGTTCGACCTTGCCCTCCTCGTCGACGATGGTGATGCCGAATTCCAGTGGATTGGGCACGCGCGTGAGACACACGGTGACCAGCGCGCCCTTTTCCTTGTGGAAATTGATCAGCTCAGTGAGGTCGAAGTCGGTCAGGGCATCACCGGAGATGACCAGGAAGGCATCGTCCTTCAACGCCTCTTCGGCGTTCTTGACGCTTCCGGCGGTACCGAGTGGCTTCTCCTCGTTGGCATAGGTGAGCTCCATTCCGAGCTCTTCACCGTCACCGAAGTAATTCTTGACCAGTGAGGCCAGGAACTGGACAGTGACGACGGTCTCGTTGAGCCCATGCCTTTTGAGCAGCCGCAGCACGTGCTCCATGATCGGCCGGTTGACCACCGGCAGGAGCGGCTTGGGCATGCTTGAGGTCATGGGACGAAGGCGTGTGCCTTCGCCTCCGGCCATCACGACGGCCTTCATGTCGGAAGCGTCCTCCTCCAAGAGACGACGGTCTAGCCGACTTCACCCGTCCAGATTGTCCCGCACTTTTCCGAAGCGCGGGCCATCGAGCCACTGTGGCCGCCTCAATCGGCGAGCTCAGTCGGCCATGGCGTCCGCACGGACCAGGCGGCGGACTTGTACCACGTAGAGGACTCCTGCCCACCAATAGAGCGTTGTACCCCATCCTGCGAACGCCCATCCGAAAATAGCAGCGAGTGACGAGATCCATCCACTTCCGTCACTGAGCAGCAGGAGGGGGAAGGCGTACATCAGGTTGAAGGTTGCGGCCTTCCCCAGGAAGTTCACCTGCGGCGGCGGATAGCCGTGACGCCTGAGGATGCCCACCATGACCAGGAGCATCAGCTCGCGCGTCAGAAGCGCCGCAGTCAGCCACAATGGCAGAATCTCGCGCCATGTCAGACCGACCAACGTCGACAGCACATAGAGCCGGTCGGCCGCCGGGTCGAGGAGCCGGCCGAGGCTGCTGATCTGGTTCCACCGGCGTGCGAGCTTGCCGTCCAGATAGTCGCTGACCCCACTCAGTGCCAGCACCAGCAGGGCCCAGCCATCGCTCTGGGGGCCTCCGAACTCCGGCCTGAGGATCAGCCACAGGAAGAGAGGCACGCCAACGAGTCGCGCCATGCTGAGGATGTTCGGGATGGTGAGGACCCGGTCTGTCTGGACGCGGGTCTCCTGGACCTCCACCCGGGGGCCTCCTGTGGGAAACGTGCCGACGATGCCTCCTGACCTTACCTCAACGCAAAAAAGCTCTGGCTCTTGGGGCTGTGTGCCCAAGAGCCAGAGCTCTAAAAGGAGTTCGGCGGCGTCCTACTCTCCCACAGAGTCCCCCCTGCAGTACCATCGGCGCTGTAAGGCTTAGCTTCCGGGTTCGGAATGTAACCGGGCGTTT
>NZ_JBEXHW010000052.1:0-29076 GCF_040608235.1 Streptomyces sp. NPDC005202 | reverse complement strand
TTCAAGAGCCCGATCGACTACGAACGTGACTACCGAGCCACCCTCGCCGAGGGACTGGCCGCATAGATCGTCTCCACGCTGCGAGGGGATTGACATCTGCCAGGATCCCCTCCCAAGAGCGAAGCCCAGCGCCGGCTTGCGTCGTTGGTGCTCGGGCCGCTGCAGGCAACGAGCCCACCGAGGACTCGACCCGGCTCCCTACAGGATCCGGACCTGCGAGTACTGCCAGGAACCCATCGAGAGAGATGAGTCCGGATCGGCCCGTCGCTGGTGCTCAAGGAGTTGCCGGGAGAAGACCCAGCGGCGCCGTCGCAAGTCCACTGCGGGCCGCAGCTAGGTCCGACGCACCGTGGGACGCCTACATCGCAGCGCCGGGCGACGACCCGACCCTCCGGGAGACGACGTTCGGTGGTGGCCGGGGGCTGCTGTCGTTCCGGGTCGATGACGACCCCGAGATGATCCACGTGTTCGCGATCACCTGGGATCGGATAGCGCTTCTCTTGCTACTGCAGGCCGGGCACGTCGCCTATACACCCTCCACCCGGGCGCGGGCCTCGTTGCCGACGAGGGCCGTCACAGTGGATCGAGGCGGGCCTTGAGCAGGCAGAACTCGTTGCCTTCTGGATCGGCGAGGACGTGCCAGGACGCCTCCCCGGGCTGACCGATGTCGACGAGTTCGGCCCCGGCGGCCAGCAGGCGTTCGAGCTCGGCGTCCTGATCGCGGTCGGTGGCGTTGACGTCGATGTGCAGCCGGGCATGCCCGTTCTTCGGCTCGTCGTTGCGGATGAGGAAGATCGTCGGCTGCGGGCCGCCGAACCCTTCGCGCGGCCCTATCTCGATGCAGCCCTCCTCCTCGCGATCGAGCACTATGAAGTCCAGGACCTCGCACCAGAACCGCGCCAGCACCTCGGGGTCGTGGCATTTGAGCACGAGCTCACTGATACGGCATGCCATGGATGAAACCTACTCTCAGCGTGGGAACTGCCGGGGTGGCCGCACGCGGATCTCATGGGCTCCCGCAGTGAGAACACTCTCGCGACCGTACCGGGCGAGGCGAACAGGGGCGAAGTGATTTCAGGCCCTCGCCTGGCCGGGCCGCCAGGCGAGGGCCGTAGGTCGCGCAGTAGGGCAGCTGACTTTGAGACACGCCCTGAGGGCTCGCAGGGAATCAAGGTGTTGCTTCCCGTTCTCGGGATCGTTGATGTGGTATGCGCATCCCGGACGAGACACGTGACCAACTCGCTGTGAAGCTTGCGGTGTTGTTGCCGCATCTGGACGAGCGGCAGCGGCGGCTGTTGATGGCCGCGGAGGCGCGTGCTCTGGGGCATGGCGGTGTTCGGGCCGTCGCGCGGGCAGCCGCGGTCAGCGAGACCACGGTCCGCAAAGGGGTGTTCGAGCTGAAGGCCGGCGAGGAGCCTCTGGGGCGGGTGCGGCGTCCGGGCGGAGGCCGCAAGCGGGTCGCTGATGTGGATCCGGGGCTGCGGCCGGCGCTGTTGGCGCTGGTTGAGCCGGATGTGCGGGGTGATCCGATGTCGCCGCTGCGGTGGACGGTGAAGTCGACCCGCGCGCTCGCGCGGGAGCTGACCCAGGCCGGACACCAGGTCGGTGCCGACACGGTCGCCGGCCTGCTGCGCGAGGAGGGCTTCAGTCTGCAGGCCAACGCCAAGACCATCGAGGGTAGCCAGCATCCGGACCGGGATGCCCAGTTCCGCTATCTCAACGAGCAGGCCCGCGAGCACCGGGACACCGGTCAGCCGGTGATCAGCGTGGACACCAAGAAGAAGGAGCTCGTCGGCGCGTTCAAGAACAGCGGACGGCAGTGGCGGCCCGCGGCCGATCCGGTACGGGTGAACGTCCATGACTTCGCCGACCCACAGCTGGGCAAGGCCGTCCCCTACGGGATCTACGATCTCGCGGCGGACACCGGCTGGGTCAACGTCGGCACCGACCACGACACGGCCGCGTTCGCGGTGGAATCGATCCGCCGCTGGTGGCACGATCAGGGCCGGAGCACCTACCCAGGCGCGACACGGCTACTGATCACCGCGGACGCGGGCGGCTCCAACGGCCACCGCACCCGGGCCTGGAAACTCGAACTGGCCACGCTCGCCGCGGAAACGGGGCTGACTATCACCGTGTGTCATCTCCCGCCGGGGACGTCGAAGTGGAACAAGATCGAGCACCGGCTCTTCTCCCACATCACCATGAACTGGCGCGGCCGCCCGCTGACCAGCCACGACGTCATCCTCCAGTCCATCGCCGCGACCACCACCCGCACCGGACTACGCGTGAGGGCGGAGCTCGACACCAACACCTACCCGACCGGAGCCCACATCGGCGACGCGGACATGGCCGCCCTGCCGCTGACCCGGCACGCCTTCCACGGCGACTGGAACTACGCCCTGCACCCGCAGCCTTGCACGGCCATCCCGGCGGCCAGGGCCCCGCAGACACCGGCCCCGCAATGGGACCAGGCCCTGCTGTCCGACCCCACACTGACCGGAATGTCGCCACAGCAACTGGCCGACCTCGCAAAGACTTTGGCCCCGGACGGCGATACCCAGCGCGGCCGCCCGCCCCGGCTCGCCTTCCCCGACCAGGTTCTGGCCACCGTGCTCCACCTGCGGGTCGCCCTGGCCGCAGAACCCCTCGCCGTGCTGTTCGGCAGCAGTCGGACCGCCATGCACCGCACCCTGCTGAAGATCAGGAGGCTAATCAAGGCACACGGCATCGTCATCGAGCCGGCGGCCAACCCGCCCGCGGGTCGCCCTGGCCGCAGAACCCCTCGCCGTGCTGTTCGGCAGCAGTCGGACCGCCATGCACCGCACCCTGCTGAAGATCAGGAGGCTAATCAAGGCACACGGCATCGTCATCGAGCCGGCGGCCAACCCGCCCGCCGCCCTCACAGCCCTCCAGGCTCGGGTTCGAGCCCAGAGCGACAACCCCCACAGCATGATCAAGACGACGTGTTAATGATCTGCAAGCCCTAAGGGCTGTCCCATAAATGATCTCTGGGGTCGCTGGATGGCCTGCTCCTTTCTCCGTTATCCGGCGAGGATGAGGTTGTGCAGGCGGGCGATACCGAGCATGGCGTGGTGGACGCCATCGCCCTTCAGGCAGCAGTCGCGCAGGATCTTCCAGACCTTCATGCGGGCGAAGACGTGCTCGACGCGGGCGCGGACTTGCCGGTGCGAGCAGTTGTGCTCCTCTTTCCAGTCCGGGAGCTCGGCCTGGCCTCGCTTGCGGCGGTGCGGGATGACCAGGCCGGTGCCCCGGTAGCCGCCGTCCGCGATCACCGTGGTGTTTCCGACGGCGTCCTTCGCGCCGGACAACTCCCACGCCTTGCAGTCGTTGCGGTTGCCGGGCACCGGCCGGCCGACGGCGACGACGAGCCGGGTGTCGGCGTCGATGACGACCTGGTGGTTGGTGGAGTACCGGTAATTCTTCGACTGTTCGGCGATCGTGTGGTCGCGGGTGGGCACCAGGGTGCCGTCCACGATCAGCACGGTGTCCTTGCGGAACCGCTTGCGCGGCTGCAGCGCGAGCGACGGCCCGAGGTGATCGATGATGCGGTCGGCAGCCGATTTTCGAGATGCCGAACAGTGGTGCCAGTTGCCGAAGGGTCAGATTCGTCCGCCAGTACGCGGAGACCAGCAGCACCCGGTCCTCCAGCGGCAGGCTCCAGGGTCGGCCCTTGCGAACCGGGTCTGCACCCTCGCGCCGCAGCGCGGTGATCAGCTTGCCGAACTGGCGCGGGCTCAGCCCGGTGAACGGGGTTATCCAGGAAGGCTCCGACGCCGTGATCACACCAGCCACAGCAAGATCATCTCACCCGTGACCAGCAGGGACTCACCCGAACCAACGGCATCTGGCAACTCACCACGGCCACCGCATAGCGACAAGGGGCCACCCAGCCCCCGGCTGGGCGGCCCCTCAACAAGATCTTCATCGGCCTTCTAGTGGTCATGTCTCATAGCCGGAGCGAGTGAGGCCCTGACCTGCGTTTGTGCTTTGCAGTCTCTGCTGTCCCCCACGTACCGTCCCGGCCATGCAGATGATCTTCTTCAGCTCAAAGGGCTGGAAATCGTGGGGGCTCAGCGGCCGCCCCGTGATACCCGAGCTCATGCCGGTCCTTGTCGATGACGACCTTCTCTTCGAGGACGAGCGCGGGGTACGCGACAGCGCCCGATTTGAAAAACGCACTCAGTCTGTACGCGGTCGACAGGTCGTGCGGTCCGCTGAAGCGTCGTCTTGCGGCCACCACGTGGAACCAGCAGATGAGCATCCTGTCGCGCTTCTACGCGTGGGCGGACAAGGAGAACCACGCGCCTGCGGTGCCGTTCACCTACAAGGAATCGGTCTCGATGTTCGGGGACCAGGTGCGGCCCCAACGAGTCAACCAGGCCCGCCGACGCACTCCGAAGCGCCACGTCACGATCCGCTACTTCGAGTCCGACTTCGCGGAGATGTTCGTTCGGGGCCTGGCGGGGCTCCGCCCGGACGGATCGCCAGATACCTCGTACCGCGGGCGGATGCTTACGCGCAACGCCGCGGTGGTTGACTTCGTGCTCTCCTCGGGGCTGCGGTCGCAGGAGTTCACGTACCTGCTGGACGTGGAGGTCCCCCCGCTTCCGCCGAAGCCGACCGCGCTGCCGATCTCCTTCCCCGTCCCCGAGGGCGTAACGAAGGGGCGCAAGTTCCGTACGACGTGGACGTCCTACAGCAGCCTGGCTCGCGTGCACCGGTACATGACGACGGTTCGCCCCCTGGCCACGGTCGGCTCGCGCTGGAAGCCGCCGGCCCGGTGGGGGGAACCGCTGGTGGTGAGCGAGGCCGACGCCCGGGGCGGCCGGGTGAACGGCACCCGGGTGAAGTGGGCAGCGTTGACGCCGTCCGAGCGGCGACGCCTGGTAGCACCCGATGGCGGCTCGATGCTGCTGGGGGTGCAGGCGAACGGTGCGCCCTTCACCCCCTGGGCCACGGTCTTCGAGCGGACCTCAACCAGGATCCGGGAGCGTTTCGAGCCCCGTTTCCCTCACACATTCCCGCACCGGCTCCGTCACACTTTTGCGATCAGGACGTTGGAGTGGCTAGTGAGCGGCCACTTCATGGAGGCGGCCCGCATGGTCCACGCGACCGACCCGGATGCGGCGCTGGCTCTGTACCTGAGCAAGGCGGACCCGATGATGGTGCTGTGTGACCTCCTTGGACACACCAGTGTCGTCACCACGGAAGCGTACCTACGCCGCCTGGACATGACCCGGATCTACCGCGAGGCGTATGAACGCGCGGGCCATGAGTTCGACTTGTTCGCCGAGGCCGAGGTTGATGAGGAGTTCGAGGACGAGGCGGTGCTCGTCTGATGGCCGCTCAACTACTGGAGGAGCCCGCTCGGCTGGTTTGCTGGTTCACCAAGGGCACGACCGCGACGGTGGAGCTGCCCGAGCAGGACAACCCACAGCTGGTGCGCGACATGGCCAACGGGTTGATCGGGCTGATACATCCTCACGGCCAGGTGGACGCGGAGTCGAGTGTCCGTGAGTTCGTGCGGGCCACTCGCCTGTTCGCCGCGGCTATGGCCAAGCGCGGGCATGTCGGCGGCGCTGCGGAGCTCACCCGTCCCTCCCTCGTCGAGCAGCTGTGGGTGACCGGAGCCGCTCACGAGTCGATGATCCGCCGCATGCTCGCCGCGTTCGACCAGGACACCCAGGCGCTGCGTCCCGAGGTCCGCGAACTGGTGGGTGGACGGGCGTACAACCAGAAGCGTCGGCGGGACTCCAAGCCGCTGCTTCCGTACGACGAGACGGTCTGGAGCCAGCTGCAGGAGGTGTGCCGGACTGAGATCCAGGAAGCGTGGTCGCAGTTCCGGCAGGCTCACGCCGCGGCCGAGAAAGGACGGGATCCCTATCAGCACGGCTGGTCATACGAGAATCTGTGCTGGTGGATGGTCCGCCATGGCCCGGAAAACGCGGTCAGTCTGGGGCAGCGGGTCGGGTGGACACCGACCATGGCCTATCACCGTATGGGCCGCGGCGCTGACGCCCAGCGTGCCTGTACTGCGCTGTTTCCCTCCCCGTCGGTGGTGATCGCCTACCAGCTGCTGTTCGGCGCGTACACCGGCATCGTCCCCGATGGCATCGCGGATCTGAGCGTTGAGGACCTGGAGTGGGCCGGAGACGCGGCAATGCTGGTGAACTACCTCAAGGGCCGGACCGCCGAGGAGAGCGTGACGCTGTCCCCGCGCGCTGTGCGGCTGGTGGAACGGTGGCTTGAGCATTCCGCCGTCTCGCGCCGCTTCGCTGCCCAGACCGAAGCCTCGGAGTTGTGGCTGCGCCACGATTACACCCATGTCGGGGTCTGGTGGACCGGCCCGTCGCGTCATGAATCCATCCAGGGATGGGTGAGACGGGCGAGGTTGAAGGGCAGTGACGGCAAGCCGCTGCGGATCCACCGGCACAGTATCCGGACCTCGTTCGAGTCCCACCGTGACCGCAAGAACTGGTTCGGCAGCGGGCGCGGGCGGATCGATCCGAACCACAGCACCACAGCCCACGGGTCGAGGGCGACCACTATCTCACGGCCGCGACCCCCGCGCAGAAGGATGCGCTGGAGGCGATCGTGGAGGAGGCCCAGGGCGATCTTCTGCGTAAGGCGCTTCCGCCGACTGTGCTGAGTGACGACGACCTGGCCCAACTGGCCGAAACCTGCCCGACCTCGTCTCCCGGCTCGGCCTGGACGATGCGGCCATCGCCGAACTGGTCGGCGGACAGCGTGACGTATTCGTCGCCGCTTGCGCGGACCCGCTCGCGGGACTGCATGGCCCGAAGGGCAAGCCGTGCCCGGCCCGCCCGTGGGTGTGCCTGCTGTGCCCTCTCTCCCTTTTCACGCCGCGGCACGCCGCCAACTTGCTGCGGATGAAGGCGTTCTTCGCCCGGCAGTGGCAGCAGATGCCGGCCGCACAGTTCATGGCCGTGTTCGGTCCGTACGCGCACCGGATCAAGCAGATCCTGACCTCCTACGATCCGGCCGAGCTTGCATGCCTGGCCACGGTGATCAGCGACACCGACGACGAGATCCCCCTGCACCCCGAGGAACGCACCGCATGATGCCGCCACTGAACCCCAGGCCGAGGCGTGTCGTCTCGCCCTTCGCCGGCGCCGAACTGTGCCCGCCGTTCGGCTTCGCCCTGCCGCCGGGCGCGACGGGGCCCTGGTTCGACGAGGACCGGTGGCCCTTCGACGCGGTGATCGGGCTGCCGAACTATCTGCGGCCCAACCAGCGCGCCCTCGACTTCACGCCGATCGTCAACCCCGAATGGAGGCTGACCGCGAAAGAGTACATCGCGGCGCTGATGGCCCCGCGCCACGACGCCGTCCGTGACCTCGCCCATGCCGAACGCACCGTGCAGACGCTGACGACCTGCCACGGCAAACTGTCCGAGCTCATACGGTGGTTCAGGTGGCTCACGGAGCAAGGGATCACCGATCTGGAACAGGTCACCAACTACCACTGCACCGCGTACGTGGACTTCCGGGGCGAGCGGCTCGGCGAGGACGGTGAAGTGGTCGCGGACCTCCGCGTCGACCAGAGCCGTCGCGATGGGCGCGGTGATCGGACTTGCGCAGTACCGGGAGCTGTTCAGCGGGCAGAAGTTCCGGGACGATCTTCGCCCCTTCGACGGCGCGAGTGCCGCCGGGGGCTCCGGCCGGACGGCCGAAGTCGGCGGGGCGAACAAGGTGCAGCCGCTGGCCTCCGAAGTTCAGCAGCCCCTGCAGTTTCGGGGCGACTGGCTTCCGGCACTCCGCACCGACCTGGAGCGGACCCTTGCCCTGGTCGGGGCCGGTGCTCCCTACGGCCGCCACGCCGCGGAGGTGGAGCGAGCCGACGGCCAGGGGAACGTCGCCTGGACAGAACCGCTGTTCTCAGTCGAGCTGAAATTCCTGGTCGGATACCTGGCCACGGCCTGCGGTCTGGCGGTGGCCGCGCTCGCCGGGATGCGGCACTGCGAGTTGGGCGAACTGGTCGTCGGGTGCCGTCAGCCGCCCCAGGAAATCGCCCCGGGCCTGTTCCGCTACCGGCTCACGGGCAAGCTCATCAAGGGCCAACCGCTCGGCGGCGTCCGGGACGAGTGGGTGGTGACCCGGGAGGTCTACGAAGCGATCGAGGTGGCCGAGCAGCTCCTCGGCCCGGACGCTGCGCCCGGCACCCCGCTGTTCCATCCGGTCTTCTGCGACACGACGTACCAGAACTTCAGGGCCGGGGTGAACGGGCCGGCAGGGCAGCGGCTTGGCCTGGCCCCCATCCCCGAGGGGGCTGTGACGCCACGGGCCCTCCGGCGCACCCTCGCCGTCGAGATCGCGTATCGTCCCGGCGGCCTTCTCGCGGCAAAACTGCAGCTCAAACACCTGTCCGTAGTCACTACGGAGGGATACGCGGCGCGGCCGGGCGGTGCTCAGGCGAAGTTCCTGGCCGAGATCAACGAACTCGAGGAAGAGCGCAACATCGGCATTCTGACCGATGTCTACCACGACTATCAGCGCGGGATCATGCCGTCCGGTCCCGGCGCCCGTGATCTGATCAGTCTCTTCACCAGCGTGGACGGACGGCTCCACGCGCTCGCCGAACTCGCGCCCCAGCTGGTCGACAGCGACCTGGCGGTCGTCTCCATGCTCTCGGCCCGGGCCCGCACCCTCCACCTGGGCATGGCGAACTACTGCTGGTTCATCGACCCGGCCAAGGCGCTGTGCCTGCGGCTGGCCGGAACCCCGGATGCCGACCGGCCACTCGCCGGCATGTGTGACTCCGCCCGCTGTCCCCAGGCCACACACCATCCCTGCCACCGCCCGGTGTGGGAGGAATCGCGGCAAACCGCCAAGGTGTTCATCGGCAGCCTCAGCCGCCGGCAGAAGACCGAGCGGGCCCGGCTGGAAGTGAGCGTGGCCCGTGCCGAGCGGGTTCTCGCCGAGATTGACCAAGTCGCCGCCGCGGGTGCGGCCGGGAAGGAAGAGATCTGATGGGGCGGATCAGCGACAGCGACCGCGCGCAATGAGGACGTCATCCGAGCGGCCATGGACCGGCTGCTGCGCGGGGACCTTCCGCCGGGCGGTAAGTGCGATCTCAAGACCCTGGCCCTCGAGTCCGGCGTCACCCGGACCGGCTTCTACCCGAAGAAGAACCGGGACGGCATTATCCGGCCGGGCCCCTACCAGCACCTTGCCGAGGAGTTCGAGCGGCGCCTCGCGGCCCTGCAGGAGGCCGGCGAGATCGTCGACCCCCGGGCCGCGCAGATCGAACGGCTCAAGGTCCAGGTCGCCGAGCTCAAGGAACGTCTCGCGAAGCGGGACGCCACCGTGGCCGAACTCACCGCGTTCAAGAAACTCGCCCTCTCCCGACTCGCCGCCCAGCACGATGAGATCCAGCGCCTGCGCGAACAGGCTGCCACCGCCAGCAACGTCCGCAGGCTTTCGGCCGGGCGACCGGGCACGGCACCCTATGAGTCGTGCAGTTGAGACTGGTTGGACCACCTACTCCGCGGCCGACGGCGGGGCATGCCGGCAACCAGTGCGTCTCTCTGTCCGCCATATGGCCCGGATCGCTTGGTGATCCGGGCCATCGCCGAACGACCAATCAGGCTGCTGCGGCCACCGGCGCGGAGTGCTCGGCCTCGTCCAGCCACGCGATCAAGGAGGTGCGGGCGCGGGCGACCCGCGAGCGCACCGTGCCGATCGGGCAGTCGCTGACGAGGGCCGCCTCTGCGTAGGGAAGTCCCACCATCTGGGTGAGGACGAATGCCTCGCGGCGGTCGTCGGGGAGCGTGTCCAGCAGCTCGGTGAGGGCGACGCCGTCGTCGAAGCCGGGCAGGTCGCGCGGCTGGGTGCGTTCGGCCGCCGACTGCCAGTCGTCCGTGTCCGACAGGCGGGGGCGGGACGAGCTGTAGCGGATGCTGTCGATCACCGCGCGACGGGCGATGGAGAGCAGCCAGGTGCGGGCCGAGGAGCGGCCTTCGAACCGGTGCAGGCTGCCCAGGGCCCGCAGGAAGGTGTCCTGGGTCAGGTCGTCGGCACTCTGGGGGTCGGCACCGAGGTACGTCACGTAGTGCCGGACGTCTCGGTGCAGGGCGCGTACGAAGAGGTCGACGGCATCGGGGTCGCCGCTGCGGGCGGCGAGCGCCCAGGCCGTGATCGACTCTTCTCTCGAGTTCTTGCTCGACTGTTCGCGCGATGGATGCAGGGCAGGAGTGATCACCTGGGATCTGTCCTTCTCGGGAATCAGGTATCCGGTGTCTGGCCGGGCGCGCGCCGCAGGGCAGCGGGCGGCACGGCGGACCGGTGATGGGGTGGACGGCCGGGCGCGGGAGCGCACGACCGATGCCCGAGGCGGGGAACCGACGGCTCGACGGCTCTGGGGACGGCCTCGGGGAACCGGCTGTCGTCAGGCGACAGCGGTCCGGGCGGGCGGACCCCGAGAGGTGATCGCGTGGGTGAGGAGGAGGCGGCGCGGTGCCCGGTCCGAATCCGCTCGGCGGGCCCGGACGCGCGGCCGGTGCGGCGGCACGGGCAGCCGGAGGAGCAGGCGCAGCGGTGCGAAGAGCCGACCGGCCAGGGCCCGCAGGATGCGGAACGCGGCGCGCTCGCCGTACGCGAGCCACAGGCCGCACAGCAGCGCGGCCAGTAGGTGGGCGAGGAGCATGCCGGTCGAGGACATGCCGGCCATGCCATGGCCGGCGGACTCCGCGGAACCCATGTGGTTCATCGAGCCCATGGACGCCATCGAGCCCATTGATCCCATGGGGTGCATGGCGCCCATGTCGTGGCCCATGGAGCTCATGGACATCGACATGGGGTCATGCCCCACGCCCGATCCCGACGGCGAGCTGCACAGGAGGTAGGTGAGCCACTGGTGGGCGAGCGATCTCCCGCCGGACGGTGCCGGGTGTACGACGGCCTGTGCGAGAGAGAACGACGAGTGGAGTACGGCCTGGGTGGCCACCGCGACGGAGACGACGAGAAGCGGCCCGCGTTCACGGTCGGCCAGCCGCCAGGCCGTGCCGCCGGTCGCCACCACGCCCGCGGTCATGGCCCACCAGGGCACCGCGGTTCCCGACATCATGATGTGGCCCAGGGCGGCAAGCAGCACGCAGCAGGCCGCGAACACCGCGGCCCGTACCGTGCGAGAACACCACCCAGCAGTCATGGCGGCCTCATCCTCGCATCCGCGCTTCCATGGTCACCGGGGGGTAGGGAAATCGGCCTGCCGCCCCTCAACCCCGAACTTGTGATCCAGGCCACAGTGACGGGCTGGAACTCGTCGGCGGTTGAGCCCGACCTCTCTCGAAGCCCCGGAGATTTCCCGGGTGGGGAGGAGGAGCTTCGGTGGCGGCGGACCAGAGCCAGAGCCAGATCCGGACGGCGGCCGGAAGCGGCCCGGCACGGGCGACCGGTGCCATGACGGCGCTGCTGACCTGCGCCATGGCCTTCTCGATGATGCAGCTGTTCCTCCTCGGCGCGCTCGGACCGCGGCTCGTCGACGACCTGAAGGTGTCACCGACCGTGCTGGGGCTGACGACGACCGTCGGGTTCGGGGTCGCCGCCGTGCTCTCCCCGGCGGGCGGGCGCGTGGTGGACCGGCTGGGTCCGCGCCGCTGCCTGGTCGCGCTGCTGCTGGTGTCGGCGCTGGCGCTGGCGCTCATCGGTTCAGCGCCGGGCGCCGGGTTCCTGCTGGCGGCGGTCGCGCTGGGCGGGCTGCCGCAGGCCCTGGCGAATCCCGCCACGAACAAGGCGATCCTGGCCGCCGTACCGGCGGAGCGGCGTGGCTCGGTGACCGGGATGAAGCAGTCCGGGGTGCAGTTGGGCGCGTTCGCTTCCGGGCTGCCGCTGGCCGCGCTGGCCGGGGCGGCCAGCTGGCGGGGCGCGGTGTGGACGGCGGCCGGCGCGGCCGTGCTGGCGGCCGTCTGGGCGGCTCGCGCCTTGCCCGCCGACCCGCCGCCGAAGGCCGCGCCCGCCTCGTGGGTCCTGCGGGGCGCGATCGCGTGGCTGGCGGTCTTCTCACTGCTGTTGGGCTGCGGCATCGCGTCGGTGAACACGTATCTGGCGCTGTACGGCGTGCGGCGGCTCGGGCTCGGGCCGACGGCGGCCGGTGTGCTGGTGGCGGTGCTGGGCATCGCGGGCATCGCCGGGCGGGTGGGCTGGTCGAAGGTGGCGGGGCAGCCGGGCCGGGCGGTGTGGCTGCCGGGCGGGCTGGCCGCCGGTGCGGTGGGGGCCGCGCTGCTGCTGGCGACCTCGGCGTACGCGCACCCGCTGGCGTGGGCTGCGGCGGTGGCCGTGGGCGTCTTCGCGGTGGCCGCCAACGCGGTCTCGATGGTGTTGGTGATGCAGCGTGCGGCGCCCGGCCGGGCCGGACAGGACTCGGCGCTGGTGTCGGCCGGTTTCTTCGCCGGGTTCGCGATCGGCCCGCCGCTGTTCGGGCTCCTAGCGGACGCGGGGCGGTACGGGGCGGGGTGGCTGCTGGTCGCTGGAGAGTTCGTGGGGGCGGGCGCGGTCGCGCTGACGTGGGCGGTGCGTGAGCGGCGTTCGGTCGTAGGGCGATGAGCGCGCCGCGCAGGGCGAAGGGCCCGAGCGGCTTGGTTCCGCGGGCCCGCTCTGCCGTCCCGGAGTGGGTCGCTCCCGCGCTGGAGTCCGTCCTGGGGCAGGTGGCCCTCACCCAAGCCGAAGTCGGGGACCGCTTCCCGCTGTTCGCCGATCCCGGTACCGGCCGGTGGACGACTACCGGGCGGGGCTCGTGGACGGGCGGCTTCTGGGTGGGGCTGCTGTGGCTGCGCGCTCGGCATACGGAGGACGAGGGCGCCCGCGCGGCGGCGGAGACGTACACCGGTCGGCTCGCGGACTGGGTACACGCCGACACGGCCACGCGCGGACTGATCTTCTGGTACGGGACCGCGCTCGCCGACACTGCAGAGTCCGCCGCGCTACGCGAGCGCGCCGCACGCGCCTGCCGGGATGCGTATGACGCCGAACTCGGCCTCGTTCCGTGGGGCTCGGCCTTCGGCGGGCCCCGCCTTATGGCCCGCGTGGACGGCGTGCGAGGCATGGTCCCGCTCCTGGCAACGGTGGACACACGAGGTGCCGAGGCTCATCTGCGCCGCCACCTCGAACTCTGCCTCGGCGAGTACTCCTTCGCCTGGTCCTGGCGGTACGAGCGGCCTGCTGGCTGGGTCCCGTGCGACGATCCTCCCTCCGGTTGGAGCCGGGGCCGGGCCTGGCTGCTGCTGGCCGTGGCCGACGCCGTACACCATCTCGACGCCGACGACCTGGCGGATGTCACAAGCCACTTGATCCCGCCCCGCGCCGTCCCGTCCGCGGACGAGACCCGTCCGGGAGGCCCCCTCGACACGTCCGCCGCCGCCATCACCGCAGTGGCCCTGCTCAAGCTCGGCCGTCGCGAACAAGCCGTCCAGGTGCTGGAAGAACTGGTCGGCACCCATCTCTCGGGCGATGGCCGTCTCCTGGACGGCTGCTACGACCTCAGCTCCGGGACGGCGACGCGGCACGAGCTGATCTGGGGCGACTTCTTCCTCGCCTACGCGCTCGCCGCGCTCGCCGGCCTCGTCGACGCCAACGAAGCCTAGGTGGTGCGCAGTACCCGGCGCGCGACTGAGGTGATGTGGAGTTCGTCCGGGCCGTCGAGGATCCGGGCCGCCCTGCCGGTGCGGAACAGTATGGGCAGGGCGGTGTCCGGGCCGAGGCCCGCGGCGCCGTGCACCTGGATCGCCGCGTCGGCCACCTGCTGGAGGGTGCGGGCGGCGGCCACCTTGGCCAGGCCCACCTCCACGTGCGCGTCGAGGCCGGCGTCCAGGCGGGCCACGGCCTCGTAGACGAGCGGGCGGGTCGTGCGCAGGGCGAGCAGCGATTCGAAGACGTGCTGTTGGACGAGCTGAAGGTCGCCGAGCGGACCTCGTGACCGGGTACGGGTTGTGGCGCGTGAGCGCAGCAGGTCGAAGGCTCGGCCCGCCTGCCCCAGCCAGCGCAGGCAGCGCAGTGTGCGGCCGAGTTGGAGCCGTTCGCCCGCGACGTCCAGTGCCTTGCCTCGCTCGCCGATCAGGTGGTCGCCGTCGACCACGACCCCGTCCAGTTCGATCTCCCACTGGCCGCCCGCGCCGAGCACCGGCAGCTCCCGCACCACCCGGAAGCCCGGCGAGTTCGTCGGTACCAGGAACAGCGACAGCCCCTCGCGGTCCGGCGGTGCGCCGTCCGTGCGGGCGAGGACCGTGACGAGGTCGGCGTCGGCCGCCCCGCTGGTGAACCATTTACGCCCGCCCACACGCCAGCTTCCGTCGCCTGCGGGTACGGCACGCGTGGTGGTGAGGAAGGGGTCGGTGCCTGGCGTCTCGGGCTCGGTCATGGCATAGCAGGCCCGTATGTCCCCGGAGACCAGGCGCTCGGCGTACCGCTCACGGATGGCGGAGCTGCCGTACCGCCACAGCATCAACGCGTCGAGCAGGGAGGCCGAGCCGAGGGCGGCGGGCCCGTGGTCGCTGGCTCCCTCGGCCTCGGCGACATGGGCGTACGACCGCAGCGGCAGCCCCTGGCCGCCGAGTTCCGCGGGCAGCGGCAGCGCCCACAGTCCCTCGGCCTTCGCCTCATCCTGGAGTCTGCGCAGCACGGCGACAGCCTCCGCCCCGCCCGCGTCCAGTACGGCCTCGCAGGGCAGCACCCGTCCGGCCACGAACTTCGCCACGCGGTGCCTCAACTCCGCCACGTCCGCTGGGCACTGGGGCATTCCGGTGATGACGTCCATGCGGGTCTCCGTCACTTTCCTCATGATCCGCGGGAACCACGGCCGCCGGCCGTCCGACTCCCTCTTCCGTGGAACAGGTCGGGGGCGACCGTCCCCGGGTTCCCGCGCGTCAGGAAAGGAGAGGCATGGCAACTCCAGCCACACCGGCCGTCGCGCGGACGGCCGGGCCACTCGACGGCCTCCGTCTGGAGAGCTCCGGCCCGCCGGGCCCGGCGGACGGTTTCGTCGCGGAGCATCTGCGACTGCTGGGCGCCGAGACCGACGGCGCATCCGGCGGCCGGCTCAGCGTCACGGGAGGCGACATCGGCGGTGTCACCGCCCACACCATGTGGGGGGAGACGGCAACCGACGAGGCAACTGTCCAGGCGGCCACCGGCATCATGGCCGTGCACGGCCGCCGCGACGGCACGCCGCGTGGCCTCGCCGTCGACTACGCCGCCACCGCCACCGGCGTGCTGGCCGTGCAGGGCCTGCTGGCCGGGCTGCTGGCGCGGGCGCGCGGCCTTAACGTCACACAGGTCGAGGTCAGTGCCGAGCGGGCCGGGCTGCTCGCGGTCTCCCAGTACCTGGCAGCCGCCGGGGCCGAGGAAGGCGAGGCGGCCGAACTCGCCCCGGGCGGGCCGCCGTTCACGTCGGCCGAGGGGACCGTCTTCGAGCTGGAGACGCTCGACCCGGGGGTGTGGGCGTCGTTCTGGCGCGCCCTCGACGCCCCGGAAGAATCGATACGCCGGGGGTGGCGGCCCTTCCAGTTCCGGTATGCCACGGCCTGCGCGCCCTTCCCACAGACGTTGCACGAGGCGGCGCGGGCAAGCTCCTGGGAGCGGATCCGGTACGCCGCCGAGGTGTCCGGCGCCGATGTGTGCCCGTTGCGGTCGCTCGCCGAGCGGGCGGCCGAGTACGACGGTGCGGCGCCCTGGGAGCTGACCCCGCACGACGCGGCGTACACCCCCCGCAGACCCACTGACGGCCTGCCCCTCGCCGGATTCACCGTGCTCGAAGCCGGGCGGCGCATCCAGGCCCCGCTCGCCGCCCACCTGCTGGGCCTGCTGGGCGCGGAGGTGATCCGGATCGAGCCGCCGGGCGGTGACCCGTTGCGCGGGATGCCGCCCGCCTCTTCCGGCGTCTCGGCGCGCTGGCTGGCGCTGAACCGGGGCAAGAAGGCCGTCGAGGTGGACATCAAGTCCGCGACCGACCGGGAGCGGCTGTGCGAGATGGCCGCCGACGCGGACGTGTTCCTGCACAACTGGGCACCGGGCACGGCCGCCCGTCTCGGCCTCGACCGCGAGCATCTGGCCGCCGCCAACTCCGCGCTCGTCTACGCCTACACCAGCGGCTGGGCGGACCGGCTGTCCGAGGCCCCCATGGGCACCGACTTCATGGTGCAGGCCCGCACCGGGGTGGGCGAAGCCGTGCGGCCCGCCGACGAGGCGCCCGCTCCGTCCCTGAGGACGCTTCTGGACGTGCTCGGCGGCCTGCTCGGCGCCGAGGCGATCCTGGCGGGGCTGCTGCTGCGGGAGCGCACCGGACGCGGGGTACGCGTCGACTCATCGCTGCTCGGCGCCGCCGACGTGCTCACCGCGCCCCACCGGGTCCGGGCCGTGCAGGGACTCGACCCGCGCCGACCGGCGGGCTTCCGCCGCCCGCTGCGCACCGCCGACGGCTGGGTCGCCCTCGCGGATCTGTCCGCGGCCCCCTACGACGTAAGCGGCCTGCCCACCGGGCAGGCGCTGGAGTGGCTGCGCGACCGCGGCCTGGCCGCCGTCCCGGTCGTCACCGACCTTGCCGACCTGCTGTCCTCCGGCCCGATCAGCCGCGACGCGTACGGCGCCCCCGGCGTCCCCGACCCCTGGAGCTTCGCATGACCGTGGACCTGCACGACCTGCTGCCCGCCGAGCTGCGCCGCACCTGGGCGGTCGACGGCACCTACCCGGACCTGGACCTCTACAGCCTCTATCGGTCCCGCCAGATCGCCGACCTGCACCGCACCGCGGTCATCGACGCCAAGGGCAAGCTCTGTTACACCGCCCTCGACCGCAAGGCGCGATGTCTGGCCGTTGGTCTGTCGGGGCTTGGCATACGCGCCGGTGACGTGGTCGGCATACAACTGCCCAACGGTCGGGGCGCCGTCATCGCCGACCTCGCGCTGGCCGCGCTGGGTGCCGTCGCTCTGCCCTTCCCGGTCGGCCGCGGCACACGCGAGGCGGCCTCGCTGCTGCGCCGGGCGGAGGCGGTCGCCGTGATCGCCGCCACCGAGCACCGAGGAAACCACCACGCCGCCGACCTGCTCACACTCGCCACCGAACTCCCCGCCCTGCGCACGGTGATCGCCACCGGGCCGGGCGCCCCGAAGGGGACGGTGGCGTTCTCCGCCCTGCTGCGCACCGACCCGAAGTCCTTCCGCCCGGCCCGCCCCGACCCCGACTCCGCCGCCCGCATCCTGGTCTCCTCCGGGTCCGAGGCCGACCCGAAGATGGTGGCGTACTCGCACAACGCCCTGGCCGGCGGCCGCGGCAACTTCCTCGCCTCCCTCATTCCGGACGGGCAGCCGCCGCGCTGCCTCTTCCTCGTACCGTTGGCCTCCGCGTTCGGCAGCAGCGGCACCGCCGTCACGCTCGCCCGGCACGGCGGAACGCTCGTCCTGCTCGACCACTTCACGCCCGAGGCGGCCCTGGACGCGCTCGCCGCGCACGAGCCCACCCACGTCCTGGGCGTTCCGACCATGATCCGGATGATGCTGGACCGGATCACGGCGGGACAGCCTCCGGCCTTTACTCCGCCGACGGCGGTCATCGTCGGCGGATCGCCACTCGACGAGGCCACCGCCGAGGAGGCCCGACGCGTCTTCCGCTGTCCGGTCGTGAACCTCTACGGCTCGGCCGACGGCGTCAACTGCCACACCGGACTGTCGGATGAGCCCGTGCGCGGCGAAGGGCCGGGCATCCTCGCCGGCCATCCGGACCCGCTCGTCGCCGACATACGCATCGCCGTCCCCGGCACGGCCGAACTACAGGAGGCGCCGCGCGGCCGTGTCGGCGAGATCGTCGCCCGCGGCCCGATGACCCCGCTGTGCTACGTCGCCGCCCCCGAGCTGGACGCCCGCTACCGGACCCTGGACGGCTGGGTGCGCACCGGCGACCTCGGCCTCATCGAGGAGGACGGAAACCTGCGGATCGTCGGGCGTCTGAAGGACGTCGTCATCCGGGGCGGCGCCAACGTCAGCCCGGCCGAGGTGGAGATCGAGCCGGCGGCACATCCGCTCGTACGGGACGTGGTGTGCGTCGGCGTGCCCGATCCGCTGTTGGGCGAGCGGCTCGCGGCCTGCGTCGTGCCGCGGGGCAAGGCGCCCACGCTTCAGGAGCTGTGCGCGCATCTGGACGCGCGCGGCCTGGAGCGGCGCAAGCACCCCGAACGCCTCCTGGTCGTACCGGAGTTGCCCCTCACCCCGGCGGGCAAGCCGGACCGGGCCCTCCTGCGGGAGCGGTGCTCCGCGCAGGCACCGGGGCCTTTCGCGCAGGCCGTCTGACCCTACAAGTGCGGGCCGCCCGGAATCTCCGGGCGGCCCGCACTCACATCAGCACGCCTTACGAGGAAGCCATCGCCTTCTTGATCGTATCCGCGGCGTTCTTGTAGACCGCCAGCAGGTCCAGGTCCTTGCCCGGGTAGTTGACGATCTCCACCTGCCGCGCGCCGGAGTCCGGCAGCACCGTGCCCGTCGTCATGTGGATGTTGTCGAAGACGAACGCGGCCTTCTTCGTCTCCAGCTCGGCCAGTTGCTTCGCGGTCACGGCCTGCGGGCCGTAGGTGCCGCGCAGATCCGCGCCCGCCATCTTCGCCGCCCAGACGGAGAAGGTCTGCGCGACGACGGCCGGCGCCTTGCCGCCCGGCCACGCGGCCTTCAGCTCCTTCTGCAACGTGCCGTACTCGTTCTTGAAGGAGGCGTTCCACTTCGCGGCGGCGTCCTGGGTGCCGAACAGCTTGCCCAGGCGCGTGACGTCCGCACTCGTGGTGGCGAAGTCGTTGTCGAGGTTGAGCTCGACCATCTTCGCGCTCGAACCGACAGCGTCCTTGATCTTCTTGGCATACGGCTCGAAGGACGCATACAGCACGTAGTCGGCGCTCGCGACCGCCGCGAGGTCGGACGGCCTGGGGTCGTAGTCCGGGGCGTGCTGCACGGACGACGGGACGATGACCTTCACGTCCTTGGCACCGGCGGCCTTGGCGAGGGCGCCCTCCCATGTGGTGGTGGCCACGACGACCGGTGCGCCGCCGTTCTTGTTCGCGGTCTTGTCGCTGCTGTCGGCCTTGTCCGAGGCGCAGGCGGTGGCGGTCAGCGCGAGCGCGGTGCTCAGGCTCAGTGCGACGAGGGAAGGGACACGGACGATGCGGACGCGGGTGCGCGCCATGAGCGGATTCTCCGTTCGGGGATGAGATGCACGGCCAGGACCAGAACCCCGGCCGTCAGGAGGAGCACGGGCCCGGGCGGCCAGTCGAGCTTCAGCGCAACGAGGAACCCGGTGAGGTTCACGGCGACGCCGATGCCGACCGCCCAGGCGGTGATGGACTTCAGGGAGGTGCCCAGCCGCCGGGCGGCGAGTGCGGGCAGCAGGGTCAGCGCGTCGACGAGCAGCGCGCCGGTGAGCTTGAGCGCCCCGGCGACGGCCACGGCGACGAGCACGAGCAGCAGGAGGGTGAGCCGGTCGACGCGCACCCCTGAGGAGAGGGCGAGTTCGCGGTCGTAGAGCAGGAGAGCGAGGTCGCGGCGGCGCCACCAGAACAGGGCCGGCACCACGACGGCCAACGCGCCCAGCAACCACATGTCGGACGTGCCCACCGACAGGATCGAGCCCCATAGCAGCGCGAACGCGCCCTGTGCGTTGACTCCGGACACGGCCAGGACCAGCAGCGCGGCGGCGATCGCCAGGCTCATCAGCAGGCCCATCGCGCCCGACAGGCCGTCCGGAGTGCGGGCGAGCGGCGCGACCCCTGCCCCGGCGAGTGCGCAGGCGACCAGCGCGCACAGCATCGGATCCAGCCCGGTCAGCAGTCCGACCGCGATACCGAGCAGAGCGACGTGCATCATGGCGAACCGCACCGGCATGATGTCGAGCCCGACGATCACGACGCCGATCACCGGGAGTCCGACCGCCGCCAACAGCAGGGTGACGCCGGCCCGTTGGACGGGTATGAGCTGCAGGAGTGTTCCAAGGTCGGCGGCGGCGAGGTTGTTCACCGGACGTCCCGCAGCCGGCCGGCGGCCATCTCCAGCACCCGGTCGCAGCGGTCGGCCAGCGCACGATCGTGCGTGACGACCACGGCGGTCACCGGCAGCGACAGCAGCACCTCGGCGGCCTCCTCCTGCCCGGTGAAGTCGAGGGCGGCCGTCGGCTCGTCCGCCAGCAGCACCCCGGCCCCGGCGGCGACACAGCCGACCGCGCGGGCCAGATACATGCGCTGCAGCTGGCCCCCGGACAGCGTGTGCAGCGGGCGGCCGGTCAGCGGCCCCACGCCGAGCTTGTGCGCTGCCTCCTCCGCTTCGCGGGGCGCCCCGCTGCTGGCCAGCAACTCGCCTCCCAGCAGCGGGAACCGGCCCGCCGCGGGCTTCTGCGGTATCCAGGCGCAGGCCCGGCGCCGCCACGCCCACTCGGCCGCCGTGCCGGTGCCCCGGCCCCCGACCAGGATCTGCCCGTCGGCCTGACGGTGCAGGCCGAGCACGGCACGTATCAGCGTGGTCTTGCCCGACCCGTTGGTGCCGGTCAGCGCCACCCGCTCGCCCGGCTCTATGTCGAGATCCACCCCGCGCACGGCCTCGACCCTTCCGTGACGGCACGCGACCTGGCGCATCCGCACATCCATTCCGTCCATCCCACCTCCTGTCCGTTCTGCGAGAGGAGTCGGAAGTGGAGGGCGGTGAGTTCCCGGCGAAGATGAGTGATCGTGCGAACCTGGCCGTCGTAGGGTCACAGCCGTGGCTGCCGTCGTAGAGTCGAGAGCCGTGGCCCGGCCTGGTCTCAGCCCGTGCCGGGGCGGGCCACCACCGCCCAGGTCTTGATCGGCCCGCTGTGCCGGAAGTGCAGCTCGAACGGGACGAGGTCCCCCGCGCGCCACGTCCCGCGCACCGTCACCATCACGTCCAGGCCCTGCGGTGACATCACCAGCGTGCCGCCCGCTGGGACGGTGGCGGAGCCCACCGGGCGCATGTACCCGGCGTTGCCGCTCGTCGTCGTGTTGCGGCCGAGCATCGCACTGTCGATGGCGGCCGAGGTCACGCCCGTCAACTCATCCTCGGCGCCGCCCGAGTTGGAGATCCGGAAGAAGGCGGCGGATTCCTTGCCGTCCCCGTATGGGAGGAACACGCGCCCGGTCGTGACCTCGATATGCGCGGGACTGCCCGCCGCTCCGGACGCGGTCCAGACGGCCAGACCGCCGAGCGCGACCACGCACGCCGCCACGGGAGCGAGCGCGGCGAGGAACGCCTTGGCGAGCCGACGCCGGGAGGGCCGCCACACGGCCGGTTCGGTCACCGCGCACCACCCGTCCGCCTCGGCCGGCTCGGCTGCCAGGTCCGCAGCCGCAAGCTGTTGCCCACGACCAGTAGCGAACTTGCCGACATCGCGGCGGCCGCGAGCATGGGATTGAGCAGGCCCACGGCGGCGAGCGGCACGGTGACGGCGTTGTAGCCGAACGCCCACACAAGATTCGTCCGGATCGTGCCAAGGGTCCGGCGGGCGAGGCGTACCGCGTCCGCGACGGCCTCGATGTCCCCGCGGACGAGGGTCACATCGGCCGCTCCGATGGCCACGTCCGTGCCGCTGCCCATGGCGATCCCGAGATCGGCACCGGCCAGCGCGGCGGCATCGTTCACACCGTCGCCGATCACCGCGACCCGGCACCCCTGCGCCCTCAGCTCCCGTACGAGTTCCGCCTTGTCCTCGGGTGTACACCGCGCTCGTACGTCATCGATACCCAGCTCGGCGGCGACGGCGCGGGCGGTGTGCTCGCGGTCGCCCGTGGCCAGCACCGGGCGCACACCCACGCGCCGGAGCCGGTCCACGGCACGGTAACTCCCCGGTCGTACGAGATCCCCGACCGCGATCAGTGCCTCGGGCCGGCCGTCCACCCGTACCAGGACCGGAGTGTGCCGGGCCGTCTCGCACGCGTCCAGGGCACGGACCAGCGGCTCGCGCAGCTCGCCGTCGGGCGCGCGGACTTCGACCAGCCGGCCCTCGACACGGCCGCTCACGCCCAGCCCGGGCAGCGCCCGGAAGTCGGTCACGTCGGGCAGCGGCCGTCCGGCGTACGCGGCGATCGCCCGGCCCAGCGGATGCTCGGAGCCCTGCTCAACGGCGCCCGCGAGACGCACGGCCGCCTCCTTGCCGATGCCGCCCGGCACCTCCGTGACCCGTGTGACGCTCATGTGCCCGGTGGTGAGCGTGCCGGTCTTGTCCAGGACGACGGTGTCGATGTGCCGCAGGGCCTCCAGCGCCTGCGGACCGCTGATCAGGACGCCGAGCTGCGCGCCGCGCCCGGTGGCGGCCATCAGCGCCGTGGGAGTGGCGAGCCCCAGCGCGCACGGGCAGGCGACGACCAGGACCGCCACGCACACGGTGACGGCCGCCTGCGGATCGGCTCCGGCACCGAGCCAGAAGCCGAGCACGGTGACGGCGATCGCCAGCACCACCGGTACGAACACCCCTGCCACCGCGTCCGCCAGACGCTGGGCCCGCGCCTTGCCCGCCTGTGCCTCGGTGACCAGCTGGGTGATCCGTGCCAACTGGGTGTCGGCACCGACCGCCGCGGCCCGCACTAGCAGCAGCCCGCCCGCGTTGACGGCGCCGCCGACGACCGGCGAGCCGGGCCGGCACTCGACCGGTTCGCTCTCGCCCGTGACCAGTGACACATCCACCGCCGAACTGCCCTCCACGACCTCGCCGTCGGTTGCCACACGCTCTCCCGGCCGGACGACGAAGGTCTGACCGACCCGCAACTCCTCTATGGGGATACGTCGTTCGCTTCCGCCTTCCCGCACGGCGACGTCCTTCGCCCCGAGCTCGGCGAGCGACCGTAGCGCCTGCCCGGTGCCGCGCCGGGCCCGCGCCTCCAGAAACCTCCCCGTCAGCACGAACAGCGGTACGGCGACGACGGCTTCCAGGTAGATGTGCGCGCTGCCGTCGCCGGCCTGGGCGGAGGGCAGCCGGCTGAAGGGCATCCGCATACCAGGGTCGCCCGCGCCGCCGAGGAAGAGCGCATACGCCGACCAGGAGAAGGACGCCACGACACCCAGCGAGACGAGGGTGTCCATGGTCGCCGCCGAGTGCCGCAGCCCGCGCAGAGCGCGCACGTGGAACGGCCACGCACCCCACACCGCGACCGGCGCAGCGAGCACGAAGCACAGCCATTGCCAGTTGCGGAACTGCAGCGCGGGCACCATCGACAGCACGAGCACCGGAAGCGAGAGCAGCGCGGTGACGACCAGCCGGTCCTGGCCTTCGAACGCGGCCTTCTCCGCCGGCCGTTCGGGTCGGGATCCGGGTTCGGGCCGGGGCGGCGCGGGCAGTTCCGCCGTGTATCCGGCGCCCTCGACAGCCGCGACCAGCTCGTCCGGTGTGACATCCGGCGGATGGCTCACCCGAGCCCGCCCGGTAGCCAGATTGACCGTCGCACTCACGCCGTCCAGCTTGGCGAGCCGCTTCTCCACCCGGCGCACACAGGCCGCACAGGTCATGCCGCCGACGGTCAGATCCGTGGTCGTCAGGGCGTCCGCCGCCTCCGGGGCCGTCATCCGTGCCCCCCGCTCATGCCGCCCATGTCGCCGCTGTCGCCGTGCGGCACGGTCTGTCCACCGCCGTCACCGGTGCGGGTGCCATGCATGCCGGGCGCGACCGGTCCGTAGGCGGCGCCGACGGCGTACGACACCGCCAACATCAGCGCCAGCAGCAGGAGGAAGCCACACAGGGCGGGCGGCGGCACCAGTTTCCTTAGCGCCGCACCCGCGCCGGAAGGGAGGCGTCGGGACTCGTCGATCAACGGGGTCTCCTGGTCGCGTCGTACGGCGCCACTCGGTTCGAGCCGTACCGGTTCAGGAGTCGGGGCCACCGGGGATCAAGTTCCGGAACATGCATGTGACCTGCATCACGCCGCAGGCGGGGCTGCGCGGTTCCGCGCGCGGTGGGGAAGGTCAGTGAGCGGAACGCCTGGCGCGCGGCGCGTTCCGGCTGCGGCGGCGCGGCGGCAAGCCCGACGTCGCCAGCTCGACCAGCACGTACAGCAACCCACTCAACGCCAGCCCGGAAGCGCAGCCGATCAGAGCGCCAACAGCATCACCGGCAACGGAGCCGGGCCAGCCGTACCCGCCGACGACAACGGCCAGGGTGGCGACAGTCAGCGGCCAGGCTCCACCCTTCACCCTTCTCCAGGCGTGCCGGGCCTTCCCGGCCTCCGATTCCCAAGGCCATATCGCATCGGCCCGGTCCCGGGATTCATGCCGAAGGTCCGCCATCCGGCTGCCCTCCTCACCAGTGGTCCGCACCAAAGCGCGACGCGGTCCAAGCACATTCAGTGCAGGAACTCTTCCCTCATGCTCGGCGCCGGAACCGGCGGCCGCCCACCGGGTCAGAACACCCCCATCAGCATGCGCAGGTATGCCGTGCGGAACTTTGTGCTCCGCTCATCCGACCTCTGAGACGACGGCATCCCTGAATACCCGCACCCGCGGATCCGTACGCCACCCAAAACTCTTACGGCACCCAGGAGTTCTCCCATGGCCCAGAAGCAGTACAACGTCACCGGCATGAGCTGCGAGCACTGCACGGCGAGCATCAAGGAAGAGGTTTCCCAGGTCCCCGGGGTGAGCGAGGTCGTGGTCGATGTCGCCGCGAACGCCGTCACCGTGCACGGGACGGATCTCGACGACGAGCGGCTGCGCGCGGCCATCGTCGAGGCCGGGTACGGCGTCACCGACCCGGTAGCCGTCTGATCCGACGGCAGCGGCGGCACGCCGCAACCGACCGGCGCCCGGCAACGTTTCGGCCGCCCGTGCGTCACGTCGAAAGACGGGTGCCCTGCCGACGGGTCTCCGCCGGCAGGGCGGGCACTCTACTCGGCCCGGGATCCGGTGGAGCGGCCGCGCAGGACCGCGAACACCGCTGCGGCCAGACCCAGCACGCCGACGACCAGTCCGGCGACACCGAGGCCACGGGCGGTCGAGTCACTGGCCGACGCGGTCGACTTGGAGCTGTCGGAGGTCTTCGGGCTCGCCGTCGAGGCGGTCGAGGTGCCGCTGCCTTCCTCCGCGCCCTTGGCGGTGAGCTTGAGCACGGGTGCCGGGTTCTCCGGCTCCTCGCCACCGGTCGGCTCCTCGATCCAGCGGACGGTCTTGCCGTCGGAGTACGTCTGCAAAGCCTTGAACGTCAGCTGGTCGGTGTCGTCGGGCAGCTGGCCGAAGGCGACGTTGAAGTCCTCGTACTGGCCGGGCGCGATCTTCCCACCGGTCCAGGTGATCTCGGAGACGGCGTCGGTGATCGTGCCGTCATCGGTCTTCACCGGCTTCTTCAGCTTCGTATTGGTGACCTTGGCGGTCCAGCCGTCCTGCGGGGCGACGAGCACCCCGAGGACCGGGTGGTCGGTGGGCAGGAAGACCTGGACCTTGGTGGTGCTGGCGCCGTCCTCCTCGTTGGGGACACGGAAGGTCAGCACGCCGTCCGTGGCGCCCTTGGCGTAGCTCTCGGGGTGGACGGTGACGTGCGCGTAGGCGACACCGGCGGCGGTGAGGACACCAGCGGCGGTCAGCGCGGTAACGACGCCGGCACGGCGCAGGGTGGTGCGGGTCCTGGACATGAGGTGATGGATCTCCATACTGAAGAAAGGGTTGTCGGGGGTCAGATCCCGTACAACATCCCCATCGGCGGTCCCCGCCGGTGAACGGCATACCTCAGCCGTACCCGCCTCAGCGACCAAGGCTCACCGGCAGCCCGACGCACGAGCCTATCCGGTACGCCCCGCGCCCCGCCGACAACTTGCCACCAGGCAGCAAGCCCCGGCACGAACGCGACCGCCCACCGCAGCAGCGACCACAGCGCCGCCTCGCCCCGACGCAGCCACCAGGTCAGCACCAGGGCCGCCCCAACATGGGCGGCGGTGGCGTGCGGCGTCAACGCATGCGCGTGTGCCATCCGCATACCGTGCATGACCATCGCAACGTGATGTGGCTGCGCGGCGTGGAAGACGAGGTGCAGCCCGCCCTGGGCAGCCAGAGTCCCCATGCCGATGGCGGCCAGCGACCGCTCCCGACCGCCCAGCAGGCAGCCGGCCGCGAATACCGGCATGAAGGAAGCGGCCTGCACCCATACCGGCGGCGCCGCACCCGTGGGCCAGGGCATGCCCTCCGGCAGCGAGCAGCACGCACAGCACGGCGAACACCGCCGCGCGCACGCTCCGCACCGCCAGGGACACACTCACGACACCCGATGCTGCCACGCAGCCGGAGGATCTCTCCCCTCGCCCACGCATACGCATCACCGCCCACGAACCACCTGGTCAATCTGTCCCCCTAACGAGTCGGAGGCGGAGGCCATTCAGTTCCTGGCCACCTTGGCAAAATCGGGGCACCGGAAGCAGAGCAAGGAGCACGGGCGCACACCGGCCGCCCCCACGCTCCAGCACACGCCGGGGTCGCGCGTCCGCCACATCTGCGCCGGGTATCCCCCGGACAGTCCCCCCGCGGCCACCGGAGCGCCGCAATCCCATGTCCACGGAGGTGGAGCAGCATGACCGATACCAGCGGGCTGGAGCCCGTCGCCACGTTCTGCGGGAACTGCAACTGCGGCTGTCCCCAACTGTTCGTCGACCCGAATGCCTCCGACGACCGCCGGATCATCCTCACCGACGACTTCGGCCAGCGCGTCCAGATGAGCGCCGACCAGTTCTCCTCGATCGTCGCCGACGCCAAGGCAGGCAAGCTGGACGGCATCGCCCTGCCCTGAACCGCCGCCGGTGCCGGGCGCCTCACCCGCCCGGCACCGGAACACGCATCACGCCGACCACCCATTTCCGATGACTCACCCACCACCTCACCCGCGATCGGCCACGCTGTCCCGCAGGGAAGAAGGCGGGAGTACCGGGACGGGACGACAGCGATCCGACTCGGGCTGCGGCACTGCCGCACGAGCCTGACGAACAAGACCCGCCTCAAGGATTCGGCCTCCAGGAGGAGCCCCTTCTCCGCTGCCCTGGAGCAGTTCGAGGAGCAGATGAAGGCGGCGGACGTCGCCTCCCCCGCCACTCGGCCCATCAACCCGCACTACGGCCTCCTCCAGGCGGACTGGCAATGCCGGCTGCTTACGCGGGGGAGTGTGCCTTCGACAGGCACGGCTCGGGCGGTGGATGCAGTCCGGCCAGCCCGCCAGGTCCGTCAAATCCGGCAGGTCCGCGGCGATGCCCGGCTCTCGCAACCGGCTGGGTGGGCCACCTCACACCAATGACCCGGAACTCACTGTTCCGCTCAGCCGACCGCTGACGTGACACCCGTACGTCCCAGGAGCAGCACCCATGTCCATCGAACCGCCCACCACCGCCCCACCCCGCGCGGCCGGTGATCCCGGCAACTCCACCCAGGGCCCGGCCCCGGCGGCTCCGTCGCCCCTGCGCGCACTGCGCCCGCTGGTGTTGCGCCTGCATTTCTACGCGGGCGTGTTCGTCGCGCCGTTCCTGCTCGTCGCGGCCGTCACCGGACTGCTGTACGCCGGCTCGTTCCAGGCCGAAAAGCTCGTGTACGCCCATCAGATGACCGTCCCGGTCGGCAACCACAAGCTGCCGATCTCCCAGCAGGTGTCCGCCGCCCGGAAGGCCCACCCGGAGGGCACCATCTCGGCCGTGCGGCCGTCGCCGGAGCCGGATGCGACCACACGCGTGCTGCTGTCCGGCGTGAAGGGCATAGCCGCCGACCACACACTCGCCGTCTTCGTGGACCCCTACACCGGCAAGGTGCGCGGCGCACTGGAGCAGTACGGCTCCACCGGCGCCCTGCCGCTGCGCACCTGGATTGACGATTTCCACCGCGACCTCCACCTCGGCGACACCGGCCGCCTGTACAGCGAGTTCGCCGCGAGCTGGCTGTGGGTGATCACGGGCGGCGGACTGGTGCTGTGGTTCGGCCGCCGCCGCGCCCGGCGCACGGTGCGCGGCACCACCGGACGGCGGCGCTCCCTGACCCTGCACAGCACGGTGGGTGTGTGGGCTGCGGCCGGCTTGTTCTTCCTGTCGGCGACCGGCCTGACCTGGTCCACATACGCCGGAGCGAACATCAGCGACCTCCGCGAAGCCCTCGGCCAGTCCACCCCGTCCGTCACTCCGACGGTGAGCAGTGGGCACGAGGGACACGGCTCCATGGCGGGCATGGACATGGGCTCCCGCTCCGGCGCTCGGTCCGACGTGGGTCTGGACGCCGTACTGAAGACGGCCCGTGCCGAGGGACTGGCCGATCCAGTGGAAATCGTGCCGCCCGCAGACTCCTCCTCTGCCTACGTCGTGAGGCAGGTCCAGCGCAGCTGGCCGGAGAAGCAAAACTCGATCGCCGTCGACCCGGCCACCGGCAAGGTGACCGACGTGCTGCGGTTCGCCGACTACCCGCTGCTGGCCAAGCTGACCCGGTGGGGCATCGACGCCCACACGGGCATTCTGTTCGGCCTCGCCAACCAGATCGTGCTGGCCGGCCTCGCCCTGGCCCTGATCTTCCTCATCCTGTGGGGTTACCGCATGTGGTGGCAGCGCGGCCGCGGTTCCGCCTTCGGCCGCCCGCTGCCCCGCGGCGCCTGGCAGCAGGTGCCGGTGTACGTGCTGGTGCCCTGCGCCGCCGTGATCGCCGTCCTCGGCTACTACGTCCCGCTGCTCGGCATCCCGCTCGCCGCCTTCCTCGCCGTGGACATCCTCCTCGGCTCGATCACTCGCCGCCGCACCGGGTACGCACACGCCTGAACCGACCGGCCCGACCTAGGAGCCCACGGCGTACGACGCCCCGAACATGCGTGCAGAGCCGAGGACACATCCAGGGCACAGGTCGCCCAGACGTTCGAGACGAGCGTCGGTCGGGCGGCCCGCAGATGAGTGGCGTCCCCATGGGCACGTCGGAGCAGCGTCAACTTCCCCGCGGGGAGCACCTTGACGTTCCGGCTGGGGAATTACGTGGCGTTCCACATATTGAGTCGGAACAGTTTGGTTTCCTACGCGGTCGTGTAGCGGACGGCTGGGGCGGCGAAGTAGCCGCAGACGATGCGGGGCTGGCGCTGGCGG
>NZ_JBEXHW010000051.1:0-30231 GCF_040608235.1 Streptomyces sp. NPDC005202 | reverse complement strand
GTCGCGCCGACGTCCGAGGTCCGCGTCGTCGTCATCGACTGCACCGACACCGGCGCGTCCCCGCCCACCGCCACGGATCCGACCTGGATCTGCCGGCTCTTCCGGCGCTCGGCGAGCTTGGTCGGAACGGACGGCATGCCGAGAGAAATCGCAGTCATCTGCTGTGCAACCCCAAGTCGTGGATCAAGGTCCGGTCCCGTCAGCGGCGGGCTCCAGGCTTCGAGATTACGGCACCGGTGGTTGCCCGAGCACATCCCACCCGTCAAACCCACTCAATGGGAAGCGGCCGGGCAGGAAGCCTGCCCGGCCGCCGCGAACGCCGCGTGGCTACGAGATTCTCACCGGGTTGACGACGTCCGCGACCAGGACCAGCAAGGTGAAGCAGATGAAGATCCCCGCCACCACGTACGCCACCGGCATCAGCTTCGCCACGTCGAACGGGCCCGGGTCCGGGCGGCGCAGGACCTTCGCCACGTGCCGGCGCAGCGACTCCCACAGGGCGCCCGCGATGTGCCCGCCGTCGAGCGGGAGCAGCGGGAGCATGTTGAACAGGAACAGGGAGAGGTTGAAGCCGGCGACCAGCATCAGGGCCATGGCCAGTTGCTGGGTGGGCGGGATGTTGAGGGTGAAGATCTCACCGCCGACGCGGGCCGCGCCGACCACGCCCATCGGGGAGTCGGGCTGGCGGGGGGCACCGTCGAAGGCCGCGTTCCACAGGGCCGGGATCTTGCCGGGCAGGCTCGCAATGGAGTCGACGGCCTCGCCGATGCGGTCGCCCATCCAGGTCAGGGACTCGCCGAAGTTTTGGCGCACGATGCCGGTGGCGGCGCTGAAGCCGAGGAAGCCGGCGCTGACGTACTGGCCCTGGACGATCTGGCCGTGGGAGTCCTTCTTGGCGACCTGGTTGGTGGCGATCTTTGCGTGCAGGGTGACGTCCTGACCCTTGCGCTCGACGACGATCGGCACCTCCTTGCCGGGGGTGGCGCGGATGAGGTCGGACAGCTGGTTCCAGTTGTCGGTCCTGACCCCGTTGAAGGAGACGATCTTGTCGCCCGCCTTCAGGCCCGCGGCCGCGGCCGGGGAGGGGGCATCGGTCTTCTTGCAGCTGTCGCGGTTCTCGCTCTGTGCGATGACGCACTGGGAGACCGAGCTGACGGTCGTGGTCTGCTGCGAGATGCCGAAGCCCATCAGCACGGTGAGGAACAGCGCCACCGCGAGGATCAGGTTCATGAAGGGGCCCGCGAACATCACGATGACCCGCTTCCACGGGGCGCGCGTGTAGAACAGGCGCGTCTCGTCTCCCGGCCTGAGCTCCTCGAAGGCCGCCGACCGGGCGTCCTCGATCATGCCCCGCCAGGGCGAGGTGGAGCGCGCCTCGAGACGGCCGTCGGGTCCGGGCGGGAACATGCCGATCATGCGGATGTAGCCGCCGAACGGGATGGCCTTGAAGCCGTACTCGGTCTCGCCCTTCTTCCGCGACCAGATGGTCGGGCCGAAGCCGACCATGTACTGCGGCACGCGGATGCCGAAGAGCTTGGCGGTGGACAGATGCCCCAGCTCGTGCCACGCGATGGAGACCAGCAGGCCGACCGCGAAGACGACTATGCCGAGGATCATCATCAGGGTCGTCATGCACGCGCCTCCGCGGTCGCCGTCTGCGCTGTCAGTTCGCGGGCCCGGGCACGGGCCCAGGTCTCCGCTTCGAGGACGTCCGGCACGGTGAGCGAGGTTCCCGTGCGGGGTGTGCCGTGCTCCTCGACCACTCGTGTCACGGTCTCCATGATCCCGTTGAACGGCAGTGCCCCGCTCAGGAACGCGTCGACGCACTCCTCGTTGGCCGCATTGAACACGGCCGGGGCGGTTCCGGCGAGCCGGCCCACGTGCCGGGCGAGGCCGACCGAGGGGAAGGCGTCGTTGTCGAGGGGGAAGAACTCCCAGGTCGACGCGGTGCTCCAGTCGAAGGCGGGCGCCGCGTCGGGAACGCGTTCGGGCCAGCCGAGGCCGATGGCGATGGGCCCGCGCATGTCGGGGGGCGTCGCCTGGGCGAGTGTGGATCCGTCGGTGAATTCAACCATCGAGTGGACATACGACTGCGGATGCACGACGACCTCAATGCGGTCGAAGGGAATGTCGTACAGCAGGTGGGCCTCGATGACCTCCAGACCCTTGTTGACGAGGGTGGCGGAGTTGATCGTGATCACCGGGCCCATGGCCCAGGTGGGGTGGGCGAGGGCGTCCTCGACGGTGACGTTCGCCAGTTCCTCCTTCGTCCGGCCGCGGAAGGGGCCGCCGGAGGCGGTGACGACGAGTTTGCGGACGTCGGCGCGGGTGCCGGCGGCGAGGGCCTGAAAGAGGGCGGCGTGCTCGGAGTCGACGGGGATGATCTGACCGGGCTTGGCGAGCGCCTTGACCAGCGGGCCGCCGACGATGAGCGACTCCTTGTTGGCGAGCGCGAGGGTGCGGCCCGCTTCGAGGGCGGCGAGGGTCGGGGCGAGGCCGATGGAGCCGGTGATGCCGTTGAGGACGGTGTGGCAGTCGGAGGCGGCGAGCTGGGTGGCCGCGTCCGGGCCGGCGAGGATCTCGGGGAGCGGCTCCGTCGTCCCGTACTGCGCGGAGAGCGCCTCGCGCAGCGCCGGTACGACGTCCTCGCGGGCGACCGCGACGGTCCGGGCGCGGAGCCGGTACGCCTGCTCGGCGAGGAGGCCGACCCGTCCGCCGTTGGCGGAGAGTCCGGTGACGCGGAAGCGGTCCGGGTTGCGCAGCACGAGGTCGATGGCCTGGGTGCCGATGGACCCGGTGGAGCCGAGGACCACCACGTCCTTGGGTCCGTCACCGGCGACGGGGTCGAAGACGAGGTGCGGGTCGGCGAGAGGGGCTGGACTGTCGCTCATCCCTCCATTGTTGCCGCAACGGCTGCGCGGGAGGACAGCGCGTCGTCCCTCGGTGGGTGCCGTGGCGGTGACCGGCCTCCGACAGGGGTCAATTCGTCCTTTGTGAAGCCGGCGTGAAGCGTGAAGACGGGCGCGCGCAGGACCGTCAAGGTGCACGCGGCCGCGCCCCGGACACCGCGCCGAACACGCCCCGGACACCGCGCCGAACAGGTACCGCAGCCGCCACCGGTCGACTGCTCCTCCTGGACGACGCGGGATCCGGGCGACGCGTCCTGGCGAGAGGTACTGCTCTGCCGGCCGGCAGCTACCTGATCGGCCGGTGCACGTTCTCCCGCTGTGACGGTCCGGAGGTCGCGTCCGCGATCCACGGGCCGTCGCCCGAGGGATCGATGATCCCCTGCTCCAGCCACTCGTAGGCACCGCCGAGGACCCCCTTGACGACCTTGCGGTCGAGGTCGTCGGTGTTGGTCCACAACCGGTCGAAGAGTTCCGCCACGCGGATGCGGGCCTGGCGGCAGAAGGCGTCGGCGAGTTGATACGCCTCGCGCCCGTGGTCGCCCTGGCTGCGCAGGAGTTCGGCCCGTACACAGACCGCGCTCATCGCGAACAGCTCCGCGCCGATGTCGACGATCCGGCCGAGGAAGACCTGCTTGGTCTCCATCCGGCCCTGCCAGCGGGACATGGCGTAGAAGGTGGAGCGGGCGAGCTTGCGGGCGTGGCGCTCGACGTAGCGCAGGTGCGGGGAGAGGTCGACATGGCCTGCCGGGTGGAACTCGGCGTACGAGCGCGGGAGTTGGCCCGGTCCCGCGACCAGCCTCGGCAGCCACTTGGCGTAGAAGACACCGGCGTTGGCGCCCGCCTTCGCCTTGTCCGACAGGGACTTGTCGGGGTCGATGAGGGCGCCGGCGACCGACAGGTGGGCGTCGACCGCCTCGCGGGCGATCAGCAGGTGCATGATCTCGGTGGAGCCCTCGAAGATGCGGTTGATGCGCAGGTCGCGCAGGATCTGCTCGGCGGGGACCGCGCGTTCGCCGCGGGCGGCGAGGGACTCGGCGGTCTCGAAGCCGCGGCCGCCGCGGATCTGGACCAGTTCGTCGGCCATCTTCCAGGCCATCTCGGAGCCGTAGAGCTTGGCGAGTGCGGCCTCGATGCGGATGTCGTTGCGGTTCTCGTCGGCCATCTGCGAGGACAGGTCGAGGACGGCCTCCAGGGCGAACGTCGTGGCCGCGATGAACGCGATCTTCGATCCGACCGCCTCGTGCAGGGCGACCGGTTTGCCCCATTGCTCCCGGGCTGCGGACCACTCGCGGGCGATCTTCAGGCACCACTTGCCCGCGCCGACACACATGGCGGGCAGGGACAGCCGGCCGGTGTTCAGGGTGGTCAGGGCGATCTTCAGGCCCTGACCCTCCTCGCCGATGCGGTTGGCGGCCGGGACGCGGACCTGGTGGAAGCGGGTGACACCGTTCTCGATGCCGCGCAGGCCCATGAAGGCGTTGCGGTTCTCCACCGTGACGCCCTCGGAGGCGGCCTCCACGACGAAGGCCGTGATGCCGCCCCGGTGGCCCTCGGACTTCGGCACGCGCGCCATGACGACGAGGAGGTCGGCCACCACCCCGTTGGTCGTCCACAGCTTGACCCCGTCGAGGACGTAGTCGTCGCCGTCCGGGACCGCCGAGGTCGCCAGGCGCGCCGGGTCGGAGCCCACGTCCGGCTCGGTCAGCAGGAACGCCGAGATGTCGGTGCGGGCGCAGCGCGGCAGGAAGGTGTCCTTCTGCTCCTGGGTGCCGAACATTTTCAGGGGTTGCGGTACGCCGATCGACTGATGGGCGGACAGCAGGGCGCCGATCGCGGGGCTCGCGGAGCCGGCCAGAGCGAGGGCCTTGTTGTAGTAGACCTGGGTCAGGCCGAGGCCGCCGTACTTGGTGTCGATCTTCATGCCGAGGGCGCCGAGCTCCTTCAGCCCGGTGATGACGTCGTCCGGGATCCGCGCGTCGCGTTCGATCCGGGCGGAATCGATCTTCGTCTCGCAGAAGTCGCGCAGCTTGGCGAGGAACTCCTCGCCCCGCTGGGCGTCGTCGTCGGCCGGGAGCGGGTGCGGGTGGATCAGATCGAGCCGGAAGCGGCCGAGGAACAGCTCCTTGGCGAAGCTGGGCTTGCGCCAGTCCTGCTCCCGGGCGGCCTCCGCCACCTGGCGGGCCTCACGCTCGGTGACAGTGGGTTTCTTGGTGGTTGGTGCGGACATGAGGCTCACCTCGCCGCGAATAGGGAACTTGGGGGCGGTACGTTACTGACCGGTGCTACTGGATCGTATGTACCCGATACCGGGCGGGCTCACCACCCCTCGCGCACGGACGCTCGCAGTTCACCGTCTGTATCGACGTGGTTGCACCCAGCATCACGTGAGGGTGACGTGAAGGCCAGTCGTGGACTCCACCACTTGGGCACATCCGTTCGGTGGGGATCGACGAGAGGCGGATGGGCCTGTGACCGCGACGTATGGCTGGGGGCACATGCGGGATGTCGGCGTGTCGGAATCCGCCGGGGAGCCGGGGGCGGAAACGTCCGGGGACGCCACCGGGGCGACGAGAGCGACAGGAACGGCGGGGACGGCGGGGACAACAACGGCGGGGACAACAGGGGAAACGATTCGCTACGCCGAGGCGGAAGGAGACGGCCGGCACTGCCCAATCCGGGCCGTGCCATACCCAGGGTCCGAACGGGTGACGGCACGGCCCACTGGTACCGGCCGCTCGCGGTACTCACCGACACCTGCGGGATCGGCGTCCCGCTCGCCGCGGCCCTGGACGCCGACGGACAGGACGTGCCGGTGGTGGGCGGCCTGGTCGGAGCCGGCGTGTGGGCGGCCATCCGGGCGATGCGCCGCCGGTACGCCGCCCAGCGGCTCGGCGAGTCGTGGCGCGCCCTCCGCCAGGGCCTGTTGACCGAAGCCGGCATCGACACCGCCGTCCGCCGGCAGCTCTCGGTCCGCTTCCGGCTCGGCGAGTTCGACCCGCAGGACGACCCCCACGAGGGCACCGAGGACTTGGACAACCCGGCGCACCGCGCGCTCGCCCAGGAGGCCGCCGAGCAGGCGGTCGTGCTGCTGAAGAACGACGGCCTGCTGCCGCTCGTGAACGACACCCGCATCGCCGTCGTCGGTCTGCTCGCCGACGAGTGCAAGCTCGACTGGTACAGCGGCACGCTCCTGCACCGGTCCACTCCGCTGGAGGGCCTGTACGAGCGGTTCGGCGCCGAGCGAGTGGAGTTCGCCGAGGGGGTGGACCGGGTACGGCTGCGCACTGGTGACGGCACCTTCCTCCACGTGCCGTCCGTCGAGGGCGCCGCCGAGGAAGTGCGCGGCGCCGAGGGCGCGTTGGACCCCGCCCTGCTGGCCGGCCGCACCGACCTGCCCCCGCTGACCACCGACGCCACCGGCACCGAACTCGCCCTGATCGACTGGGGCGGGGGCGTCCTGACGCTGCGCGCGCCGGACGGCCGCTACCTGTCGGTGGCCGACGACGGTCACGTCCGCACCTCGGCCGACCAGCCCGGAGGCTGCGTCGTGCAGGAGACGTTCCGCCTCGAACCCCACGGTAACGGTCACCTCCTGCGGCACATCGGGACGGGTCGCCACGTCTCTGTCGCCGCCGACGGCGTGAAGGTTGCCGAGGAGGAGGACGGCGGGGACGTCTTCGAGCCGGTCGTCTCCGAGCGCGGCGAGGACGCGGTCGCCCGGGCGGCCGCGCGGGCCGACGTAGTCCTGGTGGTCGCGGGCAACGACCCGCACATCAACGGCCGTGAGACCGAGGACCGTACGACCCTGCGGCTGCCCGACCACCAGGAGCGGCTGCTGCGCGCCGCCCGTGCCGCCAACCCGAACACGGCGCTCGTGCTGGTCTCGGGTACCCGTACGCGGTCGACCCGGCGCCCCTGAGGGCAGTCCTGTGGATTGCGCGCACGGCGGCCAGGCCGCGGGCACCGCCCTGGCCCGGGTGCTGGCCGGCGACGTCTCCCCCGCGGGCCGTCTCCCGCAGACCTGGTACGCGGACGACGCCGACCTGCCCGACCTGCCCGACCTGCCCGACCTGCCCGACCTGCCCGACCTGCCCGACCTGCCCGACCTGCCCGACTACGACATCATCGGCAGCCGCCAGACCTACCTCTACTTCGAGGGCACCCCCTCTTCCCCTTCGGGCACGGCCTGTCGTATGCGTCCTTCGCGTACGGCGACCCGACCGCCCGGGTCGAGGGGGACGCGGTGCACGTCTCCCTCACGGTCACCAACACCGGGGACGTCACCGCCGACAAGCAGCTCTACACCCAGGCCGTGACGCCGTCGGTCCCGCGCCCGCGCCGCGAACTGGCCGCCCACCGCCGCATCACGCTCGCCCCCGGCGCGACGGCAAGGCTCGCCTTCGGCATCACCTTGTCGGCCCTCGAGTTCTGGGACGCGACGACGGCCGGAGCCCCCGCACAGCGGGCTCCGGCCGTGGTCTCCAGGTGACGGGTCAGAGAGCGAGACCGGTCAGGACGAGGACGCGCTCGTAGGTGTAGTCCTCCATCGCGAACTTCACGCCCTCGCGGCCCACACCGGACTGCTTGACACCGCCGTACGGCATCTGGTCGGCGCGGTAGGACGGGACGTCGCCGATGACCACGCCGCCGACCTCGAGGGCGCGGTGGGCGCGGAAGGCGGCCTGCAGGTCGTGGGTGAACACGCCTGCCTGGAGGCCGTACTTGGAGTCGTTGACGGCGGCGAACGCCTCCGCCTCCCCGTCCACCTTCTGCACGGTGAGGACGGGCCCGAAGACCTCCTCGCAGGAGATCGTCACGTCGGCCGGGACGTCGGTGAGGACGGTCGGCGCGTAGGAGGCGCCGTCGCGCTTGCCACCGGTGAGCAGGGTGGCCCCGGCCTCGACGGCCTCCTGCACCCACGCCTCGACGCGCTTGGCCGCGTCCTCGCTGACCAGCGGGCCGACGTCGGTCTTGTCGTCGGACGGGTCGCCGGTGACCTGCGCCTCGACGGCGGCGACGATGCGCGGCAGCAGCCGGTCGTACACCGACGCGTCGGCGATCACGCGCTGCACCGAAATGCAGGACTGGCCGCCCTGGTAGTTGGAGAAGGTGGCGATGCGGGTCGCGGCCCAGTCGAGGTCCTCGTCGCTCGCGTAGTCGGCGAGGACGACGGCCGCCCCGTTGCCGCCCAGCTCCAGGGTGCAGTGCTTGCGCGGCACCGAGTCCATGATCGCGTAGCCGACCTTCTCGGAACCGGTGAAGGAGATGACCGGCAACCGCTCGTCCTGGACGAGGGCGGGCATGCGGTCGTTGGAGACCGGCAGGATGCTCCAGGAACCGGCCGGGAGTTCCGTCTCGGCCAGCAGCTCACCGATGACGAGCCCGGACAGCGGCGTGGCGGGCGCCGGCTTCAGGATGATCGGCGCGCCGGCGGCGATGGCCGGGGCCACCTTGTGGGCGCACAGGTTCAGCGGGAAGTTGAAGGGCGCGATGCCGAGGACGACGCCCTTGGGGAAGCGGCGGGTGAAGGCGAGGCGCCCCTGGCCGCCGGCGTCGGTGTCGAGGCGCTGGGCCTCGCCGCCGTTGAACCGCCGGGCCTCCTCGGCGGCGAACCGGAACACCGAGACGGCACGGCCGACCTCGCCCCGGGCCCACTTGATCGGCTTGCCGTTCTCGGCGGAGATGAGCTGCGCGATCTCCTCGGTGCGCTCGACCAGCCGCTTGCTGACGTGGTCGAGGGCGGCGGCACGCACGTGCGCCGGGGTGGCGGCGAACTCGTCCCGCACGGCGTACGCGGCGGCCACGGCCTCCTCGACCTGGGCGTCGGTCGGCACGCTGACCCTGCCGACCAGCCGCCCGTCCCACGGGGAGGTGACGTCGAAGGTGTCCTCGCCGGTGACCTGGCGGCCGGCGAGCCAGAAGGCGTGGGTGGCTGCCATGTTTTCCTTTGGCATGTACGAGTCCCGGCCCTTCCGCGTTGGGGGTGGGTGGTCTTGGCTTGCGTGGTCCACGGTAGGCCGGGGGTGGCCGGGGGTCGTTTGTCCGAGTCGTAGCAGTGGAGGCGGGAGACACGCCGAAATGGCCTACCTGGCCGGATGCTCCTACTCGGCCGACGTCGCCTTCAGCGCCAGCCACAGCTCCATCCGCACGTCCGGATCGTCCAGGGAGCGGCCGAGGATCTCCTCGACCCGCCGCATGCGGTACCGGAGCGTGTGCCGGTGCACGCCGAGGTCGGCGGCGGCCGCGTCCCACTGCCCGTGCCGGGACAGCCAGGCACGCAGGGAAGCCACCAGATCCCCCCGGCCCGTGGCGTCGTGCTCGTACAACGCCCGCAGCAGCCCGTCGGCGAACGCCCGCACCGCGTCGTCGGCCAGCAGCGGCAGCACCGACCCGGACGCCACCTGGTCGTGCTCCACGAACACCCGGCCCCGCCGCCGCGCCACCGACAGCGCCTGCTCGGCCTGTTTGTACGCGGCGGCCGCCGCGATGGGACCGGCCGGTGCCGACAGCCCCACGACCAGCTCGTCCTCGTCGCCGCCACCCGCCTGTTCCCGTACGGTCGCGGCCCGCGCGGCCTCCAGCGCCGCCGCGTACTCCCCGCACGCCGCGACGGCCGCGCCCCCGTCCGCGGCCAGCACCACCAGCCGCTCCCCCTCGGGCACGACCAGCACGGCCTCCCCGGAGCGCGCCGCCGCCGACTCCACGACCTCGGCGAGTCCCGCGAGCGGATCGCCACCGGTGTCGGCGGCGGCCAGCACGGCGGCCGAGGGCGATGAGGACGCCCCGGCTCGGGCGGAGCCGAGGGCGGCGGAGACCGGCACGCGCGCGTGGGCGTCGGCGTGCGCCCGCGCGGCCGACGCGGAGGCCGACTCGGCGACGATCATCCGGAAGGGCGCGTCGAGCAGGCCGCCGTACAGGTCCCCGGCGACGGCCCGGGCGTGGTCCGGCTGCCCGGCGAGCAGCATGCGCAGCACGGCCGCGCTGACCCGCTGCTCGGCGGCGTGCAGGGAGCGGGAGCGTTCCGTGGTGAGCGTCAGCAGGGCGATGGCAGAGTGGACGGCGTACCGCTCGGCCGTGCCGAGGGTCGCGGCCGTGCCGACGGCGAGCGCGGCGCGCGGGCGCCGTCCGGTGCCGATGGAGTGCAGTTCGACGCGGTCCTCGGTCTCGGGAACGCCGACCACCGCGCTCGCGGGCGCGGGCCGGTCCCGCAGCCGCTCGACGTCCGCCGTGAGCCGGGCGGCCCGTCGCCCCGCCCACTCGGGTGCGGTCGCGACCACGGCGCCCGAGGCGTCGTACAGGGCCGCCCATCCGTCGACCTGCGCCGCGAGCGCGGCGAGCAGCCCCTCCGGTCCGGCGTTCAGGGCCTGCTTGGTCAGCTCCCGCTGGGCGGCGAAGCCCGCCGTGACCGCCCGGTACTGGTCGGCGGCGATCGCGGCGGACACCGCCTTGCTGATGGCGAGGAAGGGCGTGCGGCGGGGCACCTCCAGCAGCGGCAGCCCCTCCTCCTCCGCCGCGTCGACCAGTGCCTTGGGGATCTCGTCGTAGTTGACGCCGACGGCGAAGCCGAGCCCGACGACTCCCGCCCCGACCAGCCGCTTCACATAGCGGCGCATGGCCTCCGGGTCCTCCGCGTCCAGCTTGAGCGCGGTGATCAGCAGCAGCTCCCCGCCCTCCATGTACGGCACGGGGTCGGCGAGCTCGCTGGCGTGCGCCCAGCGGACGGGCACGTCCAGGCGGTCCTCGCCCGCGCGCACGGTCAGTTTGAGCGCGGAGTGGTGGACGAGCGAGGCGAGCGTCGGGGGCATGAGGCCTTCAGGTCTGCGGAGATCGGGTGATCATTGTGATCTTTTGGCCGCCACGTATGAACGACCTATGCCGATTCTGCCTCACCGTACGGTCGCTGTGTGACCGTAGGTCCAGATGCCCGGCGCCCAGCGAGCGTTTCAGCCGCGCAGATCCACCAGCAGCGGCGGCGCGTGCTCGCCCCGCACGTTCGTCAGGGACAGCACCGCGTGCCCCGGCGGCACCTCGTGGGCCAGCTCGGAGGCGGACCAGCGCTCCCGCTCGACCTGCTTGATGGTCACCGCGTCCGTGGTCACGGCCTTTCCGGTGACCAGTTTGCGCAGGGCGTGCAGGGCCCGGGTCATCGGCTGGTCGGCGAAGACGGTGTGCTTGGCCACCTCGCGCGTCTCCACCCACTCGGTGCCCCAGGCATGCGCGAACCGGCTGCCGTCCCAGGTCGTGACGCCGGAGAGCGCCATGCGACACCCGACGGCCCCGAGCAGCGGGCCGTGCAGCGCCTCGGGCACGTCGGCGATCGTGCGCAGCGCGAGGACGACCCCGGCGTTCTGGGAGCGCAGGCGCTGGATGCGACGCACCGACTCGGTGGTGACGGTCCCGGTGGCGTCGTCGAGGACCAGGCAGGCGAAGTGGGGGCGCCGCCCGTCCCGTACGACGGTGTGGAACTGCGCCAGGACCAGCCGGGTGATCAGCCGGGACGCCTCTTCGTGCCCGCGCTCGGGCAGGTCGATGCGGACCCGCAGCGGATGGTGGGCCACGGCGCGCAGCGAGAAGGGCCGGCTCGTCGTGCCGGCGCCGAAGAACTCGGCGAAGACCGGCCGGTCCAGCAGCGCGAGCCGGTCTGCGAGCGCCGGGCCGACGTCGGCCGCGGTGCCGATCTGCCGCATCCGGGCGTCGAGTTCGCGGCGCATCACGGCGTGCACGTCGTCCGACAGCGCCGCCCGCAGGGACGACAGCGCCGACGGCTTGCCCTCCAGGAGCTCCCGCAGCACCGGCAGCGGCGGGAAGTGACCGTGCACCGCCCGGTAGGGGCCGAGCAGCTGGGCGAGCGCGGTGGCGGCGCTCTGGTTGCCGACGGTGTCGAGGTCCCCGACCAGGGCCTCGGCGAGGAAGGCGGCGGCCTCGTCCGGGTCGTCGGCCTCCGCGTACGGATCCAGGTCGTGGACGGAGGCGGGGTCCCCGACCTTGACCACGACGTCGTACGCCGAGTCCGGGCCGAGCGGAGTCCCGGCGGCACAGACGGCGACGACCGCGCAGCGTCCGGTGAGCGCCTGCAGCGCGAGCGCCTCGGTGACCGGCTCGAGGACGTGCCGGGTCTTGCCGGAGCCGGGCGGCCCCACCAGGAGGAGCGAGGTGCCGAGGACGTCCGGGTCGACGGCCGCGCCGGCGCCGTGGTAGGCCCGCGGGGCCCGTTCCCCCGGCACCCATCGCCCGATGCGCACCTGCCCCTCCAGCAGGTCGTGCCGTGCGGTGCGGCCGGGCAGGTCCCGGGCCCCGGACGGGTGGGTCCAGGCCGCGGCGCCCTGCCGGAGCACGGTGTCCGTGAAGGCGTCGAGACGCGCCTCCCTCCAGGCCTGAGCCCAGACGCGCTCCACGCGGGCGCAGTCCACGTCGTTCATCCGGCCGCCGGCCACTTCGGCGGTCAGCAGGTCGGCCGCCTCGTGCCGGCCCGCGTGCCGGAGCTCGGGCCACTGGGACCGCGGCAGGTCCACGGCCGGTGCCGCGGTGGGGTCCGCCGCCGCCCGACGGCGCGCCGCGAGGTCCTTCGCGTACGCCCACCAGCCGCCGACCCGGGCGAAGGGCCACAGCACGAGCAGAGTGATGAGCGTGTACAGACCGTCGGTGAACAGCTGCGAGGTGAACAGGTCGTAGCCGCCCGAGATCAGGACGATCAGGGAGAAGACCGGGTCGACCACCGGCAGCGCGTCCCAGCCGACGCCCGGGAAGGCCTTCGGGAAGACGAGGCTGAGCGCGACGAGGGCGCCCGCGGCGGCGAGCAGGGCCCGCGCGGGCTGCGGGCGGCGGCCGACGAAGTGGCGGACGACGTCGGGCCAGCTGCCGAGGTGACCGACGGCATAGACGAGCACGGCGAAGAAGACGCCGTCGTAGACCACGACGGCCTCGCGTCCCTGCATCCCCTTGGGGGACACGGTGCCGCCCCACCACCAGTCGTCCGGCGTGAACAGCTTCAGCACGGCCCACTGGTACGGCATGCTGCCCTGGCGCCACAGCGACCACACGACGAGCGCCACGGCCAGCGGGATGAGCAGGCCGACGATCGTGATCGGCGGGAGCCGGTCCGGCGTCTGCGCGCCCTTGGGCGGGCGGTAGCCGAAGCGCCAGATGCCGGGCCCGGCGGCAGGGCGGGGTTCGTCGAGCCAGTCGGCCACGGCCGACCGCTGCCGCGGGGGCTGCTCGGACCCCGGCGCTCCCGAGGTGTGCGAGGACTGTTCGAATCCCGGCACGCCCGGGGGCCTGGCCGGCCGCGGCGGCATCGCGGGAGCGTCCCGCGGCACCGCCGGACGCGGCACAGGATTCGCATGCGTACCCCGCGCGTCCTGCGTCCCGTCGTCCATCGCCCTTGCCCCCTGACCAGCCGTTCCGTCCACCATCAGCGAATCAATCTAACGCCCGGGCAAGGGGAGTTCACCGATTGCGCGGCAAGGCGCGCGGCAATCCGTCCGCGCACCTCCCTCTTCCGCCCGCACCTCTTCTATATCCACGACGGACAATGGGAGTCGCCGACAACGCCCACATGGAGCATGCCCACCCTCCTCCTACCGCCCTAGCCTGCGAGAAAAGAAAGCAAGCGTCCGAAAACGCCCACCCACCGGAACAGGCCGGTCCGCCGGTGCCGAGCACGCCGGACCGTCCGGTACGCAAGATCATCAGGGAGCCCCCATGACCGCACTTCCGCAGGAGCGCCGCGTCGTCACCGCCATCCCCGGCCCGAAGTCGCAGGAGCTGCAGGCCCGCCGTACCGCCGCGGTCGCGCAGGGCGTGGGCTCCGTGCTGCCCGTGTTCACCACGCGCGCCGGCGGCGGCATCATCGAGGACGTCGACGGCAACCGCCTCATCGACTTCGGCTCCGGCATCGCCGTGACCTCGGTCGGCGCCTCCGCCGAGGCCGTCGTCCGCCGGGCCTCCGCCCAGCTGCAGGACTTCACCCACACCTGTTTCATGGTCACCCCCTACGAGGGCTACGTGGCCGTCGCCGAGGCGCTGGCCGAGCTCACGCCGGGTGACCACGCCAAGAAGTCCGCCCTGTTCAACAGCGGCGCCGAGGCCGTCGAGAACGCCGTCAAGATCGCCCGCGCGTACACCAAGCGGCAGGCCGTCGTGGTCTTCGACCACGGCTACCACGGCCGGACGAACCTCACCATGGCGCTGACGGCGAAGAACATGCCGTACAAGCACGGCTTCGGCCCCTTCGCCCCCGAGGTCTACCGCGTGCCGGTGGCCTACGCCTACCGCTGGCCGACCGGCCCGGAGAACGCGGGCCCCGAGGCCGCCAAGATGGCCATCGACCAGATCACCAAGCAGGTCGGCCCGGACAACGTGGCCGCGATCATCATCGAGCCGGTGCTCGGCGAGGGCGGCTTCATCGAGCCGGCCAAGGGCTTTCTGCCCGCGATCCGCCAGTTCGCCGCCGACAACGGCATCGTCTTCGTCGCCGACGAGATCCAGTCCGGCTTCTGCCGCACCGGCCAGTGGTTCGCGTGCGAGGACGAGGGCATCGTCCCCGACCTGATCACGACGGCGAAGGGCATCGCCGGTGGCCTCCCGCTGGCCGCCGTCACCGGCCGCGCCGAGATCATGGACGCCGCGCACGCGGGCGGCCTGGGCGGCACCTACGGCGGCAACCCGGTCGCCTGCGCCGGTGCGATCGGCGCGATCGAGACGATGAAGGAACTCGACCTCAACGCCAAGGCGAAGAACATCGAGGCCATCATGAAGCCGCGCCTGACCGCCATGGCCGAAAAGTTCGACATCATCGGCGACGTCCGCGGCCGCGGCGCCATGATCGCCATCGAGCTGGTCAAGGACCGCGCCACCAAGGAGCCGAACCCGGAGGCGACGGCCGCGCTCGCCAAGGCCTGCCACCAGGAGGGCCTGCTGGTCCTGACCTGTGGCACCTACGGCAACGTGCTCCGCTTCCTGCCCCCGCTGGTCATCGGCGAGGACCTCCTCAACGAGGGCCTCGACATCATCGAGCAGGCCTTCGCGCGCATCTGAGCCGCCCTGCCGCACGTCTGACGGGGCGAGCGGCAGAGCGTGTGAAGAAGGTGTGCGAGGTGCATGTCGGGACGCGATTCCTGCTGTCGCGGGACCATCGGCTGCCGTAGGTTCTACCCAGATGAGAGATACACCCCGCCCACAGGGGACTGTGGGTGACAGGCCGGGGCCTCCCCAGCTTCGACCTGGTCGTGCCTCGCGCACACAACCGGGGCCTCCGGCTCCGGATATCCTCACCGATCGGACGGTCGCCCGCCCCAGACCCCCCGGGGCGCGCGACGTTCCGGTCCGGACGGCCGCCTGGAAAACACCCCCGCTGCGCCTTCGCAAGCAGGTCACGGGAAGTGACCAGGAAGCCGTTCACCGAAGGGCCAGCGCACACCCCCCCTTGCGCCGGCCCTTCGGCGTGTCCGGCCTCGTTGTCACCAGGGTGCCGTTCGTCTCCGGTGTACCGCTCGTCGAGATCGGCGACCAGGCCGTCAAACGTCCGCACTGGCCGAAGCGCTTCCGGCGCGCGTAGCGGGCGGCCGAGCCTCGCGCGTAGCGGGCGGCCGAGCCTCGCGCGTAGCGGGCGGCCGAGCCTCGCGCGTAGCGGGCGGCCGAGCCTGCCCCTGGTACGGCCGGCCGAGGGAGACGCCCCCATGCTCAGCTGCCCGCCTGTTGTCGTCGTGCTGCTCCATAATGCTTGCGCTCGCCCGCACACAGAGACCCGCACGTGCTCACGGCCGGTCAGACCTGCCAAGCTGTGCACCGTGCCGACCTCCCGAAACCAGGACCTCATGCGTGCGCCTGCCGCGCAGGGCAGAACGCCCCCTGATCCCGGGTGGCCGATTTTTTTCTCCTTCCTCCTCGTCCTGGGCCTCCCGGCCGTCCTCTTCGCCCTGATCACCTGGCAGGTGCTCACCCACGGCCCGCTGCTCCGCGTGGACAAGCAGGTCAGCCGGGACCTGGTCCACCCGGACCGCGTCTCCGAGCTCCTCGCCGACCTGGGGAACGTCCAGGTCGCGGTGCCGGTTCTCGTGGTGGTGCTCGTCCATGTCGCGCTGCGGGCCCGCGCCACAGGTGCAGACCGCTGGTGGCTGCCGCCCGTCGCGGCGGCCGTACTGATGGCCCTGGTCCCGGCGTTCGTCGTGCCCCTGAAGAACTGGACGGCACGTCACGGCACCCCGGTCATGCCGCCCGGCGTCGGCTACTACCCCTCCGGGCACACGGCCACCGCCGTCGTCGCCTACGGCTGCGTGACCCTGCTCCTCCTCCCCTGGCTCGGCACCGCCCGCGCCCGGCGCGCGCTGGTTCTCGCCTGCTTCGCCCTGGTGCTGGGCGTCAGCTTCGGTCTGGTGCGGCGCGGCTACCACTGGCCACTGGATGTCGTGGCCAGTTGGTGCCTGTGCACGGTGCTGCTCTCCTTCCTGTGGCTGCTGCTCAGCCGAAGTAGCCGTCGAACGTCCTCTGGAACTCCCAGCTCCCGAACCGGTCCCAGTTGACCGACCAGGTCATCAGGCCGCGCAGGCCGGGCCAGGTGCCGTGCGTGGGGTACGAGCCGCAGTTGGCCTTCTTCGTCAGGCAGTCGAGGGTCCTGGTGACCTCGGACGGGGGGACGTAGCCGTTGCCCGCGTTCGTGGACGCCGGCATGCCGATCGCCACCTGGTCGGGACGCAGCGGTGGGAAGACGTTGTTCGCGTCGCCCGCGGCCGGGAAGCCCGTCAGGAGCATGTCGGTCATTGCGATGTGGAAGTCGGCGCCGCCCATGGAGTGGTACTGGTTGTCCAAGCCCATGATCGGGCCCGAGTTGTAGTCCTGGACGTGCAGCAGGGTCAGGTCGTCGCGCAGGGCGTGGATGACGGGCAGATACGCCCCGCATCTCGGGTCCTGGCCGCCCCACTTCCCCGTGCCGTAGTACTGGTAGCCCATCTGCACGAAGAAGGTCTCCGGGGCCATCGTCAGCACGAACGTGGAGCCGTACCTGGCCTTCAGGGTCTTCAAGGCCGAGATCAGGTTGACGACCACCGGGGTCGTCGGGTTCTTGAAGTCGGTGTCGCCTGCGTTCAGTGACAGGGAGTGGCCCTCGAAGTCGATGTCCAGGCCGTCGAGGCCGTAGTCGTCGATGATCTTCGAGACGGAGGAGACGAAGGCGTCCCTCGCGGCCGTCGTCGTCAGCTGCACCTGGCCGTTCTGGCCGCCGATGGAGATCAGCACCTTCTTGCCGGCCGCCTGCTTGGCCTTGATCGCCGCCTTGAAGTCGGCGTCGCTCTCGGCGTTCGGGCACTCGGTGACCGGGCAGCGGGTGAAGCGGATGTCGCCCGAGGTGGCCGACGTCGGCTCGCCGAAGGCCAGGTCGATCACGTCCCAGCTGTCGGGGACGTCGGCCAGGCGCGTGTAGCCGGAGCCGTTGGCGAAGCTCGCGTGGAGGTAGCCGACCAGTGCGTGGGCGGGGAGGTCCGGGGAGCCGCCGCCCGATCCGGGCGAGGTGGTCGCGGTCACCGTCGCCGACTTCGCGGACTCGCCGGCGTCGTTCACCGCCGTGACCTGGAAGCTGTACGCCGTGGCGGGTGACAGGCCGGTGACCGTGGCCGACGTGCCGCTCACCGTCTGGATCCTCATCCCGTCGCGGTGGACGGCGTAGCTCGTCGCGCCCGTCACCGCCGACCAGGACAGGGCCACGCTGGAGGAGGTGACGGCGTCGGCCTTCAGGCCGGTCGGCGCGGCGGGCGGCTGCCCTGTCGATGCACCCGGGCCGACCAGCGAGATGTCGTCGGCGTAGTAGGCGCCGGTGCCGTACCAGCCGTGTGTGTAGATCGTGACCTTGGTGGTGGAGGGGCCGGTGCGGAAGGTGGTGGTGAGCTGCTGCCAGTCGGGCGCGGACTGGGTCCAGGTGGAGACGTCGGTGGTGCCGGTGCCGCTCGCGCCGAGGTAGACGTACGAGCCGCGGACGTACCCGGACAGCGTGTACTGGGAGTTCGGCTGCACGGTCACCGTCTGCGCGCACTGGGCGTTGTCGCTGCCGGCCGGGGTCGCCTGCAGCGCCGAACTGCCGCTGCGCACAGGGCTGCTGACGGTGGTACCCGCGCTGCAGCTCCAGCCGTCGAGGCCCGACTCGAAGCCGCCGTTCCTGGCGAGGTCCGCGTCGGCCGCACGGGCGGCCGACGAGAGCGCGGTGACGCCGGGCACGGTCAGGAGCGTGGCCGTGAGCACGGCGAGGAGTCGACGCCGGCGTGCGAAGGGTCTGTCGCGGTCCACAAATGCCTCCGGGCATGGGGGGGTTGGAGGGGTGGAGCGCGCCAACTTGGTCCAGACCAATTGGCTTGTCAAGACCTCTTGCCGCCACCCGTCCCCGTCGGCCGCCCCTCGGCCGTCCCCATCGGCCGTCCCTCGGCCGTCCCCCTCGGCCGTCCCCATCGCCGGCCAGGCCCGCCGCCGCCTCGTGCAGCGCCAGTTCCAGCAGCGCCGGGTCGGTCAGCGTGCCCGAGCCGTCCGGCGGACCAGCCGGCGCACCTCGCCGGTGGTCCGCCCCGGGTACGGCACGACTATCCAGTGCCGAGCCCGGCGGTACGGATGCCGGTGCCCAGCCAGCGGGCCGCGGTGCCCGGCCGCACGAGGAAGCCCATGCGTGCGTCGCCGAAGTCAACGAGCACCGGCCCGAGTTGGTCGAGGACCCGGGTCAGGACGTCCAGCGTGGGATGGCCGAACCTGCCCGGCGGGATCAGTACGTCCCAGGCCTTGCCGGCGGACAGCAGGGCGACCCCGTGGGGGTTGCACTCCCACTCCCGGCGTCAGGCCTCGGGATCCGGTGCGACGGATGCCGGCCAGTCGACCGCCGTCTTCGCCCCAGCCATGAGAAGACCTCCCTTTCTCTCGTGGACGCGGGTCGCGTCACGAGGGAGGTCGCGTCACGAGGGAGGTCGCGTCACGAGGGAGGTCGCGTCACGAGGGAGGTCGCGTCACGAGGGCGAGGGAGGTCTCCCGGCAGGCATTACGCGGGTTGCGGCCCCTCGTTGGAGTGAACCGGCTCACAGTCCGCCGTCCCGGCTCAGCTGTCGAAGCCGAGGCCCAGTCTGTCCATCGTCCTCAGCCACAGGTTGCGCCGCCCGCCGTGCGCGTCGGCACGCGCCAGCGACCACTTGGTGAGCGCGATACCGGTCCAGGCGAAGGGCTCGGGCGGGAAGGGCAGCGGCTTCTTGCGGACCATCTCCAGTTCGGTGCGCTCGGTGCGCTCACCGGCCAGCAGGTCGAGCATCACCTCGGCACCGAAGCGAGTGGCCCCGACGCCCAGTCCGGTGTACCCGGCCGCGTACGCCACCTTCCCGTGGTGGGCCGTCCCGAAGAACGCCGAGAAGCGGGAGCAGGTGTCGATCGCCCCGCCCCAGGCGTGCGTGAAGCGGATGCCCTCCAGCTGCGGGAAGCAGGTGAAGAAGTGCCCGGCGAGCTTGGCGTAGGTCTCCGGGCGGTCGTCGTACTCGGCGCGCACCCGGCCTCCGTAGGGGTAGATCGCGTCGTAGCCGCCCCAGAGGATCCGGTTGTCGGCGGACAGCCGGAAGTAGTGGAACTGGTTCGCCGAGTCCCCGAGGCCCTGGCGGTTCTTCCAGCCGATCGAGGCCATCTGGTCGGCCGTGAGCGGCTCGGTCATCAGGGCGTAGTCGTAGACCGGGACGGTGTACGAGCGGACCCGCCTGACCAGGTTCGGGAAGACGTTGGTGCCGAGCGCGACCCGGCGGGCGCGGACCTGGCCGTAGGGGGTGCGTACGGCCATGCCGGCGCCGTACGGCTTCAGCGTCAGGGCGGGGGTGTGCTCGTAGACGCGCACGCCGAGCCGGCGGCACGCCTGCTTCAGGCCCCAGGCGAGCTTGGCCGGGTGGACCATGGCGACGCCCCGGCGGTCCCACAGACCGGCCTCGAAGGTCGGTGAGTCGACCTGTTCCCGCACCGCCTCCCTGTCGAGGAACTCGGTGCCCTCGGCCAGACCCCGCTGCTCCAGCTCGGCATACCAGTCCTTCAGCTCCCAGGCCTGGTACGGCTCGGTGGCGACGTCGATCTCGCCGGTGCGCTCGAACTCGCAGTCGATCGAGTAGCGGGCGACCGCCTCCTCGATCGCGTCGAGGTTGCGGGCGCCCAGCTCCTGGAGCTTGTGGATCTCGTCCGGCCAGCGGGTGAGGCCGTTGGCCAGGCCGTGTGTGAGGGAGGCGGCGCAGAAGCCGCCGTTGCGGCCGGAGGCGGCCCAGCCCACCTCGCGGCCCTCCACCAGCACCACGTCCGTCCCGGGGTCGCGCTCCTTGGCGATCAGCGCGGTCCACAGCCCGCTGTAGCCGCCGCCCACGACCAGCAGGTCGCAGGTCTCGGCGCCGGTGAGGGCAGGCTCGGGACGGGGCTTGCCGGGGTCGTCCAGCCAGTAGGGGACCGGCTGGGCTTCGGAAAGGGACTTGGTCCAGTTATTGCTGCGGCTCATGGCGCTTGGGGCCATGATTTCAACTCCCCACAGGGTTATTTCAGTTATGCCTTTTGCTTGGTGCGGCGGTTGCTGATGACCATGGAGGACAGGACGAACAGTACGGCGACGACGAACATGGTCGTACCGATGACGTTGATCTGAACGGGCGTGCCGCGCTGGGCCGAGCCCCAGACGAACATGGGGAAGGTGACGGTCGAGCCCGCGTTGAAATTGGTGATGATGAAATCGTCGAAGGAGAGCGCGAAGGCGAGCAGCGCGCCCGCGGCGATTCCGGGTGCCGCGATCGGCAGGGTGACGCGGAGGAAGGTCTGGAAGGGTCCCGCGTACAGGTCCTGAGCGGCCTGCTCCAGCCTCGGGTCCATCGACATCACGCGCGCCTTGACGGCGGTCACGACGAAGCTGAGGCAGAACATGATGTGGGCGATGAGGATCGTCCAGAAGCCCAGCTGGGCGCCCATGTTGAGGAACAGGGTGAGCAGCGAGGCAGCCATGACGACCTCGGGCATCGCCATGGGAAGGAAGATCAGCGAGTTCACCGCGCCCCGCGCGCGGAAGCGGTAGCGGACCAGGGCGAAGGCGATCATCGTGCCGAGGACGGTGGCGCCGATCGTCGCCCAGACGGCGATCTGCAGGCTGATCGACAGCGAGCCGCACAGGTCGGCGACGCCGCACGGGTCCTTCCAGGCGTCCGTGGAGAACTGCTGCCACTCGTAATTGAAGCGGCCCTTCGGTTTGTTGAAGGAGAACACCGTGACGATGACGTTCGGCAGCAGGAGATATCCGAGCGTCAGCAGTCCGGCTATGACGACGAGATGGCGCTTGAGCCAGTTGACGAAGGCCATTTAAACCAGATCCTCCGTGCCGGACTTGCGGATGTAGAGGGTGACCATGACGAGGATCGCGGCCATGAGGATGAAGGAAAGGGCCGCGGCCGTCGGGTAGTCGAGGATCCGCAGGAACTGTGTCTGGATGACGTTGCCGACCATGCGGGTGTCGGTGGAGCCGAGCAGGTCGGCGTTGACGTAGTCGCCGGCGGCCGGGATGAAGGTCAGCAGCGTGCCGGAGACCACACCCGGCATCGACAGCGGGAAGGTGACCTTGCGGAAGGTCGTGAACGGCTCGGCGTACAGGTCGCCCGCCGCCTCGTGCAGGCGCGGGTCGATGCGCTCCAGCGAGGTGTACAGCGGCAGGATCATGAACGGCAGGAAGTTGTACGTCAGACCGCAGACGACGGCGAGCGGGGTGGCCAGCACGCGGCCACCGGCAGTCCAGCCGAGCCAGTTGGTGACGTCCAGGACGTGCAGCGTGTTGAGGGCGCCGACGACCGGGCCGCCGTCCGCGAGGATCGTCTTCCAGGCGAGCGTACGGATCAGGAAGCTGGTGAAGAACGGCGCGATCACCAGGATCATGATCAGGTTCCGCCAGCGGCCCGCGCGGAAGGCGATCAGGTACGCGAGCGGGTAGCCGAGCAGCAGGCACAGGATCGTCGCGGCGGCCGCGTACAGGACCGAGCGCACGAACTGCGGCCAGTACTGCGACAGCGCGTCCCAGTAGGTCGCGAAGTGCCAGGTGACCTTGTAGCCCTGCTCCAGGGAACCCGTCTGCACGGACGTGGAGGCCTGGTAGATCATCGGCAGCGCGAAGAAGATCACCAGCCAGAGGATGCCGGGCAGCAGCAGCCAGTACGGCGTCCAGCGGCCCCGCTTGCGCGGGGGCTTCTTCTCTGGGGCGGTGGGCGCGAGAGGGGGTGGCGCCTCGGTGACAGCGGCCATCAGGCGGCCACCCCCTCGTCCGGCTCCACCGTCTCGACGCCCGCGTCGATGTCCTGCGCCGCGTCCAGGCCGAAGGTGTGGGCCGGGTTCCAGTGCAGGACGACCTCGGCTCCGGGCACCAGGCGGGCGTCGCGGTCGATGTTCTGGGCGTACACCTCGAACTCGGGACAGACCGGGCAGTCGATGACGTACTGCGTGGAGACCCCGATGAAGCTGGAGTCGGCGATCCTGCCGGTGATGCGGTTGCGGCCCTCGGGGATCTCGCCGGCGTCGTCGGCGTGGGTGAGGGAGATCTTCTCCGGGCGGACGCCGACCAGCACCTTGCCGCCGGTCGTCGTCGGCGCGGAACAGCGCGCCTCGGGCAGGGAGAGCTTGCCGCCGCCCGCCTTGAGGATGATCTCGTCGCCGCTCTTGGAGTCGACCTCGGCCTCGATCAGGTTGGAGGTGCCGAGGAAGTTGGCGACGAAGGTCGTCTGCGGGTTCTCGTACAGGTCGGTGGGCGAGCCGAGCTGTTCGACGCGGCCCCCGTTCATCACCGCGACCGTGTCGGCCATCGTCATGGCCTCCTCCTGGTCGTGCGTGACGTGGATGAAGGTGATGCCGACCTCGGTCTGGATCCGCTTGAGCTCCAGCTGCATCTGGCGGCGCAGCTTCAGGTCGAGGGCCCCGAGCGGCTCGTCGAGGAGCAGCACCTTGGGGTGGTTGATCAGGGCGCGGGCCACGGCAACGCGCTGCTGCTGGCCGCCGGAGAGCTGGTGCGGCTTCTTGCGCGCCTGCTCGCCGAGCTGCACCAGCTCCAGCATGTCCTCGACCTGCTTCTTCACCGACTTGATACCGCGGCGGCGCAGGCCGAAGGCGACATTCTCGAAGATGTCGAGGTGCGGGAAGAGGGCGTAGGACTGGAAGACCGTGTTCACCGGGCGCTTGTACGGCGGCAGGTGGGTCACGTCCTGGTCGCCGAGGTGCACGGTGCCGGAGGAAGGTTCCTCCAGGCCGGCGATCATGCGCAGGGTGGTCGTCTTGCCGCAGCCGGAGGCACCGAGCAGGGCGAAGAAGGAGCCCTGCGGCACGGTCAGGTCCAGCGGGTGTACGGCGGTGAAGGAGCCGTAGGTCTTGCTGATCTTGGAGAGGCGGACGTCGCCGCTGTTGTCTGTCGTCGTCTTCATCGTCGTCACGCCCCTGTGAGCTTCGCGAACTTCTCTTCGTAGGCCGCCTCTTCCTTCTGCGTCAGCGAGCGGAAGGCATGGGACTTCGCGGCCATGGCCTTGTCGGGAATGATCAGCGGATTGTTCGCCGCGCCCTTGTCGATCTTCGCGAGATAGGGCTTCACGTCCTCGACGGGAGACACGTAGTTGATGTAGGCGGCGAGCGCGGCGGCCTGTTCGGGCTCGTAGTAGAAGTCGATGAGCCGCTCGGCGTTCGTCTTGTGGCGTGCCTTGTTGGGGATCAGCATGTTGTCGGTCGACGTCATGTAGCCGCTGTCCGGGATGATGTAGTCGACGTCCGGGCTGTCCGCCTGGAGCTGGACGATGTCACCGCCCCAGGCCACACAGGCGGCAAGGTCGCCCTTGGTCAGGTCGGACGTGTAGTCGTTGCCGGTGAAGCGGCGGATCTGGCCCTTGTCGACGGCCTTCTGCAGCCGGGCGATCACCGCGTCGAAGTCGTCGTCGGTGAACTTCGCCGGGTCCTTGCCCATGTCGAGCAACGTCATGCCGACGCTGTCGCGCATCTCCGACAGGAAGCCGACGCGGCCCTTGAGCTTGGGGTTGTCGAGCAGGTCGGAGATCGACTTCACCTCCACGCCGTCGAGCGCCCTCTTGTTGAACGCGATGACCGTGGAGATGCCCTGCCAGGGGTAGGAGTAGGCGCGGCCGGGGTCCCAGTCCGGGTTGCGGAACTGCGCCGACAGGTTGGTGTAGGCGTGCGGCAGGTTGGACGGGTCCAGTTTCTGGACCCAGCCGAGGCGGATCAGCCGGGCGGCGAGCCAGTCGGTGAGGACGATGATGTCCCGGCCGGTGTCCTGGCCCGCGGCGAGCTGCGGCTTGATCTTGCCGAAGAACTCGTTGTTGTCGTTGATGTCCTCGGTGTACTTGACCCGGATGCCGGTCCGCTTGGCGAACGCCTCGAGCGTCGGGTGGTTCTTGGCGCTGTCGTCGACGTCGATGTACTCGGGCCAGTTGGAGAAGTTGACGACCTTCTCCTTGGCCGAGTAGTCCTGGGCCGAGGTGCCGCCCTGCGTCTTGCCGGCCGCGGGAATCCCGCAGGCGCTCAGCGCCCCGAGTCCGCCGACCGCGAGCGCGCCGCCCGCGGAGGCGCGCAGCAGCGAACGGCGAGTGAGGGAGGCCCGGCCGTTGCGGAAGCTGCGCCGCACGGCGGCCACCTGGGCCGGGGTGAGGCGGTCGGGCTCGTACTGCTCCATGCGCGTGGTGCCTTTCGGGAGGGTAGGGCTGGTCGATGGCCGGTCGTCTCAGCCGGCGGTGGCCGGAAATCGACTACCGCCGGTCCCCGAAGATCGTGCGGTGCCAGTCCTTCCTGGCGACCGCCGTGTTATCGAACATAACGTGCTTGATCTGGGTGTACTCCTCGAACGAGTACACGGACATGTCCTTGCCGAAGCCGGACGCCTTGTAACCGCCGTGCGGCATTTCGCTGATGATCGGGATGTGGTCGTTGATCCACACGCACCCCGCCTTGATCTCCCGGGTCGCGCGGTTGGTCCGGTAGACGTCCCGACTCCACGCGGAGGCAGCCAGGCCGTACGGGGTGTCGTTGGCCAGCCGGATCCCTTCGTCATCACCATCGAACGGCAGTACGACCAACACCGGGCCGAAGATCTCCGACTGGACGATCTCGCTGTCCTGGGCGGCGTCCGCGATCAGGGTGGGGCGGTAGTAGGCGCCGTTCTTGAGGTCCCCCTGGGGGGCCTCGCCGCCGGTGACCACGCGCGCGTAGGCGCGCGCCCGGTCGACGAAACCGGCGACGCGGTCGCGCTGGACATGCGAGATCAGCGGGCCGAGGTCGGTGCCGGGGGCGAAGGGATCGCCGAGGCGGACGGTCTCCATCAGGGCGGCCGTCTGCGCGACGAACTCCTCGTAGAGGGGGCGCTGCACGTACGCGCGCGTGGCGGCCGTGCAGTCCTGACCGGTGTTGATGAGCGCGCCCGCGACAGCGCCGTGGACAGCGGCCTCCAGGTCGGCGTCGTCGAAGACGACGAAGGGTGCCTTGCCGCCGAGCTCCAGGTGGAGGCGCTTGACGGTGGCGGTGGCGATCTCGGCGACGCGCCTGCCGACGGCGGTGGAGCCGGTGAAGGAGGTCATGCTCACGTCGGGATGACCGACGAGGTGCTCGCCGGCCTCCTTGCCGGTGCCGGTGACGATGTTGATGACACCGTCCGGGATCCCCGCGTCCGTGGCGGCCTGCGCGAACATCAGCGAGGTGAGCGGGGTGAGCTCGGCGGGCTTCAGCACGATGGTGTTGCCCGCGGCGATCGCCGGGAGGATCTTCCAGGCGGCCATCTGGAGGGGGTAGTTCCAGGGCGCGATGGAGCCGACGACGCCGATGGGCTCGCGGCGGACGTAGGAGGTGTGGTCGCCGGAGTACTCGCCCGCGGACTGGCCCTGGAGGTGCCGGGCGGCACCTGCGAAGAAAGCGGTGTTGTCGACCGTCCCCGGGACGTCGAACTCGCGGGTCAGCTTCAGCGGCTTGCCGCACTGGAGGGACTCGGCGCGGGCGAACTCCTCCGCCCGCTCGGCGAGTACGGCGGCGAAACGGTGCAGTGCGTCCGAGCGCTCGCCGGGCGTGGCGGCGGCCCAGCCGGGGAACGCCTCACGCGCGGCGGCGACCGCCGCGTCCACGTCCTCCGGGCCGGCCAGGTCGTACGTGTAGACGTTCTCGCCGGTGGCCGGGTCGACGACCGCGTGGGTGCGACCCGAGGTGCCCTTGGTCAGCCGGCCGGCGATGTACTGCGCGCCGTCCGCGAAGCGCTCCTGTGCCGGAAATCGGTCCGAGGTGGCGGTGCCCGGGTTGTGCATGTCGCTCTCCTCCGCCGTCGCCCCGCTGTCCACGGGGGTGGGTGGCGTAGCTCCAGCTCGATTTGAGTGCCGATCCTGACAGAGCAAACGCACTCCAACAAGTGATTCCGTTGTTGCCTTTTGGTTACGCGACGGAATCTGTCGACCAGGTGTCGAGTCGGCCTGAAAAAGGGGGGACGGAGTGTCAGTGGTGCGTGCCAGACTCGCGTGCATGGGGAAGATCGATTCTTGGGAAGCCCTGATCAGGGAAGTCCACGCGGGGGCGAGGATCAAGTATCTGCACTTCTGGGGACACCGTCCGCGGCCGGACGGCCGGGTGGGTGCGAGCTGTCTGAGCCAGTGGTGGCCGTCGCCGTTCGCGGTGGACGGCGTGACGTATGCGACCGCCGAGCACTGGATGATGGCCGGGAAGGCGCGGCTGTTCCAGGACGCGGAGGCGGAGCGGCGGGTGCTGGCCGCCGAGCATCCGGCCGAGGCCAAGAAGGCGGGGCGGCTCGTGCGCGGCTTCGACGAGGGCGTGTGGGAGCGGGAGCGGTTCAGGATCGTGGTGGAGGGCAGCGTCCACAAGTGCGCCGCGCACCCCGATCTGCGGGAGTTCCTGCTGGGCACGGGCGAGCGGGTCCTGGTGGAGGCGAGCCCTGTGGACCGGGTCTGGGGCATCGGCCTCACCGCGGACGACGAGGCCGCGACGGATCCGGAGCGCTGGCGGGGGCCGAACCTGCTGGGATTCGCGCTGATGGAAGCGCGGGAGCGACTGCGAGCGCGGGCGGAATGAGGTCGAGTCGGCTGCGTCGGCCGGCTCCTCGACGGGCCGACCTCGGCGGGCCGACTCCTCGATGGACCGGCTCCTCGACGGGCCAGCTCCTCGACGGGCCGACTCCTCGACGGGCCGACTTCGGCGGGCCGACTCCTCGATGGACCGGCTCCTCGACGGGCCGGCTCCTCGACAGGCCGACCTCGGCGGCGGCCCGGCTCCTCGGCGGCCGGGCCCGGTCCGGGCCGCGCCCGGCCCGCCGGTGATGCCGACGAAGGGTTCCCCTCGGAAGAAGGTCAGGCTGCGGGCCGCGCCTCCGGCGCCCGGCACCAGTCCCGCGGTGCCCAGTGCGTTGGCCGACTGTACGGGCATGGCGTAGCCGGTGTCCGGGCGCCCGCCGCTGCGGGGGCCTGGACGGCGGCCCGAACGGGCGTGGCCGGCCGGGGCGGTCGCGGGTTCAGCGGTCGGCCACGACGGTTGCGGACGGGCGCTGGGCACCGGAGTAAGGGTCCGAGTGCGCCTTCTCGTCGTTGATGGCGGCCGTGATGCCGATGGCTATCAGGACGATCACCGCGATGCCGACGATGATGCCGATGATGCCCATGACGAAGCCGGCCTGGGCCTGACCGTGGTTGGTGGCCTCGCCCCGCTCCGCCGCCATGGTGCTCGGCATCGGCCTGATCACCGCAGCTCCGACGGGCGGGGCCACGGTGCCGGTGCCACCGCCGCCCAAGGCGATGCCACCCACCACTCGATGCCCGCGCCCCCGCACAACCCACCGCGCCACCCGCACTGCCCGCCACCTCGGACGAGCCCGCGTCTCCCCGGAAGACCGCCCTCGCCGTGCGCGGGGGACATCGCTGTGCGCGACGGACATCGCCATGCGCGACGGACATCGCCATGCGCGACGGACATCGCCATGCGCGACGGACATCGCCATGCCGGAAATTCGGCGTCCCCGCGCGGAGAAACCGCTCTCGGACCGGCAAGCGGGCGGCGTCGGCGGTGCGCCTACGATGTGCGTACCACTTGATCAGCCGATCACCCGCGCCCGCCCGGAAGGGCCCGCGGCGCCGTTCCCGGGGAGGTATCCCTTGACCGACCTGCGCGCCTCTCGCGATCTGCACGCCTTCATCGCCGGACTGCCCAAGGCCGAACTGCACGTGCACCACGTCGGCTCCGCCTCCCCCCGCATCGTCTCCGAACTGGCCGCCCGCCACCCCGACACGAAGGTCCCCACCGACCCCGAGGCCCTGGCCGACTACTTCACTTTCACGGACTTCGCCCACTTCATCGAGGTGTACCTGTCCGTCGTCGACCTCATCCGCACCCCGGAGGACGTACGGCTGCTGACGTACGAGGTGGCCCGCGAACTCTCCCGGCAGCACGTGCGCTACGCGGAGCTGACCATCACGCCGTTCTCGTCCACCCGCCGTGGCATCGACGCGCGCGCCTTCATGGACGCGATCGAGGACGCCCGCAAGGCGGCCGAGGCCGAGTTCGGGACCGTACTGCGCTGGTGCTTCGACATCCCCGGGGAGGCCGGGCTGGAGGCAGCCGAGGAGACCACCCGGCTCGCCACCGACGACCGGCTGCGCCCCGAGGGGCTGGTCTCCTTCGGTCTCGGCGGGCCGGAAGTCGGCGTACCGCGGCCGCAGTTCAAGCCGTACTTCGACCGTGCGATCGCCGCCGGGCTGCGGTCCGTGCCGCATGCCGGCGAGACCACCGGCCCGGAGACGGTGTGGGACGCCCTGAACGAGCTGCGCGCCGAACGCATCGGCCACGGCACCAGCTCCGCCCGGGACCCGAAGCTGCTGGCGCACCTCGCCGAGCACCGCATCCCGCTGGAGGTCTGCCCGACCTCCAACATCGCCACGCGCGCGGTCCGCACCCTCGACGAGCACCCCATCAAGGAGTTCACGCGTGCCGGGGTCCTCGTCACCGTCAACTCCGACGACCCGCCGATGTTCGGCACCGACCTCAACAACGAGTACGCGGTGGCCGCCCACCTCCTGGACCTCGACGAGCGGGGCCTGGCCGAGCTGGCCAAGAACGCCGTGCACGCCTCCTTCCTCGACGAGGCCGGCAAGGCGCGCATCGCGGACGAGATCGACACCTACACCGCGCAGTGGCTCGCGCCCTGACGTCCGCCCGTCGCCCGACCACCACCCCTCGACGAGCCGCTGCGCGGCGCCGCACCCTCACAATGGGCCCATGCAGACCGTGACCGCCGTGGCCCACCGCGGCGACCCCTACCGCTTCCGCGAGAACACGATCGACTCGCTACGTTCCGCGCTCGACCAGGGCGCGGACGCGGTCGAGTTCGACGTACGCCTCACCCGCGACGGCGTGCCCGTGCTGCTGCACGACGACACGCTGAAGCGGCTGTGGGAGCAGGACCGGCCGCTGATCTCACTGTCCGCGGACGAGGTGCGCGAGCTGACGGCCGGCCGGGTGCCGACGCTGGTGGACGCGCTCGCCGCGACGGACGGCAGCCGGGTGATGCTCGACCTGCCGGGAGCGGCCGACCCGCGGGCGGTGCGGCGGATCCTCGGCGTGGTCCGCGAGTGCGGGGCGCAGGACCGCGTGTACTACTGCGCGGGCGCCGAGACCATGCTGGCGGTCCGCGCGGCCGACCCGTCCGCCGAGATCGCCCTGACCTGGACGTCGCTCGCCCCACCGCGGGCCGGTCTGCTGGACGCGGTGCGGCCGCGCTGGCTGAACTACCGCTTCGGGCTGGTGGATCACGCCCTCGCGGCCCGCGTCCACCGCGACGGCTATCTGCTGTCCGTGTGGACCCCCGACACCCGCCGCTCCCTGCGCCGCCTCCTCGCCCTCGGGGTCGACTCGATCACCACCAATCGCATCGACCTGCTGTGCGCCCTGCGCCAGGAGGGCTAGGAGGGCCAGGAGAAGCCTTTGCCCGGCGCAACCGTCCGCACCGTCGGCCGCCCGGCCGGGTCCCGTAGGGGCCGGACCCGGACAACGCCCTTGCGCCGCACGGCATTTGCTCGTGCCCGGCGCGCGGTACGGCGCGGCGCTGGAGCGGTTCGAGCTGAACGGCAAGGTCATCTGGGGCAAGACCGGGTCGCGCCCCGGCTACGCCGTCGTGATCGCCGCGACCCGCGACCTGTTCCCGGACCCAGGTCCGCGAGCTGGAGATGGAGCGCGACATCCTGCGCCGGGCGGCCAAGTATTTTGCGGGCGAGACGAACTGGTGAGGAGCCGTCAATCAACTACTGCCAGACTTGATGGTGCTTTCGTAGTCGGCGATCGCGCTCTGGAG
>NZ_JBEXHW010000050.1:0-31970 GCF_040608235.1 Streptomyces sp. NPDC005202 | reverse complement strand
GACGTCCTCACCGGGCAGCGCGGTCTGCTGGGCCTGGGCGGCCTCCAGGGCGGTGGCCGCGACCGTGTCGGCACTGCGCACGCCACGGTTGGCGAACCACCATGCCGTGAGCGTTGCCCGGCCGCGGCGGCGTATCGCGGCCGGAGTCTGGTAGCCCGTCAGCAGCACCAGCGCGCCCTTGTGGGCCGAGTAGTCGAAGGCCCGCTCCAGCGCCGGGAAGACTCCGGTCGGCACGTCGCGGAGCCGGTTGATCATCCGTACCCGGTCGGCGACCAGGTCGGGCCGGTGTGCGGTCAGCAGCGCGAGGTCGGCGGCGAGCTGGGCGGGAACGTCGATGATGGCGAAGTCCCGGCGGTAGCGGGCGGTTTCGGCAATGACGTAGGCGTCGCGGGCGTCGGTCTTGGCCTCACCCCGGTAGGCGCCGGACATGCGGTTGGCCGTCCGGCCGGGCACGTGGACGGCCTGCTGGCCGTGGGCGGCGAGCAGGGCCGGCAGCAGTGCGGAGGACGTCCGGGAGATGTCCACCGCCCAGCGGACCTCGTCCGCCAAGTCCAGGGTCTCGCCGATCGCGGTCAGGATCGCTGTCTCGTCGTTGTCTATCTTCTTCGACCACACCGTCTCGCCGGTCTCATCGACCACCGCCGCCCAGTGATGGCCCTTGCCCGCGTCGATGCCGGCCCAGACCTGGGCCTGCCGCTTGCTCACTCGCCCCTCCTCGTCCGACACAGCATGCCGTCGGCCCGAGGAACACCCCGCCGTCATCTCCGTAAACAGCGACCGCACAAGGCGCGCACATCTCAATCAGCAGCCGGGGCGCCCCGGAGAGCCGGACGGCCACTCCTTCGGAGCCACACCTGGCAAGACCCCATCAGCCACATCCGGCCCTCCCGGGCCGCCTAACAACTTACGGAGAACCCATGCGCACCCGAAGACTTCTGACGACCACGCGCGGCCTGATCATGCTCCTCGCCCTGCTGACGACGGCGTTCACCACCATGCCGGCGGCGGCCGGGCCGCCGTCCGCGCCCCGCTCCGACCGGATGCTCGCGTCGTACGGCGGCGAGATCCGGGAGGCGGACCCGCGGGCGGACGGCTACCGCCACGTCGACACCCCCGCGACCCTGCGCGCGCTGAGCCACCTGCACAACGACACCTTCATCTACCTGATCTGGGACGCCCCCAGCGACTGGGACGATCTGCGCACCGAGTTCCTCCCTGCGGCGCAGCGGCAAGGGCTCGACGTATGGGTCTATCTGGTCCCGCCGACCGAGTGCTCCCCGTCGCGCTGCTCTCATCCCTTCACCACCGACTACCTCACGTGGGCGAAGGAGATCGCGACGCTCTCGACGCGCTATCCGGCGTTGAAGGGCTATGCGATCGACGACTTCAACCACAACCTCGGCCTGTTCACACCGGACTATGTCCAGCGGATGCAGCAGACCTCCAAGTCGGTCAACCCGTCGCTGCGGTTCATGCCGCAGGTCTACAACGGCACGATCACCCGGCAGTTCACGGACGCGTACGCCCCCGTGATAGACGGGCTGATCATGGCCTACCGGGACGACCCGTACCGCAACACCCAGCGCACGGACTCACTGCGGGCACAGCTCGACGCCGCCTCCGCCCAACTCGCGCCACACGGCAAGCAGCTGTACCTGATGAACTACACCAGCGCACTGTCGGGGACCCCGATGCCGCCGACACCGCAGTACGTGCGCGAGACGACCCAGGTAGGCGCCGAGTACACTGCGGCGGGCAAGCTGGGCGGCACCATCACCTACATCCTGCCGCTGGACCCGGCCGACGACTGGCGCAACGACAACCACGCCCACACCGGCAACGGCCGGCTCAGCCTCTTCCTCCCGGCCGGCGTTCCCACCCAATCCGGCGGCTACGCCGAGGCCGCCCAGACAGTGACGGTGGATCCGGACGGGCCGCACCGCATCCGCTTCCAGCAGGACGACACGTACTACAACGGCGGTGTGCCGACGGGCTACCACCTCAAGCAGCTCCTCGTCGACGGGCAGGTCGTCTGGCAGCAGGACGCCGCACTGGACGAGGCGGGAAGCTACAAGACCGTGGAGGTCGACCTCGACCCGTACGTGGAGGGCAAGACCAGTGCGACGATCGCCTTCCGGCTGTACGAGGCCAAGGGCGTGACGAACTTCTGGGTCGACACGCTGATCGACGACGTCGAGCCCACGGGCCTCGGCGTCGCGAACGGTGGATTCGAGACGCGGACCGGCTGGACCCTGTCCGCCAACTCCCGAGCGCTCCTGCCGGATTTCGACATATATGACCCGCAACGGGCGGTGCGGTCCTACCATGAGGTGCAGCAGGTGTACGGGGTGTACCGGCTGCTGTTCCAGGCGCGGTCGGCATCGGTGTCCGATGACGCCCGCAGGTCGCTCATGGCGATGGCCGACCTCGTGGTCAGGGACTACGGCGGGGGCCGTCTGGCGCCCGCGGCCCGTCGGGCTGCGGCACTGGGCCATGCGGCAAAGGCTCAGGGTCTGGCCGACCTCGCCCGACTGGCCGCAGAGGTTTCGCAGCAGCTGGCGCCCTGACCCGAGCGGCACGCCCGGCTGCCGCGAGCGGAGCTGCAGCACGCGGCGGCCGGCCCGGGAGCCGTCCGGTTCCCGGGACCGGGCGTGACAGGGGGATCCGTCAGCGCAGCCAGTCGTCGATGCGGTCGGCGACGTACTCGTCGTCGGTCAGCCACGGGTAGGCCCGACGGACCCGTTCGATCTCCTCGGCCTGACCGGGCGAGAGGTCCCCTGCCGGATCCAGGCACCAGCGGCCCGCCAGCAGCCCCTGTCCGCGCAGCACCTCGTGGATACCGGCAATGCAACCGCTGAAGCCGTGCGCCACGTCGAAGACCGCACCGTTGGCGTCGGTGAGCTGCGGCGCCAGCCGCAGGACCCGCAACGCCGCAGCCTGGTCTCCCCGCGCGGCCGCGTGTGCCTGCTCCAGCATGTCCACGGCGCTGTGCGTCCAGACGGCCCACTGCCCGAGCAGCCCGCCGACGATCCGCTTCTCCAGGATCTCCTCGCCGGCGCGGAAGCGGAACGGAGTCACCAGGTCGGCAAGGATGTTGTCGTCGTTCCCCGTGTACAGGGCGACCTCGTCCCTGCGATCGGCGGCACAGACCGCACGGACCACATCCGACGTCGCATAGCGGTCGAACGGCGCGATCTTGATCGCCACGACGCCCGGGGTGTCGGCGAGGGCTCTCCAGAACGCCGCCGACAGTGCCCGCCCGCCGACCGCCGGCTGGAGGTAGAAGCCGATGACAGGCAGCACCGTCGCCACCCGCAGCGCACGGTCGAGCAGTTCCTCCTCGCTTCTGTGCTCCAGACCGCCCGGACTGAGCAACACCGCCGAGTAGCCGTACGAAGCGGCCAGCTCCGCCTCCGCGACGGCCTGGGCGGTCTCGCCGCAGGCACCGGCCACCAGCAGCACCGGACGGTCGGTGCGTTCGCGGACCGTCTCGGCGGCAAGCTCGAGCACCGGCCGCAGCAGGCCCACGTCGGGCCGCCGGATCTCGAACTGCGTGGTGTGCACCCCGACAGCGATGCCACCGGCACCGGCGTCGAGGTAGTAGCGGGTGAGTGCGCGCTGGCGGCGCTCGTCGAGCCGGCGGTGCTCGTCCAGAGCAAGCGGGTGGGCGGGGATGACGCAGCCCCTGTGCAGCATCGCGGACAACTCCGCGGAGAGCTGGGCGGGTGGTTCCACAGCCGGTGCGGGGATGGTCACGTCAGTAACTCCCGTCGCGTCGCTCGAACTTGGTCGGCTTGTCCCAGACCGGGGCTCCGCTCCGCAGCCACTCCGCGGTCCAGTCGATGAGTCGGCCCAAGGCAACGGTCGGGTACCCGAACAGCCGGTGCGCCTCGGTGGCGTCGGACAGCAGCGCGCTACCCGACTCCTCGCCGACGATCAGCGGCTCGACACCGAGCCGGGCCCCGAACGCCTCCGCGAGGTGGCGCACCGACACCGTCTCCGGCCCGGTGACGTTGAGCGGCACCGCCGGAACCGCCGCCAGGTGCAGGGCCCGCAGCGCCACCTCGTTCGCCCAGCCCTGCCAGCAGACGTTGACGCAGCCCATCGACACGTCGACGGGCTCACCGTCGCGGACGCGTCGGGCGATGTCGAGAAGCACGCCGTACCGCAGGTCGATGGCGTAGTTCAGGCGCAGCAGCACGACCCGCGTGCCGAACGTCACCGAGGCGTGCTCCAGCAGCCGCTCCCGGCCGAGACAGGACATCGCGTACTCGCCGAGCGGTCCGGGGCGGGTGGCCTCCGTGGCGCCGCCGGAGTGCACGGGTACGAGCGGGTAGACGTTCCCGGTGGAGAAGGCGGCGATCCGCGCGCCGCGGTACCGCTCGGCGATGCGCCCGGGCAGGTAGCTGTTGGCATGCCAGGTGCGGTGTTCGTTGCCGGTCGTGCCGAACTTGGCTCCGGCCATGTAGACGACGTTCGCGGCCTCTGGCAGCCGGTCGAGGTCCCGCTCGTCGCCGAGGTCGGCCCGGATCACCTTCACACCCTCGGCGCTCAGCCGCTCGGCCGTGTCGCCGGAGCCGAAACGGGACACGGCGATCACCCGGCTGCTGAGACCGCCCTCGACGATCGCACGCCGGGCCAGGCGGACGAGACTCGGCCCCATCTTGCCCCCGGCACCAAGGACGACGAGGTCGCCGTCGAGGTCGGACAACGACTCGATGAGAGCTTCAGAGGGCCTGGTGAGGGCCTCATCGAGCTCGGCTTCGCTACGCACACAACCTCCCGGGTCGCTGTTTTCGGCCCGCCGTCGGCGTTGCCGTACGTTCCGCAGGAAGGGCCCGCCGGTCCACAGCCGTCCTGCACCGTGCCGACGGACGGGTGCCACGGCGCCCGACGGGGCTCGGGCATGGGGGAGTCATGGAGTCGGGAGGGCGAAGAGCTCTGCCGCGTTACGCCACATCACGCGTTCCACGACGTCCGTGGGCAACCTCGCCGCCGCCACCGCGCCCAGCGCCACCGCAGGGTCGATGAGCGTCGAATCCGTGCCGAAGAGCAACCGGTGCGGGTCGACCTGCTCGGCGACCTGCCGGAACCGGCCGGCGGGCGCGTGCGAGCAGGAGGGTTCCAGGTACAAGCGTGGACACACCCGCGTCGCCTCGACCGCCCAGTGCGAGTCGGTCCCGCCCATGTGCCCGGCGATGGCGCGGAGCCGCGGCAGCTCAGCACACAGCTGCGCCAGCTCCAGCACCGCCCGGTCCCAGGTGTGCACGAGAACCGGCAGGTCCAGCTCGTCGAGAAGCGTGAGCGCGTCCCGCATCTGGGGTGAGCCGACAGGGCTGTCGGTGTAGTCGGTGTGGATCTTCGCGCCAACAAAGCGACCGGTGGGCAGCAGCTCGGCGATGTCGTCTTCGGCTGCTGCGAGATCGCGCGGGTTGATGGCGAGGTAGCCGAGGAGCCGGTCGGTGCGGGTGAGGACGTCGGCGAGACGGCGGTTGCCCGTCCGCGGGTCGTAGATCACCGCCTCGGTCGCCGAGACGATCTGCAGGTCAATGCCGTAACGCTCCATCACTTGCACGTTGTCTGATACGTCGGCGACGTTCATGGCGAAGAACCAGGGGCCCCAGTGCGCGTGTACGTCGATGATCACGGTTTCCCCTCCGGTCCACCGTCGACTTTTCCGGCCCCAGCGGTCCGGGGACCCGCGTCCGCGTCGGCACGCGCGCCCGCCGGTGCGAGCAGCCGGCGTGCGTTGCCTCCCGCGACCATGGCACGCGCCTCGTCGTCCAGGCCGGACCGGGCCAGCCGCAGCAGGGGCACCACCGGCTCGTAGAGCGGTGTGCGCGTGCCGAACAGGAGGCGCTCAGGTCCCACCTCGGCGGCCACGGTCTCCAAGGCGTCCGGCGAGTTCAGCAACCTGGTCGAGGTATGGAAGCCGGGCTCGTCCCGGGCCAGCAGGATGAAGTCGGCCAAGGCGTAGAAGTGCGTGTCGAGGAACACCACCTGCGCGTCGAGGCCGGCAAGCGGTCTCCATACCCGCCGTATGTCACCTCCCGTCAGCAGGACCAGGCCGTGGTCGACTGCGCGTTTGGCGATGTGCCGGAAGGCGGGGAAGTCCGGGTCGGCGTGCTGCTCGTCCGGGAACAGTCTGACGGCCCGTACGCCGGACCGGGCGAGCTGCTCGATCACCCGCTCGGCGCGCAGGGCATCGCGGAGGTCGACGACGCCGGCGGGCAAGAAGTCCGGGTGCCGGGCCGCGGTTGACAGCACGTCGGAGTTGCCTGCCGCGGTGTCCCACAGCGCGCCGCGCAGCGAGCTGACGACCGCCCGGGCGATGCCGTGGGCGCGCAGTGTCTCGCGGATACCCTCCGGGTCGCCGACCTGGCCGGGCCGGTCGGGGTACCGCCCGAGGAGTGCGTCGATGTCGAGGTCGATGCGCAGATCGATACCGAGTGCGTCGCGTGGGTGTGGTGTTTCGCCGCTCGCGACGGTGATGTGCGGTCCGGTCACCCCGGCCTCCCCGAAGCCTATTTAGGACGACCGAAAATCTAGCTTAGAGCGCGCCGATAATGAAGGTGCATGAGGTCCTTAATTCCTTGAGGATCCTTAGGCGTTCGTGCCGGCGGCTCGGTGCACGGGGCTTCCGGCGCCGTGAAGGCGGGGAGGGGCGCGCAGGTGGCGCAAGGGCCCCGACGTCGGCTGCGGCTGCCGCCGCTCCGCAGCGAAGTCGTTCGGGGCACGCCGGCATACCCACCGTCCAGGCCGACGGCCGACGCCCGCCCGCTTGCCCCACGCACCGCAGGACTCCGCCGCGGGGTCCGGGTCCAGCCCGGCGGCCGGCCGCGCCATGCGCCGCCGGTGCGGTGAGCGACGCGAGCCGCCGATGGCTGAGATCGCCACGCACCTCGACCGGTCATCGTCTGTCGCGCGGACGGTCGTCTCCGGTCTCATGGGCACCGGCCACTTTGCCCTCCAACTCCCGGCCCGTCCGCCCGAATCGAAGGAGCACCGTCGTGGAGCACCCGGCCCCTCGCCCTTGACCCCACCGGCCCGGCGCGCCCCGCCGGGGAGAGTAAGCGCGAAGTAGGCGATCCACAAGCGGACGCGGCCTGCCACGATCCCTCCTCCGATGATCTGGAAAACCGCATACTGAAGGCTCTGCCCAGCACCGTCCAGACCTGCACCTGCTGGTGCCGAGCGGCCGCCAGAGCGATCCCACAGGCCCGCGCCCGCTGACCGTACGGCGGCGTGATTCCGTCAGCGGCGCGTCAGGGGCCACACGACGGCGCGGCGCCGCACCTGCGCGGCTACTCGTTCTCCAACTCCGGGGCGCACACCACCCGGATGAGCTGGTGGACCCGGACGGCCAGTTCGGCGCATCCCTGATGCAGAGACTCCACTGCCTTCCGCAGCTCGTCCCAGGGCACGTGGGCAACTGTGTACGAGCCTGTCTGCTACCGCTGCGAGCCGCATCAAGAGCAGTTGGCCGAACCCACTTTATCGAACTATTGTGTGAGCGGAGCGGGTGTGGCGTTCTGGTCGCGGAACGACAGGCGAGCAGGGGGTGTCGGAACGGGCTGGAGGTGCACGGTGGGCGGGTTCACGCATCTCCAAGTGGAGATCCGGCGGGTTCCCAGAGCCCGTCTAGCCTGTCACCGCTGTTCATGCTGGTCGGAGGCTTGTGGATGAGATCCGATCGTGTGAGGTTCTGCGGATTTCTCGCAGATTCCAGGAGTTCTGGGCGTAATTTGCTGCCTCGTGGCAGATTCAGGGAGTCGCCGCTTCTCGCTGATCACTGCCGAGGGCGGAGTGGGCGCGATGGAGCGGCCCAGGGAGCCGGAGCCGGGGCAGGGTGATGTCCTGACGCTTCAGCGCCGGGCTTTCGAGTCGTCGACCGAGGCGGACGAGCGGGCACTCTTCCAGGACACGATGGCTGAATACTGCTGGACGAGGGATGTCGCGGGGCTGTCGGCGAAGACTCTGGATGCGCTGGTCCAGCCGGTGGTGGAAGTCTGCTCGTTCTACGGCGTGGTGCCGTGGCGACTGACGTCGCGGCAGGTCGACAAGTACTTCTCCGGGGCGGGGAAGCCAGGCCGTCACGCCACAATGCGCTCGAAGATGAACCGGATCGACAGCTACTTCGCCTTTCTTGAGCAGCGGTACGCGGGAGAGATCCTTAGGTGTTTCGGGGCGGCGATCCAGTCCCCGGTCGATTCCTTCAACCGGCCCGAGCACCGCGGTGACTTCGGGTTGCGGATCCCGTCGTCTGTGCGGGCGACGAAGGAGTTCTTCGCGTCCTGGCGTGATGCTCTGCCGTCGGCACGGAAGTATCCGGTGGCTGTGCGGAACTACGTGATGTCCAAGCTCACCTACATCTCGAGGGTGAGAGCGGCGGAGCTCTGCTCGGTGCGGATGGGGGACGTGCACTGGGAGAGCGGACAGTGGGGCCGTTTCCTGGTGTTCGGGAAGGGTGCCAATGGCTCAGGCCCGCGCGAGCGGGAGGCATACCTGTTTGCCGAGGGGCGGGCACTGCTGTGGTGGTATGTCGAGGAAATCCGGGGTGAGTTCCGCGATGATGCGGCTGATCCGCATGCCCCGCTGTTCCCTTCCGAGCGGATCCCGAAGTCGATCGCTCGCTGAACCTGCCGATCGCGCCGGCGGTGGGGCCGGACACCTTTCGGCGGGCGTTGAAGGCGGCCTCGCGTGAGCATCTGAAGGGTTCGATCACCGACCTCTTCCCGCATCTGCTGCGGCACGCGTGCGCGACCCACAACTATGAAGCGCCTGCCGATTGGCAGGAACGGCTCGATGAACTCCCATTCCTCGTCGGTGAGTTGCGCACGCTTCACACCAACGTCCTACCGGACCAGCACCCCGCCCGGGACCCAAAACCCGGATTTGATCACGACTGAAGACAGGCCCTAGAACGGGGGTCGGAGGTGGCGGGGCGGCGACGTCTGACGGTCGGGGAATGCGGCTATTGCGCGGACTGGGGATCCCTTTCCCGACACGGGTTGTGCGTGTTCTGCACACGCCTGCGGCTGTCGGCCCAAACGGGCTCCTACGGGCGGCGGGAGGGGGTCTGCCGCCGGTGTGGCTGGCCGCAGCCGGTGGCCATGGATGGGACTTGCCGGGGTGTCTTCTGGCCGTGCGGCTGGGCCAGGACGAGGAGTGGATGTGGGAGCGATCAACTGGCTCAACCCGATCCAGGTCCGTCGCTACAGCTCCGGCGCCCGGAGCTCGGGAGCGCCACCCCTGTGTGCTTGGCAAGATCGCCCGGCGCTCACCGATCGGGCGGGCACCCCCACCGCCCCACGCCGGCCACCGGCACAGCCCGCCATCATCCGAGCGAAAGATGCGGTAATGGGAGGATATGCATTTAGATCCCTCAATGGATTGAATTGCAGGGATGGGCCGAGGAACAGATCCCGGCCCTTGAGGGCGGCCAGGACCCCCACGGCCTCACGCACGTGGCGGTAGACGCTGCCGATGCTGAAGGCCGCGGCAAGCTGCGCATAGGTGGCACCGCAGCGCGGGTGGGCGAGCGCCAGGAGAGCCTGTCGGGGGAGAGGCTCCCGAGGAGAGCACCGCCACAGCTCTGCCCGCCTGGGTTGAAACCGGATCATCCAGTGGTCGTCGATACGCCACGCCCCCGGACGTTACCCGGCGATCCTTCGAGCTCGGCCCGCGAAGGCGGCTCGGCGCCTGCCCGTGTGCAGGTCAGGGCCGAAGCCCGGACGGCGTTGTCGAGAATGTCACGCAGCTGTGCCCCCGACAGCTCCTCGATCAGGCCCGGCGTCACCCGCATGCCGGCGTGCAGCCTGGCCAGGAGCGCGGACATGAAGGAGTCGCCGGCGCCGACGGTATCGACGATCTCCACCTGCCGCCCCGGTAGCCGCACCGATTCGGCCGCCGTCATGCCGAGGCATCCATCGGGGCCCATCGTCACCACCAGCAGGCTCGGGCCGAGGCTCAGCCAGCGCCGGGCGACGCTGCTCACCGGCTCTCCCGGATACAGCCAGGACAGGTCGGCACGGCTCACCTTGACCACGTCGCTCAGGCCGATCCAACGATGCAACCGCTCCCGGAAGTTCTCGGGGTCCAGGATCAGCGACGGGCGCACGTTGGGGTCCAGCGAGATGACGCGGCGGCCGTGCTCGCGCTGCATGAGGGCTTCGAGCGTCGACGCGCCCGGTTCCAGCACCAGCGAGAAGGAGCCGAAGTGGATCGAGTTGACTTCGGGGGGGAACTCGGTCGGCAGATCCTTGATCCGCAGCATGCGGTCAGCGGTGCTCTCGACGTAGAAGGAGTACTCCGGCTCTTCGTGCGCTGTCACGTGGACGAACGCCAGCGCCGTACGCTCGGGTCCCTCGCTCAGATAGGTCGGGTGGACGCCTTCGGCCAGCAGTCGCTCCCTGAGGAGCCGGCCGAAGAAATCCTGCGAGAGACGGCCGAGGAAGGCGGCCGGAACCCCGAGACGTGCGACGCCGACCGCCACGTTGAAGGGCGAGCCGCCAGGATGGGGGACGTAGGCCTCCGCACCGTCGCACACGGTGGGCGTGAGGTCCACCAGCGCCTCGCCGCAGATGACGATCACAGGGAAGCCTCCTCATGGCCGGGTCGCGGGGCGTCACCGCTGTGCGGTCTAGACGGGCCTCGGCCGGGTGGTGGGCGGGGTCGTCTTCGGCTGAACGTCGGCCCGGCGGCGCAGCGAGCTCTCGATGTCCTCCAGGCTGCGGCCCTTGGTCTCCGGCATGCGCCGGTAGAGGTAGATGAAGCCGAGGATGCCGAAGACCGCGTACAGCCAGAAGAGGCCGGTGGCGGTCAGCAGGGTGATCATGGTGAGCACGGTCAGTGAGATCAGGAAGTCGAGACCCCAGTGCGTCACCGTCCCGAATCCGGCGGCCTTGCCTCGGACGGCGGTGGGAAAGATCTCGCTGTTGATCAGCCAGATGCCGAGACCGAGGCTCGCGGCGAAGCCGGCGATGTAGATGCACAGGGCGAGAACGGTCAGCAGGCCGACCACTCCCCCCTGGCTCGGCAACAGGTACAGCGCACCCAGGAAGATCAGGTCCAGCACCACCAGGGCCGTGCCGCCCAGGAGCAGCGGCCGCCGGCCGAGCCGGTCAACCAGTGCGAGCGCGGTGAACGTCACGATCACGTTGACCAGGCCGATGCCCACCGTGGACAGAATCGCCGCGCTGGCTCCGAAGCCTGACCGGGTGAGCAGCGTCGGCGTGTAGTAGATGATCGCATTCACGCCCACCAGCTGATTGGTCGCGGCCACGGCCACCCCGAGCAGGATCGCGGGCCGCAACGTGGGAGTGAGCAAGTCCCGGGAGGTCAAGTGGCTCTCCGCCTCGGCCAGGGCCTGGATCTCGGCGATCTCCTCGTCGGTCTCCCCGGCCGAGCGGGAGCGGAGCATGATCTGTCGCGCCTCGGCCTCGCGGCCACGCGCCAGCAGCCAGCGGGGGCTCTCGGCCAGGCCCAGAAGACCGATGAGCATCACCACGGACGGCACGACGGCCAGGCCCAGCATCCAGCGCCAGCCCTTGCTGTCCGCGAAGGCGTAGCCGACCATGTACGACACGAGGATCCCGACCGTGATCATCAGCTGCTGCAGCGAGACGAGCCGGCCCCGGATCGCCTTCGGTGCCATCTCCGCGATATAGGTCGGCACTACCAGCGACGCCGTCCCGATGGCGATCCCGAGGAAGAAGCGGGCCACGATCAGGATGGTCGAGTTCGGCGTGAACCCCGAGACCAGGGCACCGGCGCCGAACACGACCGCGGCGATCATCATCATGCGACGTCGACCGATCCAGTCCACGAGCGGGCCGGCAGTGAGCACTCCCACGATCGCACCCAGCAGGAGGGAGGCGACCACCACCTGCTGCAGCGCATCGGAGAGATGGAAGGCAGGGGCCAGGTAGAGCAGGGCGGTGGAGATCACGCCCGTGTCGTACCCGAAAAGGAAGCCACCGATCGCCGCTATCAGCGCGGGTCCCAGGATCGGCCAGACCGACCTGGCATGCGCCTCCGCACCGCTGGTGCTCTGTGCAGGAACGTTGTCACTCATGGGTCACCTCTGAAGGCGCACGGGCCTACCCGGAATGAGTGTCCATATTTGACCTGTAAGTGAAGTTTCCGCGCGCTTTCTGCCGACTGTCAAGGATGCGACCCGGGCTGCACGAACGGCACCCGCTCCACCACCGTCCTCGCCCTCCACCTCGCCACATCAGCCTGAGGTTGGAAAACGCTCGGTATCTGACACAAGCGTGCTCATGGATGCAAGGTGTTCCGAAGGCGCGTGCACAAGTTCCGATGGAGACCTTCTGATGTTGCTCCGGTTTGGTGGACACCTACCCGCTTGGGGACACTGGCGTGGGATGTCTGTGGCAAGGCAGTTGGAGCCGACCTTCGTTCCGCCCCGGAACGGTGGGGGTGCCTGTCCGTCGCCGGGACCCGCGCATCCGGTCCGTACCGGCATAGGCCGTGCTCACGGGGGTCGTTTCGCTGAGAGGACGTTGGTGGGGGCGGGTGCGCGGGTCCGCGGGCAGTGCGGCTATCCGACCTTCTGGAAGGTCCAGGCCTGGTATGCGGGCCCGTACTCGGGAGCCAGTGCGATGCGGGGCGGGAAGACCCGCAGCAGGCTCATCCCGAGTCGCATCGGGGTGTTCGGGACGCCGATGATGAAGCTGTCGGGCCTGTCGCCGGGGGTGAGGTGCCAGTCGCGGGCCTCGGGCAGCAGGATGGACAGCTCGTGCATGTCCGGGTCGCCGTCGTAGCTCACGTGCAGGTCGCGGGGTGTGCTGATGGTGTGGGCGCCGTTGCCGGTGCTCTGCACCTTCCAGTCCTGCCCGGGACCCCCGCTGTCTGGCAGGAGCATCAGCAGCCCTCCGGCACGAGAGTCCGGCCCAGTGAGAAACTGCTCGGGGGTGAAGGAGATCCGATAGAGGCCGTCGGCCAGGTCTGCCATGTCTGCTCCGCTTCTGTGGTGTCAGGTGCCGGACGGCACCTGTAGGGGTGAGCGAACCAGACCCGCATCCTGACGGGCCGGCGACACGGGCACCCGGTACCCGAAAGCGCCTTGACGGCCGATCGGCGATGGCGGGGGGGACTCGACAACACGACCTTCGCTCCGGCCCTGAATAGCCCTGGTCACGGGCCCCGGCGGCGGCCGGGGGCTTAGCGCACGATCTGACTGGCTATTCCTCACCCCCGGCAAATGAGCTGGCTACGGCGACAGGCGGTCAGTAGTGGCCGTGCCGTCGCCGGGTGACGCGCCTCAGTCCTGACTGCCTCCCGTAGTCGTGGACATCGACCTCGCCGCCCTGCGGGTGCCTCCCGTAGTCGTGAACAACTGCTGACGCGAGTCGTGAACAGAGCCAAGCCATCTCCGGCGCGGCCGCTTGGTTGGCGAAATGGGGTGAACACCAGGGCCGTGAGCCTCCCCGTGGCGCGGGACAGGGAAAGCCTGGTTGCGGCACATGGTGAGCTGGTAGAGGTGAGGACGAATGCAAGCGGAGAGGCCGTCAGGGAAGGAACTGCCTGAGGCTCCCAGAAGCTGTGCCACGGCCGCGCACTCACCCAGGGATCCGGAGGGGTGGGACGATCTGTTCTTCTGTCCCCTCGATGGTGCCACCGTTCGGTTCGTGCGCCCTGCCGACACCGATCGCCCCTCCTGGGGCGCGTATGACGCCGAGAAGTATCTCGGTACAGTGCACGCGCAACGCGACGTGACAGACGGAGATAACGGCACGCGACTTCGGTGGGGGTGGCTCCGGCAGCGCGGGGCGTCGGGGTGGAGCGGTGAGTGATGCATCGTCGGAAGCGTGAGAGAGGTCCGGGCCCGGTCCGCCCTCCGCCTCGGCGGAGGGCGGACCGGGCCGGGGACCGTCACGGGTGGGGGTGCGGGCTGTCGTCCGGCGCGCGGCGGGGAGGCGTTGGCCGGCTCTGCCCCCGTGTCAGGCGCACCCTGCCGGTACCGCCCGTGACGCGTCGTCGATGAGCGCGTCGTGGGCCGCCTTCAGGCGCCGCACGTCGGGCTTGATCACCTTGCGGTCGTATGTCATCAGGCCGTTGAGCTCGCCCTCGACGTCCGAGATCTGCGTGTACACCGCGCCGTTGCTGCCGCGGCAGGCCAGCGCGTGCACCTCGGTCAGTTTCTGCAGGTAGTCGTCGGTGTAGGTAGTGGGATCGACGTCGACGTACGACTGCTGCACCGACCAGGCGTGGCCCGGTACCGCGAGGCCCAGACCGCCGTACTCGCCGCTGACCAGGGCCCGTTGGCCGTCCGGGTGCGGCGGCAGGGCCGGGCTCGGATAGCCGTGCTCGTCCATGATGTCGCCGGCGCCGCCGTCGGCCCCGAGGTTGAGGCCGGACATGTTGTTGACCAGCCGGGTGGGGTCCCAGGACTTGGCCTGCGAGGCGACGCGGCCGATGTCGTACTGGCCCCAGCCCTCGTTGAAGACGACCCACATGACGACCGCCGGGCTGCTGATGTGCTCGTCGATCATCTGCTTCATCTCGCGCTCGTACTCGGCACGGGCGGCGGTGCTCGGGTTGACGCCCGCCGTCATCGCCGGCATGTCCTGCCACACCAGCAGGCCGAGCCGGTCGGCCCAGTAGAACCAGCGGTCGGGCTCGACCTTGATGTGCTTGCGGACGGCGTTGAAGCCCATCTTCTTGTGCATCTTCAGGTCGTAGGCGAGCGCCTCGTCGCTCGGCGCGGTGTGCAGGCCGTCCGGCCAGAAGCCCTGGTCGAGGGTGGCCATCATGAAGACCGGCTTGCCGTTGAGGACCGTGCGCGGGACGCCGTTCACCTTCTGTACCGCGATGGAGCGTATGCCGAAGTAGCTGCCGACGCGGTCGTCGCCGACGTTCACCTTCAGGTCGTACAGGAACGGGTCGTCGGGTGACCAGGGACGGGCGTGCGGGATCTTCAGGGTGACGGGTTCGCCGGTGCGGCCGGTGGCGGTGGCGACTCGGCGCCTGCCGTCGTACGCGGCCGCGGTGATGGGGACTCCGTCGCGCACGCCCTGCGGCTCGACGGTGAGCGTACCCGTGTCGACGTGCGGGGTCAGCTTCAGCTGGTCGACGTGGTCGGCCGCGACGGGCTCCATCCACACGGTTTGCCAGATGCCGGAGGACGGGGTGTACCAGATGCCGCTGGGGTCGAGGCGCTGCTTGCCGCGCGGCGGGTTCTCGCCGTTTGCGGCGTCCGTCGGGTCGTAAACGCCGACGATCAGCTCCTGGGTGCGGCCGGGCTTGAGGGCGTCGGTGATGTCGGCGCTGAACTTGTCGTAGCCGCCTTTGTGTTCGGCGACCTTGGTGCCGTTGACGTAGACCTCGGCCTGCCAGTCGACGGCGCCGAAGTTCAGCTGCAGCCGCCTGTGGTCACCGATCTTCCAGCCGGAGGGGACGGTGAAGGTGCGGCGGTACCACATCCGGTCCTCGTGCCGTTCGATGCCCGAGAGCTGGGACTCGACGGGGTAGGGGACGAGGATCCGCTCGCCGAGGTTACGGCCCACGGGTGGCTGCTCGCCCTCCTTTGCCGCGGCGAACTGCCAGCTGCCGTTGAGGTTCTGCCAGGCGTCGCGGGTGAGCTGGGGCCTCGGGTACTCGCGGTGGGCGTTGGCCGGGGTGACGTCGTCGGCCCACTTGGTGCGCAGCTCGTAGGTGGAGTGGTTGGCGCCGCTGCTCCAGAACGCGCTGACAACGTTGCCGTCCTTGCCGATCAGGCCGCCCTGGCCGTCGTAGCGGACGTCCGCCAGGCCGAGCGCGGTGCCGGTCTTCTTGCCGACGACGGGTTCCTTCAGCGAGACGAGCAGGGACTTGGGGTCGGCCGGGTTCAGGTGGGCGGTGCCCAGCGGCCAGGTGGCTCCGCCTATGACGGCGTCGAGGTGGTCGGTGAGCCGGGCGTCGGGCCTGTCGAGCGCCTGGGCGAAGTCGAGTCGGAGAGTACGGCCGTCCCGGAGGACGGTGGTGGCGATGGCGCCGTCGTAGTCGTACCCCTCGGGCAGCAGGAACGCCGACTGCGGTACGGCGGTCTTGGTCCCGCCGGGCGGGGTCCAGCGCAGGTGGAGGTTGGAGCCTCCGTAGTGCTCGAAGTACTCGACCTTGATGTCGTAGGCCTTGCCGGCGGTCAACTCGAGCGGGGCGCCGGTCTGTTCTCGGTCCCAGTCGTCGACCCAGTGGTCGATGACGAGTTTGTTGTCGACCCAGAGGCGGAATCCGTTGTCGCCGATGATCGAGAAGGTGGTCGGGCCCGTCTTCTCCGGCACGATGCGGCCGGTCCAGCGGACGCTGACGTCGTCCGACTGCCCGGTGGCCGAGTTCAGGCGGGACTCGAGGGAGTCGAAGTCGAGCTGCGGGTCGAATCCGGTGGCCTTGAGCTGGGCGAAGTCGAAGGCTCCCGGGGCCGATTGGGTGTAGTACTCGCCCTTGAGGCCGTGGACCTCGACGGGGTCGTCGGCGGCCGTCGCGGTCGGCGACGCGGTCAGCCCGGCGAGGCCCAGCGCGGCCGCGAGCAGTAGGGACAGGTGGTGTCTGAGTGGTCTGATGCGCACGGATCCTCCTTGGCTGAGGAAGGGTGGCGGCTCACTGCTTCAGTCTGTACAACGTTGGAAGCACGGCAGTTGGCATGAGAGCACGGCTCCAGGCCGCTGTCCAGGGTCATGACAAGGCTCCGGCTTCCGGAGCTCCCATCGATGCCGAGGAGATCCCTTGCGGGTCAGCCTGAAGGACGTGGCCGAACGGGCCGGCGTCTCGATCAAGACCGTGTCCAACGTCGTAAACAACTATCCGCACGTCACACCAGCGATGCGGGCTCGCGTGCAGGAGGCCATCGACGAACTGGGCTACCGGCCGAACCTGACCGCGCGGCACCTGCGCAAGGGCCGCACGGGCATCATCGCGCTGGCCGTTCCCGAACTCGGCAACCCGTACTTCGCCGAGCTGGCTACCGCGGTGATCGACGCGGCCGCCGAGCACGAGTTCACGGTCCTGCTCGACCACACCCGCGGCAGGCGGGAGCAGGAAGTGCTGGTCAGCCAGGGCTTCCGGGGCCGCGTCATCGACGGGCTCATCCTCAGCCCGCTGGAGCTGGAGGCCGAGGACCTGCAGGGGCGGTCCGACGACGTGCCGCTGGTCCTGCTCGGCGAGCGGGAGTACGACGCTCCGCACGACCACATCGCCATCGACAACGTGGCCGCCGCACGCGCCGCGGTACGCCACCTGCTCGGCCGGGGCCGCACCCGCATCGCCTACCTCGGCGCCCGGACGGACTCCGCCAACCGCCCCGCCCACCTGCGCCTCGCCGGCTGGCGCGAGGAGCTGTCCGCGGCGGGGGTGCCGGCGCCGGACGACCTGGTGGTACCGGTCGGCGGCTGGGACCGGCACGACGGTGCCCGGGCCATGGCCCAGCTGCTCGACTCGGGCGTGCGCCCCGATGCCGTGTTCGCGTTCAACGACCTGATCGCGATCGGGGCGATGCGGGTGCTGCACGAGCGCGGTCTGCGGGTGCCGTGGGACGTCGCCGTGGTGGGTTTCGACGACATCGCCGAGGGCCGCTTCGGCGCCGTGTCGCTGACCACGATTGCACCGGACAAGCAGGCCATCGCACGGATGGCGGTGGCCTCGCTGCTGCGCAGTCTTTCGGGGCGCGGCGAGCCGGGCGGACGCGAACTCACCGCGGAATTCCGGCTGGTGGAGCGGGAGAGCACGCTGGGGCGACGGTGATGGCGGCCCGGACCCGCCCCGACGCGATCTCGGCCGGGAGGGTTTACAGCACCCTTCCAACGATGTAAAAACCTCCCCTGAACGACGTGCAAGCCGAGTTGACCGCAAGAGCCGTCCTTCCCCCGGTGAGCGCTCTCAGCGCGCCGGGGCCACGCCGTTTGGGGACTCCCATGAAGCCCAGCGCACCACCGCGTCGCACCTCCGCACGGACACTGCTCGCCACCGGCCTCGTCACGAGCCTGGCGCTCATGACCGGATGCACCAAGTCCGAAGACAGCTCCGGTAACGACAAGGCCGCCTCGCAGCAGCAGGACTCCGGCCAGGTCGTCGCCTCACCGAGCGGCGGATCCGGACCGATCTGCACCATCGACGCCTACGGCGGCAAGAAGCTGGACCTGAAGTCCGCCACCGTCGGCTTCTCCCAGTCCGAGAAGGAGGCCAACCCCTTCCGCATCGCCGAGACGGCGTCCATCAAGGCCGAGGCCCAGAAGCGGGGCGTCAAACTCCTCACCGCCAACGCCCAGTCGCAGTTCTCCAAGCAGATCAGCGACGTCCAGGACCTCATTGCCAAGGGCGCCGACCTGCTGGTCGTCGCACCGCTCAACTCGGACGGCTGGGAACCGGTGCTGCGCACCGCGGCTGCCAAGCACATCCCCATCGTGACCATCGACCGCAAGATCAACGCCAGTGCCTGCAAGGACTATGTGAGCTTCATCGGCTCCGACTTCGTCGAGCAGGGCAAGCGCGCCGCCGACCAGATGATCGCGGCGACCGGCGGCAAGGGCGAGATCGCCATCCTGCTCGGCGCGGCCGGCAACAACGTCACCACCGAACGCACCAAGGGCTTCGAGGACCGCATCAAGGAGATGGCACCCGGCCTGAAGATCGTCTTCCGGCAGACCGGCGACTTCGCCCGCGAGAAGGGCCAGTCGGTCACCGAGAACCTGATCCAGTCCAAGCCGGGGATCAAGGGGATCTACGCCGAGAACGACGAGATGGGACTCGGCGCCGTCAACGCCCTCAAGGGAGCGGGCAAGAAGCCCGGCGACGTGAAGATCGTGACGATCGACGGCACGCGCAACGCCGTGCAGGCCATCGTGGACGGCTGGATCGACGGCGTGATCGAGTCCAACCCGCGTTTCGGGCCGCTGGCCTTCCAGACCCTGGACACCTTCACCCAGGGCCAGAAGGTGGCGCAGGACATCGTCATCCAGGACAGCTCCTACACCAAGAGCAACGCCAAGTCCGACCTGGGCAAGGCCTACTGAGATGCTCACGGTCACCGGACTGTGCAAGACCTTCCCCGGCGTACGGGCGCTGTCCGACGTGGACTTCACCGCCCGCGCCGGGAAGGTGCACGCCCTGGTCGGCGAGAACGGCGCGGGCAAGTCCACGCTGATCAAGGTACTCACCGGCGTCCACCAGCCCGACGCCGGTGAGGTGACCTACGACGGCACCCCGGTCCGCTTCGCCACACCCCTGCAGGCGCAGCAGGCGGGCATCTCCACCATCTACCAGGAGGTCAACCTCGTCCCGCTGATGAGCGTGGCCCGCAACCTCTTCCTCGGCCGCGAGCGCCGCGGCCGGCTGGGTCTGATCGACTTCCGCCGGATGCACCAGGAGGCGGACGAGACCCTGCGGAGCCTCGGCATCCGGGTCGACGTACGCCGTCCGCTGCGCGAACTCGGCGTCGGCGCACAGCAGATGGTCGCGCTCGCGCGGGCCGTGGCGATCGACGCCCGGGTCGTGGTCATGGACGAACCCACCTCGTCGCTCGAACCCCGCGAGGTGCGCACGCTGTTCGAGGTGATCCGCACCCTGCGCGAGCGCGGCATCGCGGTGATCTACGTCAGCCACCGCATGGACGAGCTGTACGAGATCTGCGATGCGGTCACCGTGCTGCGCGACGGCCGGGTGGTGCACACCGGGCGGCTCGCCGATCTCGACCGGCTGCGGCTGGTGGCGCTGATGCTCGGGCGGGAGATCGGCGAGGTGCGCCAGGAAGGCCTGACGAAATTCACCGGGTCTCACGACGCGGCGGCCGAACCGGTACTTCAGGCACAGGGGTTGACGGCCCGTCATCAGCTGCGCGACGTGTCGCTGTCCCTCCGTCCCGGCGAGGTGGTCGGCCTGGGCGGACTGCTCGGCTCCGGGCGCAGCGAGACCGCGAAGGCCATCGCGGGAGCCCTGCCCGTCGACGGCGGCCGGGTCGTCGTGGCCGGTGTGCCGGTGCGCGGAGGATCCACCGCGGCGGCGATCCGGGCCGGCATCAGCCTGCTGCCCGAGGACCGCAAGACCGAGGGGATCGTGCCGGGCCTGTCGGTGCGGGAGAACATCGCGCTCGCCGCGCTGCCGGGGCTGTCGCGCTTCGGCCTGGTCGACGACGCCCGCATCGACCGGATCGTCGACACCTTCATGAAGCAGCTGCGCATCAAGGCCGCCGGGCCCCATCAGAAGGTCGGCGAACTGTCCGGCGGCAACCAGCAGAAGGTGCTGCTGGCCCGGTGGCTCGCCCTGCACCCCAAGGTGCTGCTCCTGGACGAGCCGACACGTGGCATCGACGTGGGCGCCAAGGCGGAGGTGCAGGCACTCGTCGACGAACTGGCCGACGACGGCCTCGCTGTCCTGCTGATCTCCTCCGACACCGAGGAACTGATCGAGGGCAGCGACCGCGTGGTCGTCCTCAAGGACGGTGCGGTGGTGCGCGAGCTGACCGGCGACGCCGTCACCGAGGACGAGCTGATGCGCGCGATCGCCGCTGTACCCGCTGGAGGGCACGATGACTGACCTCACCCTCGTCCGCGGCACGGTGGACCGCGACCGGGTGCTGCGCCTGCTGCAGAACTACGGTGTCTACGGCGGTGTCCTGGTCCTGCTGCTGTTCAACTTCGCCTTCACCCCGCACTTCGCCTCCGCCGAGAACTTCCGCACCCAGGCCGTACAGGTCGCCCCCGTGCTGATCGTCGCCCTCGGCATGGCGCTCGCGATCGGCACCGAGGGGGTCGACCTCTCGGTGGGCTCGGTCATGGCCCTGTCCACCTCGCTGCTGTCGCTGTACCTGGGGTACGGCCCCTGGATCGCCACGCTGATCGCGGTCGTCGGCGGCATCGTGGTCGGCGTCGCGGGCGGGGCGCTGATCGCCTTCGTGGGCGTGCAGCCGATCGTCGCCACGCTCGCCCTGATGGTCGCCGCCCGTGGCCTCGCCCTGGTGCTGCTCCCGCAGCTCAAGGACGTCCACGACCCCCGCATGGCGGCCCTCGGATCCGGTGACGTGCTGGGCGTCCCCTACCTCGTCGTGATCGCCGCCGCGCTCGCCCTGCTCGTGGCATTCGTCGTGCGGCGTTCCACGTTCGGCCGGCAACTGCTGGCCATCGGCGACAGCCGGCCGGCGGCCCGCCTCGCGGGACTGCCCGTCCGCCGGGTCCTCGTCGTGGTCTACGTCTGCTCCGGCGCGCTGGCTGCGGTCGCGGGCGTGCTGGCCACCGCCCGGCTGACCGCGAGCGACCCCACCTCGCTGGGCACGCTGATGGAGCTGTCCGCCATCACCGCGGTGGTCGTCGGGGGCACCCCGCTCAGCGGCGGAAGGGTCCGTATCGGCGGCACGGTCGCGGGCGCCGTACTGATCCAACTCCTCACCACCACCCTCATCAAGCACGACCTGCCGCCGTCGTGGACGCAGATCGCGCAGGCCGTGGTGATCGTGGGTGCCGTCTACGCGGCACGCGAACGGGGGAAGCGATGACCACGGACACCGGGGAAGCCAGCATGCGGACCGAAACCGCCACCGCCACCGCCACCGACGACGACCCGCCGGGCGCGAGTCGCTCGGAACGCCTCAGCGCGCTCGCCCAGCAGCACGGCGCCCTGGTCACCCTCGTGATCGCCATGGTGGTCGCGTCGCTGAGCTTCGACACCTTCCTGACCGGCGACAACCTCGAGAACATGGCACTGTCGTCGGCCTTCCTCGCCGTCGTCGCCCTCGGTATGACCTTCGTCATCGTCACCGGCGGGATCGACCTGTCGGTCGGCTCGCTGTTCGCCCTGGGCGGCGTCCTCGCCGCGTGGGGCTCGCAGTACGGCACCGCGGTGGCACTGCTGCTGCCCCTGGCGGTGTGCGGGCTCGTCGGACTGGTCAACGGGCTGCTGATCGCCCGCTCCGGGCTGGCCCCGTTCATCGTCACCCTGGCCGCGATGCTCGGCGCCCGGGGCGTCCTTCTCGCGCTCACCGACGAGGGGTCACGGACGTACCTCGTGGACAAGGGCTCGTTCTTCGCGAAACTCGGGCAGGGCTCACTGCTCGGGATCGGCGTATCGGTGTGGATCACGCTTGTGCTGTTCGTGCTGGGCGCCGTGGTCCTCAGGCGCACCCGCTTCGGCCAGTACGTGTACGCGGTCGGCGGCAACGAGGACGCGGCCGATCTGATGGGCGCGCCCGTGGCCCGGACCAAGGTCGCCGTCTACACCCTGTCGGGACTGTGCGCTGGTCTCGCCGGTGCTCTCAACGCGGCGTGGCTCGTGTCGGGGGTGACGATCCTCGGCGCAGGCATGGAACTCGAAGCGATCTCGGCGGTCGTCATCGGCGGCACCCTGCTCACCGGCGGCTTCGGCTTCATCAGCGGCTCGCTCGTCGGCGTGGCGCTGCTGAAGGTGATCCAGAACGTCATCAACCAGATCGGCTCCCTGGACTCCGCCTACCAACAGGTGGTCAGCGGCGCCTTTCTGGCGGTCGTGGTCGTCGCGCAGACCTGGCTCGGCCGCCGCCAGCGCGTGCTGTGAACAGCGCGCGGCGTCCCGACGGGCGCCGCGTGAAGCGGCAGACAGTCGCCCACATCATCCACGGCGCCTGGGGCGTCGAAGCCCCAGGAGCTCTTTCCGTGGGCGGTGCGGACGGTGCGGCCGACGGCCTCGTCCTCGACCGAGACGCGGGTACGACGGGCCACCTGAGTCACGACTGCGTCCAACTCCTGCTGGTAGGCGGGGCGTTCGGTGGGGCGGTAGTCCTTGTAGTGGACGGGATTCATAGTGATGCCTCCTGTGTCGTCATGGCTCTCCGCAGACGCTAGCCCGCAATTAGATTGTGCTCAATCTAACGGGCTGTGGTGAATCGCACGCGGCAGGGAAGCAACCCCCTCGCCGGGCAGAGCCGCTCGGCCGGTGTGCTCGTTCCATGTGGGCCGCCTCGTGCCGGCGACGCCGTCACCGAGGAAGACGGGGAAGCACCGCTGGGCCGTCGGCCGGCACCTGAGGTGCGCGACCACCCGGGCCGCGCGCCACTGCGGCGGCGCGTGGACCTTCTCGAACGAAAGCGCCGCACCCACGGGGGAGGCGGGACGGGGCAGGAGAGCAGTTGATGGCGGGGCGTCGCGAAAGCCCATGGGATCCGAGTGCGGGGCCGGTGCAGCTGATGGCGCACGCCCGGCTGGAGGCCTGGCGCCGGCGCAGAGGCCGGGCCCTCACGCTGCGGGCCTACGCGGTAGTCGGCGGCCTGCATGGTGCCATCGGTTGGACCGCAGAGGAAGCCTACGCCCGCCTCACCCCGGCACAGGCCGACCTCGCCCGCCGGATCCTGCTGCGCCTCATCACAGCCGGGGAGGGGTCCCCCGATACCCGACGCCCTGTGGCAAGGGGGGAGTTCGACTTCGGCGCTCCGGCCGACACGGCGACGGTCTTGGAACGCCTTGCCCGTGCCCGCCTGCTCACGCTCGACCAGGACACCGTCGAGCGCTGCGGCCGACACGGCGACGGTCTTGGAACGCCTTGCCCGTGCCCGCCTGCTCACGCTCGACCAGGACACCGTCGACCTTGCCCCATGAGGCTCTGATCAGCGGTTGGCCCCGGTTGCGCGGCTGGACCGACTCCGATCGCGAACGTGTGCGCACCCACCGGCGGCTGACCGAGGCGGCGCGGGCCTGGGAGGTGTGGGAGTGCAACCCTGGCGGGCTGTACCGAGGCGCACGGCTGGCAGCCGTGGAAGAGAGCCGAGCGAGGCGACCTGAGTGCGTTGGAAGGGGTGTTCCTGGCGGCGAGTCTCCAGGCACGCGATGACGAACAGCGGGCGGCTGCGCGCGCGACTCGCCGCCTGTGGTCACGTGTTGCCGGTCTGACCGTCCTGGTGTTCGCGGCCTGCGCCTGCGTCGGGTGGCCTGGAGGCGCCCCCCAGGCCACCCGACCCTCAGGTCAGAGGGTGAAGCCCTCGAACTTCACCTCCGGCCTGCAGACGCTGAAGACGCCGCTCGCGCCGTTGGCCTTGGTCACCTGCACCGTGCGGGCCACGTCCTTGGGCAGTGCGATCTGAACCTTGGACGCCTGGACGGCACATACCTCACGGCCCGACGGGCTGCCGTCGAAGTTCAGGTCCGTGTAGAGAACGGTGGCCGTAGCCGTGGCACCGGGCTTGAGGTCGACGGCGTCGGTGCCGCCGCGTGAGTTGTCGGCTTCGATCGGGTCGGCCTTGTTCTGGTCGTCCTTGGCGGTCAAGGACGAGGCACCGACGATGGTGCACGTCCTGCCCGAGATGTTGGTGATCTTGATGGTGGCGGCGGCCGGCTCCGACTCGCTGGCGTGCGTGGCGGAGGCGACGAACTGCGCCTTGGTGGTCTTGGTCGTGCAGGCAGCCACCGTGCCGCCGCCCGTGCCGCCGGTGCCCGTGCCGCGCTTGCCGCTCTTGCCGCCGGTGGTCGAACCCTTGGCAGTGGAGGCGGCAGCGCCGGTAGCTGACTTGGCGGCCTCGCCGCTCACCGCGGTGCCCGGCGAGGCCGAGGTGGTGCTGTCGTTGGTGCTCGCGGCCTTGTCGCCGTTGTTGGAGCTGCAGGCGGTGAGACCCAAACCCGCCACCATGACGACAGCTGCCGTGGCGGTGATGGTGCGAAGTCGCATCGGTATGTTCCCCTGTGTTCGTCGACCGGCGCGGACTCCCGTACCGCGTCCCATCGTTCGGTACGACGTGGTCACGTCGCACGGGAGAGGACGGTCGCTGCCCCCACCGGGATGCCTGAGCCGTCCGTGAGCCATCACACAGCGGTTCTGTGGAACTGCCGACGCATCGTCGGGCGCGGGCTGGGCAGCGTTCTGCGACGGCGTGGCCGACGTGGCGTTGCAGCTGAGCAGGAAGACGTCCGCGACCGTGTCCACGTCGACGCCCGGCAGGTGTCGCAGACGGGGAAAAGCACGTTCGTGGCATCGGCTCGAGTGGTGACCGTCATCCCTCGATGCCGTGGGTCTGTACGGTCAACGGTGGATCTTCGAACGGAAGTGACACCTGTAGCTGAGCAGGGCGATCTTCAGCTGCGTCACGAGCGGATCTCCCGCCAGGTGGTGGGGCGGCGTTCGTCGAGGTGGCGCAGGATGCAGCGAGCGCGATCTCTCTCGCCGGCGATGTCGACCTCGGCGACGGCCAGGCCGGGCTTGGCGCAGGTGCGGGCGAGGATGTCGCCGCCGGGTCCGACGACCTTGGACTGGCCGAGGAAGCGCATGCCGCCCATCGTGCCGGTCTGGTTGGAGGAGGCGAGGACGACCTGTTTCTCGGCGGCATGGGCCTGGTCATACAGGTGGAAGAGCTTGGCTTGGCGGTCCTGGGCCGGGCCGACAGGCGGGCGAGGATCTCGGCACCGTCCACGGCCAGCGACCTTGCCGATCCGGCAAAAGTCTTGTCGCAGTCGATGAGCATGCTGATGCGTCCGACGGGGGTGTCGAAGGCGTCGAAGCGGTCACCGGGCACGTACGCGGCGACCTCGCCGGGCGAGAGGGGGACCTTGCGGTGGCGACCGAGCACGCCGTCGCCGCTGACGCAGACGGCCACGTTGTAGCGCTCGGTGCCGCCGTCCTCACAGTAGCCGACGATACGCTCACTGCCCCTGGCGTCCTCGGAGTTGCCAGGGGCGGAGCCGGTGACTGCTCCTTCGCCGCCGAATACGGGGACGCGGTCGGCTGCACGGAGGCCGGGCTGAACGCCGCCTCGTGCGGTGGAGCGGAAGCGGTCAACTTCCTTCTCGCTTCCTGGCATCCGCCACCGGGTCCTCGCGGACCGCCTTCGCCAGGCGCCCGACGGCGACGCCTGCGGTGCTCGCGCGGATCTGCCCGGCACGCACGGCCGTTGGGAAGGACCTGCGTGCTCGATGCTGGCCACCGAGGTCGAGGAACCGCACTGGGACTGAGGCGGACGGCACCCGCCGGTGGTCTGGCTGGGCAGCGCCCGATGTCTGAACTTGTGTACAGTGGTCCTACCGACGCGGGGTGGAGCAGCTCGGTAGCTCGCTGGGCTCATAACCCAGAGGTCGCAGGTTCAAATCCTGTCCCCGCTACGAGAAGGAGGGGCTCGGCGATTGCCGAGCCCCTCCGCATGATTCCCACTGCGTTTCGGGCCGCAGTTCTGTTTCCTGCCACCCCTGCACCGAGTACGCAAGCTCCTCGGCAGCGTCGGCGGGCAATCCCGCGCGGGCGGCGAGACCGGGCCGCTGACATCAAGTCGGTTGCTGGCTCGGCGTGACCCAGCTGTCGAAGTCCCAGGTCAGTGCGATGGCCCGGCACCTGGACGAGCAGGTCGCCGCGTTCCAACCGGCCGCTGGACCAGGGTCCCTACGCGTTCGTCCGGGTCGACGCACTGACCCGGAAGGTCCGCGAGGGCGGCCGGATCATCAACGTCCACGCGCTGATCGCGGTCGGCGTCAACGCGGACGGGCACCGCGAGATCCTCGGCCTCGACGTGGCCACCGCTGAGGACGGGGCCGGCTGGCTGGCGTTCTTGCGCTCGCTGATCGCCCGCGGCCTGTCCGGGGTCCAGCTGGTCGTCTCCGACGCGCACACTGGCCTGGTGGCCGCGATCGGCGCGGTCCTGCCCGGCGCACCGAGTGCCTGGGGCTCGAGCTGGAGCGGGTGCGCTTCGACCTCGGCGACTCGGACATGCCCGCCGCACCCCAGGCGGGTGGCTCCGGACTCACCATCGCCCTCGGCAACGCCATCCACCACGCGTGCAGGCAACGCGTCAAGAATTTCGTCGACTTCGCCGGCAAGGACAACGACTCCCCGCTCCACGGCGCCTCGGCCGATACGGTGCAGGTCGCGGGCGGCCGTATCCACCTGGTCGGGCGGCCCGACCAGGGCGAGGCGTACACCGACATCCTCCGCCGCCACGGCCTCACGGAGCTGACGGCCAAAGGCTACAGCACCCCGGCGTCACCGGAGGCGTTGGGGATGGCGCTCTCCGGTGCGTTCGGCGCGAAGTTCGTCGAGGTGCGCCGTGGACGCAGACCTGGGGCTCGTACGCGTCGCGCGTGTCGTGTCCGCGATCGACGGCGGCCGCATCCTCAACGAGAAGACCGGCCGGAGCCAGATCGTCGGCGGAACCGTCGGCGGCATCGGCCAGGCCCTCCTCGAGGACACCATCACGGACGCCCCGTCCGGCCGCATCGCCAACGGCACCTTCGGTGACTACCTCATCCCCGTCAACGCCGATATCCCGGACATGGACGTCGTGTTCGTGGGCGAGCCCGACCGCGCCGGCGCGACCGGAACCAAGGGGATCGGCGAAGTGGGTCTGGTGGGCATCGCCGCCGCGGTCGCCAACGCGGTCTACCACGCCACCGGCAAACGCATCCGGTCCCTGCCGATCACGCTCGACTCATTGCTGTGAGGTGACCACCGCTCGGCCCGGTTCGCGCTGCCTGCGAAGGACAGGGGTGCGCAGTCGCCACAGGGGTCCGCGTCGGTGGATCTCGGCGAGGATCATGGTGCCTTCAGTGATGCTGGGTGGCCTGGATGAGGGCGCGCCGCTGCTGGCCGGGCCGCGGTGATGTGGAGGGCGCCGATGTCGCCGAAGGGGCGATAGCCGTCGGTGGCGGCGGCGATGACGACTTTGCGGGCCGAGGGCGGCAGCGTGGCGAGGTCGGTGCTGATGGTCTGTTCGGTGGGGCCGTCGCTGAGCAGCTTGACGGTTCCGCCGGCGTTTTCCGGAGCCCCGTAGACAACTGCCCGTAGGGGGCGATTTCCGGAGGTCTCCCAGTTGCATACAGCCGGCCTGGGCAGAGCGCCAGGGGATCCGCCAGGTCGACCGGGACGGGCTTGGTGCTGTGGGCCGAGAGACGCCGATGCGTACGGCGGCGACTTCGCCCACGGCGACTGCAAAGGCCAGTGCGCCGATGACGAGTACGCCGCCGGGATCGCCTTCAACACACGGCTGGGCAGTACTGCGGGTCCCGCCGACCTGCTCTGCCGCAGGATGTCCTGACAGGGGAAGCCACGGGGCAGGTCGAAGCCGGCTCCCCGTAGGCAGGGCCCCGGGTGACAGGGAAGCGCTGCCCCTCGGCCCTGCCGTGCGTGGCCCTGGCGCCGTCAGCCGTGGTGAGTTCGGGCCCGGGTAGCGGCGGGACTCGGGGCGGAGCGTCGTGGCGCAAGTGGGTCGCGGGCGGGCTGGCCATGCGGGGGTGCCACAAGGTGTACGGTCCGTGTCCTGCCACGACAATGGATGCGTGGCACGTGAAGACGGCTCCGGGGTCCATCGAGGATCCGAGAGCCCCGGGCACTATGGCGAGCGGGTATTCCGTCCGCAGGACGCGGGTGAGTCGGAGCGGATCGACCTCGGGGCGACCGTCTACGACGCCACGACGATCGCGCGGTTGCGGCAGCTGGGTGCCGGGCCGGGCTGGCGTTGTCTGGACGTGGGTGCCGGAACCGGAACGGTGGCACGCTTGCTTCTGCGCGAGGCGGGTGTCACCGAGGTTGTGGCGGTGGACCGGGACATCCGGTTCCTCGCATCCGAGCCCGTCGCGGGATTGACCGCGCTCGAGGCCGATGTGGCCTCCGATCGCTTTGAGCCGGGTCTCTTCGATCTCGTCCACGCCAGGTTCGTGCTGATGCACCTGCCGTCTCCCGCTCGGATGGTCGAGCGTCTCGCCGGGCTGCTCGCACCGGGAGGCGTACTCGTGCTGAGCGACGCGGTGGACCTGACGACCGATGACGCCCCGGACACCCCGTACACGGTCGCCATGCGGGCGATGTGGCAGGGGCTGCGCGAGACGATCGGCACCGACGTCTCGTGGGTACCGCGCTGTCCCCAGCTGATGCTTGCGGCCGGGCTGGAATCCGTGGCCGCCGAAATCCATGTCCCGCCCCTGGTGCCGGGCAGCCCCATCAGCCGGTTCTGGGCCCGGACATGGGACCGGGCGCGTGCCGCGATGGTGGGGACGGGCATGGTGGACGACGCCGGGATCGACGAAGCGGAACGCTGGCTGGACTCTCCGACATGCGCCGGACTGTCTCCCGGAATGCTGACTGCTTGGGGCTGGAAACCGGCAAAGCCACGATGACCGGGCGGCTGGATATGCACCCGCCGCCGGCAGGCCACGTCCGTCAGGTCGGCGCCGCCTCTACGCCGGCGGGTACCGCCACATCACCGGACCGGCGCGCAGGGTGACACACAAGGAGTAGCCACCACCAAGGGCTGTCCGATGGGGTGCAGTGAATCGCCGGACACACCCTGGTCATTCGCGCGCAGCCCCCGGTCGGCGCACGACCGGGCTTGGTCTTCCTCAGCTCAGGTAGGCCACCTGGAGCACGGTGATCGTCTTGAGGGTGTAGCCGATGAGGAGTACGGCGAAGGCCTCCTCGGTGACGATCATCCGCATGATGCCGCGTCCTCGCCGTAGGGCTCCGTCACTCCGAGAGGGTCGTGGCAGGCGGCGGCGAGTACAAGGGTGAGGGCTTCGTTGGCGGCCTGGGGCATCGCCTCGTGGACGGCTTCGGCGGCCGAGTCGTACTTGAGGCGGTAGGTCACGCACTGCTCCCAAAGCATATTGATCGTCTACGTGGCAGTGGCGGTCCACGCGGGAGGAGTAGCGGGCCGACGACACTGCGTATCGAGCAATCTGGGAATCAGGCGGCGCCGCGGGCGCGGATGCGGTCAGCCTCGGAGAGGACGCGGTCCGTCACGTCGGTCCACGCGCCTGTCGGGTCTTCGCCGCGCGCCTCAGCCTCCGCGAGGTCCCGGCCGCGCTGTACGGCGGTGACGGTGTCGAGTTCCTGTGGGTGCGTCACTTCGATTCCCTGACCGTGCCGTTCTACCAGGCGTTCGCGGACGACGACGGCAAGACAGCGCGGAACGCGGACCTGTTCTTCGGCCCCGGCGAGGTCATCGGCTTTGGCGAGCGGCAGGCGGACGCGCAGACCCTTCGCACCTCCATGGCGACACACGGCGTCAAGGAAGAGGAGTACGCGTGGTACGTGCGCATGCGTGAGGAACTTTCGATGCGGACCTCGGGCTTCGGCATGGGCGTTGCATCCGGGATATTCCGGTCGTGTCGCGGCTGAACGAGCCGTTGCAGTTCCCCTCGGCTGTGGTTCGGCCGTATGTCACGGCATGATGCCCCGGGAGGACGCGATGAATGACACGCCGGACCGGTCGACGACGGCTGGAGTTCGCGGCGGGCTGCCGCACTCCTCATCTGGCTCCGGTCCTGATCGCGCCTGGGCGCCACCGAGCGGAACTGACGAAATGTGGACTCTGGGTGACGAAATAATTACTGGCAACGGAGATTCGCGCCCTGAGTGGGCCTGGATCGTTTGTCCTCTATGTTCGCCTTCAGTGGATCACGAACGAAAGGACACTGTGATGGGGTACGTGGAGACCAACGACGGCACGCAGATCTACTACAAGGATTGGGGTCCGAAGAACGGAACGCCGGTCCTGCTCAGTCACGGATGGCCCCTGAACGCTGACGCCTGGGAAGCACAGGCGCTCTATCTCGCCGAGCACGGCTGCCGGGTGATCGCACACGACCGACGCGGTCACGGCCGTTCCTCGCAACCGTGGGACGGCAACGACATGGACACGTACGCCGATGACCTGGCCACACTGCTCGATCATCTCGACGTCACTGGTCTCACTCTGGCCGGCCATTCCACCGGTGGTGGCGAAGTGGCGCACTACGTCGGGCGGCACGGCAGCGCGCGGGTTGCCAAGCTCGTCCTGGTCTCGGCCGTACCGCCGATGATGGTTCGTACCGACGACAACCCCGAGGGACTGCCTGTCGAAGTGTTCGACGGCATCCGCGACGGTGAGCGCAAGGGTCGTGGGCAGCTTTATCGTGACCTCGCCGACGGTCCGTTCTTCGGCCACAACCGGCGCGGTGATGTCGCCCAAGGTATCCGTGACGGCTTCTGGCTCAACAGCATGCTTGCTGGTCACCGCGCAGCTTTCGAATGCATCGCCGCGTTCTCCGCGACGGACTTCCGTCCGGACCTGGAGGGGATTGACGTGCCCACGCTGGTCATCCACGGCGATGATGATCAGATTGTGCCGTTCGAGGTTGGCGGCAAGCGTTCGGCGCAGATGATCCAAGGCGCCCAGCTCAAGGTCTACGAGGGCGCGGCGCACGGCATCACCGATACCGAGAAGGAGCGTCTATCCCGAGACCTCCTCGACTTCGTCCAGAGTTAAGTGGGAAATTGCGCGAGCAGCGGGGAATCACCCGGCAGCATCCCGGGATCTGCGCCAGGCAACCGGCCACGGTGGCCCCGGGTGCGGCCCTTGGGCGGCCTCAGGCCCTGGCCGGCTTCGTCCTCGAAGCCAAGCCAGGCGCCCAAGTCCGCCGCTCTCTTTTTATGACGGGCCACTGCTCGTCCTTCCAGGCGGCGATCTTCGGCTCATCCCGCTCAGTGGCTTTGCGGGCCGGGACCTGCACGCTCCAGCCGATGCGGTGCAGCAGCAGGTCCAGCCCGGCCAGGGTGTAGTCGACCCCGAACCGGCGGCGCACCACCTCGGCGATCCGGGCCAGAGTCCAGCACTGGTCACTCCAGCCGCACGCGACCGGACCGGCCTCCAACACTGCCTCCAAAGTACGCAGTTGGCCGACGTCGAGCTTGCAGCCGGCGCCGCCAGGACCCTTGGAGGCCAGGGCCTGACGGCCCCCCGAAGCCAACGCCCGCCGCCAGCAGTTCGCCGACATCCGGGTCACCGGAACCGCCGGGCCACCTCCCGGTCACTGACTCCTGCCTCCATCAGATCGGCGGCCGCCAACCGGATCCGCTCGCGCCAAGCCCGCTCCTCAGCCGTCAGCCCGCCGCCATCGAGATACCTCATTCCTTTGGCATAGCGGGGCCCACGACAGACGTCACGACACGACGTAACCCGCCCCCTTAAGACGCCGTCTCATTTGGTGAGTCTGCGGTAGCAGATGAGGGTGCAGGTGATGGCGGTGAAGGCCAGGAAGTGTTCGGCCTTGCGTTCGTAGCGGCGGTGC
>NZ_JBEXHW010000049.1:0-33480 GCF_040608235.1 Streptomyces sp. NPDC005202 | reverse complement strand
ACCACCTCCCGCGCGGCGGGCGGCAGCCGACGCGCGTCCCCAACCTCGATCACACCCTGCCAACGAGCAGGCAACTCAACCGTTCCGCCTCAATAACTCGGGAAGGTACGCCCTTCGCGTGCTCCCCGAACTCGATCCACAGGTCTTGGGCATTGCTCTATCGCGACAGGTGTTCGGGCTCCAGCCGAGAGTGGCACGGGTGGGCCCCGGAGACGGGTAAGCGCGATGCGCAGCCGCAGCGGAGAAAAGTCAACGCGATGCGTCCTGGCGGTTGAACCTGTCGCGGACGCGCAGAGTGAGGGTCCGTCCGTAGCGTCTGTCGTACTTGCCGGCACGGCCGGCGCAAGTCGCCCCGATATCACGGTGATGACACGCCGATCGATATACAGAACCTGGCGGTGAGATGTCCGAAAAATCAGTGGAGCAGTGTCGCCGTGTATTACTACCATGCTGCCGAGCCAAGTCGTCTAGCCAAGGACATGCCGTTGTACACCTTGTGAGACCTCCCTAGCGCTAATTCGTCGCGCGTCGCGCATTTGCTTCGCGCTCTTTGTTGCTGCGGGCTTCTCACTGAAACAGGTGTACCTCTGTGCTCGAAAACTGGGTAGTCGAACCTGTCTGTCTGCCGCTCATTCGCCGTCGTTGCCACGTGTGCGCGTCCGACAGCTTCCGGACAAGCGGTAAATTTCGCGTCAACGCCAACCACAAACTCATCGACGTCTGGCTCCTCGCGCTCTGTACCGCTTGCGGGGAGACCACAAAGCTCACGGTCATGGAGCGGATGAATGTGCGCTCCATACGACCCGAGTTGATGGACCGACTGCATGAGAACGACCCCGACCTGGCGGCTGAACTGCTCCAGGACCCGGTCGTGAGGCGCCGCAATCACATCTTACTCGACTGGGACGACGCCTGGCGTCTCGACACCGGCGGATCGGATCACCTGAACCGCGAGGCGATCGACGTCTCGGTCCGCTTCGCGGCGCGGATCCCCGTCCGGCCGGTGCGACTGATCGCTGAAGGCTGCGGTCTTTCACGGGCCGAGGTCGAGAAACTGATCACGGACGGGAAACTCGTTTCGGCAGTCCGGCTGAGCGGCAAGCTCTCCGGCGACTTCACCTTCACGCTCAAGCGCTGAGCCCTCCTTGAGACCAGAGGCCTGTCCGGCAAGATCCGCCGGACAGGGTCGTGTCCCGCCTCGTGGTGTAGGCGACCTTGCTCGACGCATTCCGGTAAGCCGCGCACCAGCTACGCCGCGGCGACACGGCTCCCGCATCGCGCCCGGCTGACTGCCGTCAGCGCCACGGGCGACCTCGAGCCGCATCGATGCGGCGGTGGCCTGCGCATTCCGGGCCGTTGATCGGCTACACCACCTGGTGGGACGCCATCCCGGACAGGCCCCGGAAGGCTGATGAATGCGCGTCCGCGACAAGTCATTCGCCAGGACGCATCACGCGTGCTGCTGGTGGGGGGATCTTCGGATAACTGGTTGCCGTTGTCGTCCGGCTCAATCTCGGCCGGCGTACGGCGGCGGGCGACAACGAGCCGGACGGGCAGGGTTCTGGCGCGCCGGGACCAGGTGTTCGCCGTTGCGGAGCCGACGGCGGACGTCCAGTGCCGTGGCCGGGGAAACCCCCGCGGCCACGGCGATCTCGCGGATGGGGGCCTCGGGCCGCTGCGTCATCAGGTCGCCCGCCCGAAGTCTGCCCGCGGTGGCATCCAGCGGACGGACCCTGCCGTCCCGTCCCACCCGAGCCGTCACGTCCGCCCGTCCGGAGCCTTCGGCCGAGCGCCGGCGGATGGCCCCGACGGTGGTCGCCGACAGACCGGTCACCGAAGCGACCTTTCGGTCCGACCATCGTGGACGCGTGTGAATGATCCGGGCCGCCGCCGCGGTCCGGTCGGCCTGTGACAACGGCAGCCCGTGCGCGATGTTCGTCTCCACCGCGACGATGAACGCGTCTTCGTCGTCACCGTCGTAGAACCGGACCAGGATCTCGCGCTGGCCGCGGAGTCTGGCCGCGCGCAACCGGTGCATTCCGTCTATCACGCGTCGGGTCGGCAAGTGCACGACTATCGGCGGCAGTACCGTCTCGGACAGAGCCAGGACCTGGATGTGTTCAGCGCTCTCACCGGCCAGTCTCGGCGAATCCGACGGAAGCAGGGATGCGATCGGCACCCACTCCTCGCCGTAGTGGCGTCCGCTGTCGGCTTCCTCTTGGTTCGACACCTCTGCGTCTTTTCCTCCGGCACATCGCTGCGCAAGGTCTCCGCTTCTCAGGTGGTTGCGGCCTCCGGGATCTGCGGCCTCGTATGCGCGGACCGGGCAGGTCCGCGCCAGTGGGACTGGACAACGCGTTGAGCAAAGGCGCACCTGTGCCCGAGCCGAACGCGGCAGTGGCCGGGGCCGCCCGCTCCCGGCTCGCGGGGACAAGGGCGGCTGGTCGGGGGCATATTGGGCGGCGACCCGTGCGGTAGTCGGCAGTGGAAGACAGCACTGAGCCGGGGTCGCCGAGTGAGATGGCGCACGTCACCAGTAGATAGCGAGTTCGCCCCTGCGGCGCACGTCGAGCGTCACGCAGTGACCAGGCCTTGTCCGGGCTCGGTCATCAGGAAGTTCATCCCGAATTGACCCGGGCCGGATGCACCAGCCCCTCGCCCGGGTGCATTGTGTACGGGTCACCGCGCGCCCTCCGCAGTCGGCGCGCGCCGAGCATGTCGCCCCTGCCGGACCTGGCGGAGCCCATCCGTGCACGACGTTCGAGCCACCAGGGCCACTGCGTCATCGAGCTGTCTCTCCCGTGCCGGGCGCCGCCGACGCAGCGTCAGTCAGCCGTCCGAACACTGTGCGAAACGATCGAGCGGCAGCGAAGCACCCTCTCCGGGCAACAAGATCAGTCGACTCGAACATGCCGTGTATCTCCCCCGATTCGGCAGCACCAGACCGGTATCGAGCAGAATACTGATCTTCTTTGAGATGTGGCAGGCACACCTCAAGTAGGGCTGAAAACGACGTTCGACAGCGTACGGGCACCCTTACGACGGTCGGCTGGGGCCTTGAACAGTTCCAGCAGTTGAGCCGGCAGGCGCCGACAGGCATGCAAACGCAACGCCGAAGATGTCCCCGGCTGTGCCTGCTGTCGAATTTTTCTCCGGCCCACGACAGTAATTGGCTTCGCACTCGATACGACAACGCGGCGTCAGTATCCGGCCAGTGCCCAGCCTGCTTGAGTTCCCGCGTCGACCATCCCCGCGGCGAGCGTCGCCCCGTCCTGCGGGTCGATGAGCAGGAACGAGCCGGTTCGTCTGTTCTCCGGGTAGTCGTCGACGGCGAGCGGCTCGGCGGTGCGAATCTGTACGCCGCCGATGTCGTTGACGGAGAGACCGTCCTCGCAGGGCAGCCGACGGGCGTCGGTGACGTCCATGCCGTAGTCGATCCGCTCCACCATCGCCTGGACCGTCCGGGTGGTGAGCTTGAGCAGCACACGCTGTCGCGCCCGCAGCGGGCGATCGTGCAGGTGGCACACGTTGGCGGTGATGTGCCGCAGCAACTGTGGAGCAGGGCCCGCGGTCAGCATGTCGCCCCGGGAGATGTCGATCTCGTCGGCGAGTCGAACGGCCACCGACTGCGGTGCCCGCACGCTGTCGGTCTCCTTGCCGAGCACGCTGAGGCCGACGACCGTGCTGGTCTCCCCGGACGGTTGTACGACGACGCGGTCGCCGACCTTGAGGACGCCGGAGGCGAGTTGTCCGGCCGGCCAGCGCTCCACCACCTGCCGGTGCTCCGAGGGGTGCCGGATCACGTACTGCACCGGCAGGCGCAGCGGCTTGCACGACCGGATCCGCTCCGACCGGCACGTTCTCCAGATGGGACAGCAGTGTGTCGCCGTCGTACCAGTCCATCCTGGTCGACGGTTCGACCACGTTGTCGCCGGACAGCGCGGACATCGGGATGGCGGTGACGTCCGCGATCCCCAACTCGCGCGCCCGATGGGCGAACTCGTCCGCGATCGCGGTGAAGGCGGACTCCTGGTAGCCGACGGTGTCCATCTTGTTGACCGCCAGTACGACGTGCGGCACCCGCAGCAGTGCCGCGATCGCGCCGTGTCGCATCGTCTGCGCGACCACGCCGTTGCGCGCGTCGACCAGGACCACCGCCAGGTCGGCGGTGGAGGCGCCGGTGGCCATGTTGCGCGTGTACTGCACATGACCGGGGGTGTCCGCGAGGATGAACCGGCGCGCGGGCGTCGCGAAGTAGCGGTAGGCCACGTCGATGGTGATGCCCTGTTCCCGTTCCGCCCGCAGGCCGTCGGTGAGCAGAGCCAGGTCGGGGCCGTCCTGACCCCGTCTGCGGGACACCTCCTCGATGGCCGTCGCCTGGTCGGCGAGGACGGACTTGGTGTCGTAGAGCAGCCGTCCGACCAAGGTGGACTTGCCGTCGTCGACCGACCCGCAGGTGGCCAGCCGCAACAGGCCACCCGAGAGCCGGCCGGTGGAGCACGTCTGATCTTCCGCTTCCGCGACGCCTGTTGACATATCTAGAAGTACCCTTCTCGCTTGCGGTCCTCCATGGCTGCCTCGGACAGCCGGTCGTCGGCCCTGCTCGCGCCGCGCTCGGTCACACGGCTCGCGGCGATCTCCGCGATCACCTCGCCCACCGTCGAGGCGGACGAGTCGATCGCGCCGGTGCAGGACATGTCACCGACCGTGCGGTACCGGACCCGGCGCTCGGACAGGGACTCGTCGTCCCGGGGGCCGCCCCAGTCGCCGGGCGCCAGCCACATGCCGTCGCGCTGGAACACCTTGCGCCAGTGCGCGAAGTAGATCCCCGGCAGTTCGATGCCCTCGTGCTCGATGTACTGCCAGACGTCCAGCTCGGTCCAGTTGGACAGCGGGAAGACGCGGAAGTGCTCGCCGGGCTGGTGGTGACCGTTGTAGAGCTGCCACAGTTCGGGCCGCTGCCGACGCGGTTCCCAGGCACCGAACTCGTCCCGCAGGCTGAACACCCGTTCCTTGGCGCGTGCCTTCTCCTCGTCGCGCCGGCCGCCGCCGAACACGGCACCGAAGCGGCCGTCGCGGATGGCGTCCAGCAGGGGAAGGGTCTGGAGCGGATTGCGGGTGCCATCCGGCCGCTCGCGGAGCGTTCCGTCGTCGATGTACGACTGCACGGACGCCACGTCGAGCCGGAGGCCGTGCTTCTCGACGATCCGGTCGCGGTAGGCGATCACCTCGGGGAAGTTGTGGCCGGTGTCCACGTGCAACAGGGAGAACGGCAGTGGCGCCGGGGCGAACGCCTTGAGCGCCACGTGCAGCATGACGATCGAGTCCTTGCCACCGGAGAACAGCAGCGTCGACCGGTCGAACTCCCCCGCCACCTCGCGGAAGATGTGGGCCGCCTCGGCCTCCAGCGTTTCGAGGTGCGTCAGCGGGGGCACCGGTTCCACTCGCGGGCCGATGCGTCCGGGACGGCCGGCCGGCACGACCCGCGCCGGGGCGGTCATGACAGACCCCGTGCCGTGAGCAGCGCGCGCACCTGGCGGACCGACTCGTCGACCGTCTGGTGCTGTGTGTGGACCCGCAGATCGGGATCGACCGGCGCCTCATAGGGGTCGTCCGCGCCGGTGAGACCGCTGAGTTCACCTGCCGCCTGCCTGGCGTAGAGGCTCTTGACGTCCCGGTCGGCGCAGATCTCCACCGGGGTCGCCACATGCACCTCGATGTAGGGGACGCCGCGCGCCGCGTGCAGGTCGCGGACCGCGGCGCGGGACAGCGCGTAGGGGGCGATGACCGGCACCAGCACCGTGACGCCGTGCTCGGCGAGCAGCCCGGCCACGTAGCCGATCCGCCGCACGTTGGTGTCCCTGTCCTCCTTCGAGAATCCCAGTTCCGCGGAGAGCGCGGCACGGACCTCGTCACCGTCGAGCACCTGGACCCGGTGTCCACCGGCGCGCAGTCGCTCGGCGAGACCCACCGCGATGGTGGTCTTGCCCGCGCTCGGCAGGCCGGTCAGCCAGACCGTGCCGCCCTGCCACTCGGCTGGTGTGCCATTCGGTTCGCTCATGTGCGGATCTCGCTTTCGCGTGAGCTCTGGGTGGGCGCCCCCGCACCGGAGATGCGCACTGTAATGCCGGTCCCCGTGCGTACTCGTGACAACGGTCAGCGGATGGGTGGTCACGATCTCTCCAGTCGGCCGGGGTTCACAGGGGGTGGAGACCGGGGAAGGTCAGGCCGAGGTTCTCGGGCCGGCCCATGCGGATGTTGAGGCACTGCAGGGCGTTGCCGGCGCCCCCCTTAACCAGGTTGTCCAGGGCGGCAATCGTGGTCAGGCGACCGCTGTCCTCGTCGACCGCGTAGCCGACGTCGCAGTAGTTGGAGCCCAGGAGGATCTTCGGGTCGGGGTAGCGGAAGGTGCCGCGTTGGTGCGCGACGACCCGGACGAAGGGTTCCTCGGAGTACTGCTCGCGAAAGGCCCGGCGCACGGTCTGCTTGTCCACGCCGGGGCGCAGCGTGGCGTGGCAGATGGTCTGGACCCCACGGACCGCTTCGACGCCGGTGGCGGTCATCGCGGCCGACAGGCCCAGATGCCGCGAGATCTCGGCTTCGTGGCGGTGCCCGGTGGGCGCGAACACGCGCATGGAACCGCTGCGTTCGGCGTGCAGGTTGGCCGGGCCGGCCGTGGCCCCCGAGCCGCTGGAACCGGTACGGGCGTCGAACTGAGCCCCTTGCTCCAGATCGATCAGATCCCGGGCCACCAGGGGGTACAGGGCGAGTACGCCGGCCATGGCCATGCAACCGGGAACACTGATCAGGTCCGCGGTGCGCAGACGGTCGCGGTGCAGTTCGGGAAGGCCGGGCACGAAATCGCCCAGCAGATGCGGGGCCTGGTGCTCCTCGCCGTAGTAACGTCTGAAGACTTCGGTGTCATCGAGGCGGAAGTCCCCGGTCAGGTCGAAGACGAGCTTGGACCGCTGCGTCCAGTGATCGATCTGGGTCATCGCCACCCGGTGCGGCAGCGCCAGGAACACCGCGTCGCACTCTCCGACCTCGTCTGCCGAACAGAACGTCAGATCGGTGGCGGACCGCAGATTCGGATGCACACCATCGACCCGTTTCCCCGGGAAACGGGACGAGATTGCACCCACCACCTCGACCTCGGGATGTCCCAGCAGCAGTCGCAGCAACTCCCCGCCGATATAACCGGCCGCACCGGCCACCGCCACCCGCATCACGACCGCATCCCCCTCGCTGCAATACGCCGACGCATCACCACGGCTCCTTCCGGTCCGAACAGACGACCCATGCGAAGAAAACTACGAACCCGTGCGCCTCACTCGCGTCCGCGACGAACACATCCTCGAGGAGGCGTCCGACTTAGATTCCTGTCGCGCGACTAAGCACCTCGATTACCCGACGTGAGCACTGTGCGTGCCAATCTTGAGATCGGCCCATATGCGTCGTGAAGTTCAGTGCGGCGTTTCCAGCGCTGCCATCACGTCACCGAGAGAGAGACGGACCAGATGAGGGTCACTCAGAACCCCGACTTTCGGCGGCTGCGGGCCGCGCAGGGCGTCAGTCAGATAGGCAGCCAGATCGGCTTCCTGGCGCTGCCGCTCGCCGCCCTCCAGGTGCTGCACGCCAGTGTGTTCGAAGTCAGTGTGCTCACCGCCGCGCAGATCGTGCCTTTCCTGCTGATCGGTCTGCCTGCCGGGGTGTGGGTCGACCGGATGCCCCGAAGGCCCGTCCTGATCAGCACCGACCTCTTCCGCGGGCTGCTGCTGTTCACCGTCCCGCTGGCCTACGCGCTGGACATGCTCACCCTCGGCCAGCTCTATGTGGTCGCGTTCGGGCAGGGTGTCGCCACCGTGTTCTTCGACGTCGCCTACCAGTCGTATCTGCCGGACGTCGTCGAGGCCGGTCAACTGACAGAAGGCAACGCCCAGTTGGAGCTGGCGCGGTCCGCGTCGCAGTTGATCGGCCCCAGCGCGGGCGGCTGGCTGATCTCGGCGTTGAAGGCCCCGGTCGCGCTGGGCGCCGATGCTCTGTCCTTCCTGTTCTCCGCGTTCATGGTGTCGCGCATTCCTGCCGAGCGGGAGAAGCCGGTGGCGACGGACGGCAACCGGACGACCTGGTCGGTGCTGTGGAAGGAGGTCGGCGAGGGGCTGACCTTCGTACGTCGCCACCGCCTGCTGGCCCCGCTGGCCGGGGTCGGGGGGCTCCTCAACTTCTCCTACGGCATGGTCGCAGCCATTTTCACCACCTACACGGTGCGTGAACTGGGCTTCTCCGCCGCCAAACTGGGCACCGTGATGGCGATCGGGTCTCTCGGCGTCGTCCTGGGGGCCGTCGTGGCCCGCAGGTTGTCACAGCGCCTGGGCACCGGACCGAGCATCGTGCTGGGTGCACTCCTCAACGGCGCCGGCCCTCTCTTCACCCCCGCCGCGCCCGCCGCAACCCCCGAAGTGGTCATCGCCTGCGGCCTGTTCCTGCAGTCGTTCGGCGTGGTGCTCTTCAACGTGAACCAGGTCAGCCTGCGTCAGAGCATCACCCCGCGACCGCTCATGGGCCGCATGACCGCCACGATCCGGTTCGTCATGTGGGGCACGCTTCCCGTCGGATCGCTGTGCTCCGGTGCGCTCGCCTCGAGCATCGGCCTGCACCGCGCCCTGTGGGTGTCGGCGGCGGTCGGCGCCCTGGCGTTCCTCGGGGCGCTGTTCTCCGGCGTCCGGACCGTGGGCACGAGGAAGGTTCCGCTGCCGACCTCGGCAGCCGACACCGCGGCCGCCGACGAGCCGGCAGAACAGTGCGACCGCACCGACGTCAGGTGAGTTCGCGACAAACGCATTCACGAGCGTGTTGACCTGACTCTCCTGCGGTTGAGCCTCTCGATTACCACGATGCGACCCCAGACCTGCCATTTTTGATGCTGACCCGTATTTCTTGATGCCAGACCTGGATGTGAGATCTGGAGGTCCCTCCGTGAAATCCGTACTCATCCTCTCCAAATGGAATGCCGGCGCGGTGGCCCCTGCTGCCGATCAGCTGCGAGTCCGCGGACTTCGGTCGGTACTGATATCCGAGATTCCGGACACTCGCCACCGCGACACATGCGATGACCATGTCGTGGTGGACTGGGACAGCGAGGACCTGCCCACGCTCATCGCCCGGCTCGACGAGCGCGACATCGTCCCCATCGCCGTCGTCAACCTGATCGAACCGTTGCTCCCCTGGCAGGGCGGCCTGGCCGCGCACTACGGCCTTCCGGGCGCCGGCGTCGGCCTCGATGTGCTGGCCAGCAAGACGCTGGTCCGAGAGCGTATGCGAGGCCTTGGGCTGTCCTCCATCGGCTTCTGCGACAACCCGGCGGAGGTGGATTTCTTCCCCGCCATCGTCAAGCCCTCGCGTGAATCCACGGCCTCGCGGTTGGTTCGCCGGGTGGACGGCCCGGCCGAGCTCCTCGCCTACGAGCGCCACCTGGCGGAGCGCGGCTTCGGCGACACGGAAATGATCATCGAGGAGTATCTGCCCGGTGTCGAGTTCTCCGTGGACGGACCCATCGTGGACGGCCGCTTCCATCCGGTCCTGGCGGTCGAGAAGCCCGACCACGACGACGTCAGGCACCACGACGCGGGGCTTCGGGTCCATCCCCCGCAGCAGGATCACGTGCGTGCCGGTGTGCCCCTCCTGACCGAGATGCTCAACGCGCTCTGCGCCGACCTCCGCCTCGACCAACTCTGGCTGCACGTCGAGGGCCGGGCCGACGAGAACGGCCGGACGGAGCTGGTGGAGATCAATCCCCGTTTCGGTGGCGGCATGTATCCGACGGCGATACAGGAGATCAGCGGGATCGACCCGGTGGAGGCGATCGTCTCCATGGCGCTGGGCGAGTTCACACTGGAACGGCTGGGCCCGCTTCGCGACCGGACGATCATCGGGTGGGTCGACGTGGAAGCTGAAGAGCTCGGCCGGGTGGAGATCAGCGCCACGGAGGACGACCTGTGTGAACTCCCGGGCGTCATCAAGGCGGTGGTCGTCGACGGCTACCAGGTGACCGACCTGGAGAAGGAGAACTACTTTCTCCGTTTCGCGATCAACGCCGATTCCGTAAGTGAGTTGCGCGCTCGCGCGGCGAACGTCCTGAGCACAGTCGGCGAATGGCACGTCGTATGAAACGCCCGAAAGGTCAACGCGATGCGTCCCGGCGATAAATCTGTCACGGACGCGCAACGCACCCGCATGCCCGTAGTGTCCCAACAACGCGGCAGCTCGCATTTCTGCCCCTGACCGGAGGAGACCGAGAGAATGGATGGGCTGAAGTTCACGCTCGGCAATGCGCGTAACGACCTGCTACGGGACAGCAGCGACTGGGACAAGTTCAGCCAGTTCTGGGAGGACCTGCCGCTGGACCCGTACATGGGAGACGGCGGCACTTATCGTCGCCGTAAGCACTCCGTGATTTCATACACCGTCGCCGACGGCACCGTCGCGTCGGTCGACCAGAACGGTTTCCTCCAGAGCAAGGAGATAAACCGTCTGAACGGCGGCATCGTCCGCCGCTTCGAGCCGATCAACCAGGCTCTGCTGGACACTTCCGTGTTCCGGCGGATACTGGCCCATTTCGTCGCACGCATCGCAGAGATCACGCCCGACGGTGAACCTGTGGCTCCTGTCCGTCGGATCAACATCCATCAGCACCGCATCGTCGCCACCGAGAAGGAAGCCGGGAATCCGACCCCGGAGGGAATCCACCGGGACGGTGTCGAGCACATCGTCATGATGCTGATCGCACGGAAGGACATCACCGGCGGGGTCAGCACGCTCTACGACAACGCCGAGTCACCGGTACTGACCCACACCCTGAGCGACCCCGGAGACTACATATTCCTGGACGACCGCACGGGTCTGCATTCCGTATCTCCGGTACGGGTGGCCCCGGCGACTCCAAAGGGGTACCGCGACATGTTCTTCCTGGAGTTCTGCTCACGAAGAAGCGCTCCTGAGGCAGGTACACCCGGCCGGCGCCGGGGAACACGTGGAGCGGGGCGGAGCGGACGGAGATCCTCGGACCTGGGCCCGGCAGTCGGGCGAGGACCGCTGTCGCTGCTCCGCCCCGCCAGGCACCCGGCTCCTTCAAGCGGCCGGGCGGAACAGCGGTGGAGTTGAACGCCGCGGGTGATCCGGGCGGTGTGGGCGGGTCGGTCACGCCATCGATCCGCAGCGTCACCTCTCCGAGGTGATAGAGAACCAACCGGCCGCTTGGCCGGACCCGGCGGTTGCCCAGGTAGAGGCCGATCATCGTCCGCTCGGGGCCCGGTGCACGCCTCAGCCGACGCCGACCGCCCCAGGCCCTCGTTCTCGGCCAGGAGGCGACGCGACGCTTCACGGCGAACACCTCGGCGCGGGCGGCGACGTTCTCGCGGGTCTTGCAGCGCCGTCCGCCCGTCGCGCGGGTGAGTCTGTCCATGTCCTCCCCGGCCCAGGCAGCCTGCCGGCCGACCGCGTTGCCGCTGGAGCGGGCCAGCATCCGCCGCACCATCAGGCCCGGCTCGATACCGAAGGCCTCCTCCACCGCCCAGGTCCGCGCCCAACCCCCGACCCGCGAAGTACGGGGCCGGCCATCACTCACCGGGCCGGTGAGGCGGTCGCCGGGCTCCGTTCGCATAGCGGGACAGCACGACCTGAGCGTCTTCGCTCTTGAGAGCCGACAGCAGCTCGGACACCTGCTCCTGACCGCGCACGACGTTGACGGTGCGGCATTGACGGGTGATCAGGACGGCTCCCTCGTGGAGCTGCTGGTAGCCGAAGAGGCGTGAGGTACGCATGGTTCTCCGATCGATGAGGGCCAAGGGTCATCAGCTCAGACGGCCGACCCCGACCGTCCTGCCGCGTGAATAAAGCTACGCGCAGATCAGCACCGCGTGCGTCCGCGGCAAATTCAATGACGGAGATGCACCGCGTTGATCCAAGACCCTTTCGGCTACGAATTCCGTTTGGCGAGGTAAGCGACGCGCTTAGCCGTAAGAGAGAAAAGTCAACATGACGTGTCTCCGCGAATGCATTCACCGGGGACGCCCCTGACGCCGGCGCGGCCGTACCGTCTTTTTCGACGTGGCAGACCGGCGGTCCGCCCCGAAACAACCGATTGAAAGGAATTCACCACATGCCCACCATGCAGGCGTGTCCTGAATGTGAGGACGAGGTGCAGATCAGCCAATCGGCGCGGCTCAACGAGATCATCGATTGTGCGGGCTGCCGAAGCGAACTGGAGATCGTGGCGCTGAGTCCGACGGTGCTCGCCCGCGCGCCCGAGGTCGAAGAGGACTGGGGAGAGTAGCGGCCGCGAGCAGGCACGCGCGATTCATCGGGGCTCGACCACGGCCCGCGTAGAGACGGTCGGCCCTTCCCGCCCCGTATCCCATCCGATTCCCGGCGAACTGGAGACACTGTGACCACCAGACCGCTCATGGTCATCAAGTGCGGCGGCAATCCGTCCGTCGACGCCGCGGGCATCTGCGCCGACGTCGCCAGGCTCGCCGGCGAAGGACAGTCGATCCTCCTGGTGCACGGCGGCTCCGGGGAGATCGCACGACTGGCCGGGAGACTCGGTGTCCCGCAACGCACCCTCGTCGCCCCGGACAAGGTGTCCACCCGGTACACCGACCCGGCGACACTGGAGGTGGTCATCCTCGCGCTGGCCGGCGGGGTCAAACCGAAGATCGTCGCGGAGCTGTCCAGGCTCGGGGTGCCCTCGGTCGGTCTCACCGGCCTGGACGGCGGCATGCTGCGCGCCCGCCGCAAGTCCGTCGTGCGCTCCGTCGTGGACGGCCGCACGACCCTGGTCCGGGACAATCTCAGCGGCCGGCTCGGCGAGGTGCGTACCGAACTCGCCGAATCCCTTCTGCGCTCCGGCTTCGTGCCGGTGGTCTCGCCGCCCGCGATCGACGAGCACGGTCAGCCGGTGAACGTCGACGCCGACCGGGTCGCGGCCGCGCTCGCGGCGGCACTCGGCGCCGACCGACTGGTGCTGCTGACCGGCGCACCGGGAGTGCTCGCCGATCCCTCCGACGAGACCAGCGTGCTGAGCACCTACGAGGTACCCGCGGCCGGTGCGCCCGGTCGGCGCATCGGCGGTGGCATGGCGCTCAAGCTCGTCGCGGCGCGGGAGGCGCTGGCCGGCGGAGTGCCGTCGGTCCGCATAGCGGATGGGCGAGTGCCGGACCCGGTCAGCCGAGCCCTCGCCGGATCCGGCACCGCCGTGACGATGAGTCCGCGATCCGATCACCGGCTCGACCAAGCCCTTCCGTCCGCGGTATCCGCCCCACAAGGAAAGTAGTTGACGATGCCAAGTAGTTCCTCGGCGCAAACCAAGCGCGTTGCGTTCGTCGACGCGTTCGCGATGGGACGCCTCCTTCTGCCCGTCATGAACCGGCTCGGCATAGAATGCGTGCACGTCCAGTCGCCGAACCCCGACGTCCACCTGGTCCGGCTGCCGTTCCCCGAAGGCTTCGTGGCCAATGTGCGGCACCACGGTGATGTCGCGGCCACCGGCTCCGCGCTGCGCGAGCTCGGGGTGGGCTGGGTGATCTCATCCGGGGAGTCGGGCGTCGAGCTGACCGACCGGCTCGCCGCCGAACTCGGCACTCCAGGCAACGGGATGAGCCGGCCGACGTCCCGCCGCAACAAGTACGACATGGTCCTGGCCCTGCGCGCCGCAGGAGTCGAGTCCGCGGCCACGATCGTCTCGGCCGATGCCGACGAGATCATCAAGTGGGCCGAGACGACCGCGGGTTATCCGATCGTCCTGAAACCGGTCTCCAGCTGCGGCACCGACAACGTCGTGGCGTGTTCGTCCGCGGATCAGGTTCGTGCCGTCCACGAAAAGATCATGACCAGCCCCGACCGCCACGGCCTGCCCAACACGGTCGTCCTCGCACAGGAGTTCCTGGACGGGGACGAGTACTTCGTCAACACGGTCAGCCGGAACGGCAGGCATCACACCGCCGAGATCTGGCGGTACTACAAGACGCGGCTACCCGGCGGCAACATCATCTACGACTACAACGAGCCGCTGTCACCGGACGACCCGGAGGCCAAGAGGGTGGAGGCCTATACGCACGAAGTGCTCGACGCCCTGGAGGTCCGGAACTGGGCCAGCCACACCGAGATCATGATGACCGCCAAGGGACCGGTGCTCGTCGAGTGTGCCGCACGCTTCGGCGGGGGGCAGGTTCCGGATATCGCCCGTCGCTGCTTGGGCACCAACCAGATCGAGCTCGTAGGCCTGTCCGTGGTGGACCCCGACGAGTTCGACCGACTGCCCACCACCGCATACCAGTTGCTGGAACGTCTGCGGTATGTGCATCTCATCAACCCGAATGATCACGGCGTGGCCCCGTCCGACGAGGCGATGGCCGCCATCCGCGCACTCCCGTCCTACGCCCACGCCGTCACGACGCATCCGGCGGGGGACCCGCTTCCCCGGACGGTCGACGTCGCGACCCAGCCGGGGTACGTGATCCTCATCTCCGAGGATCCGGAACAGCTTCGTGCGGACTATCGGAAGCTCCGGGAAATCGAACGCGACCACCTCTACGCCAACAGCCCGCGATAGAAGACCAGGCCGCTGAGTTCGAGTGCGGCGCACCAGACGGAGGAGCCACGTTGTCCAGCAATGTCATCCCCGCCGGCCGGCAGCCGGTCGCGGCGGTCCACGTGCGCGCCGAGTCGGCGGCGTGAGTACGGAGACGGCGGACCGGGCGCGCGCCGGCGAGCCGCGATTCCGTGACGCCCTGCGCGGTCTGCCCCGCCGAGTCTGGATCATCAGTCTCGGCAACCTGATCCTCCAGGCCGGCAGTTTCCTGCCGGTGTTCATCGTGCTCTACGTGACCCAGCGCGGTCATTCCGCGGGGGCCGCGGGGCTCGTGCTGGGCGCGTCCGGTCTGGGCCGGGTCCTCGGCAACGTCATCGGCGGCTATCTCACCGACACCATCGGCCGGCGCTGGGCCATCCTGCTGTCCGTCATGGCCACCTCCGGGCTGACGGCGTCCGTGCCGTTCCTCGGACCGCTCCCGACGATCATCGCCGTGGTCGGTCTCATCGGCCTGGTGTCGCAGGTCTACCGGCCGGCCATGGCGGCGGTGCTGATCGACTCCGTGACGTCCGCCCAGCAACGGCTCGCCGCCTTCGGGGTGCTCCGGTTCGCCCAGAACATCGGCTCCACCCTGGGCGGCGCGCTCGGCGGCGTGTTGGCGAGCATCTCCTATGCGGGGCTCTTCCTGGTGGAGGCTGCCGCGCTCCTGCTGTTCGGCATGATCGTGGCCGTGCTGCTGCGCGACGCACCGCAGCCGCGGTCCGATTCCGGCACCGCGGAGACACAGGCGGACCCGGCGGTCGGGTACCGGCAGGTGCTCACCGACCGCACCCTGGTGCGATTCCTGCTGATGACCGTGTTCTCCATGTTCGCCTACATCCAGACCGCCGTCGGCCTGCCCCTGCATGTCAACGACGTGGGGCTGAGCGCGCGTGACTTCGGTCTTCTCATGGGGCTCAACGGTCTGCTGGTGGTGCTGCTGGAGCTGCCCATCACCAGCGTGATCTCGCGGTACCGGCCGGAGTACGTCCTGGCCGTCGCCAACCTGCTCGTATGTGGCGGTCTCGCGGTGTCCGGGTTCACCGCCGGAATGGCCCTGCTGGCGGCGACGGTGGTGATCTGGACGTTCGGCGAGATGGCGTACTCCTCCATCGTCCAGGCCCACCTGGCGAGTCTGACTCCGCCGGGGATGGTCGGGCGTTACCAGGGGCTGTACGGCGCCGCATACGCGCTCGGTACGGGCGCCGGACCGGTCATCGGCGCTGCCGTGTACGCGATCGGCCCGTGGGTGCTGTGGACCCTGATCGGCGTGCTGGGGCTGGTGTGCGCCCAGCTCAGTCTGCGGCTGCGCGGCTCGGACGCCGTAGCCGACGAACCGATTTCCCAGCCCGGCGGCGCAACACCTGGGCGCACCACCTGACGGAGGCACTCCATCCTCGGCCGGGGTCAGCAGCTGACCCCGGCTTCGACTTCCCTGAAACACCGGGGCGCAGTACAGCGCCGCACGCCTTCTTGTCGCTGCCATGGTTCCACTTCTCGTCGCTGCCGTGGTTCCACGAAAACGCCGCGGGCCGCAGGGGTTCTCTCCCCTGCGGCCCGCGGCGGCGTGTTCCGGTCCGGCCCGCCGGCCTACGCCTGGCCCCGCGGCCGCAGCCGCAGGCCGTGCATGCCGTTGTCCACGGCGAGCACCGTGCCCACCGAAGCGCTCGACAACGGGCTCGCCAAGTAGGCGATCGCGCCCGCCACCTCGTCGGCCGTCACCAGACGGCCCGTGGGCTGGAACGCGTCCAGCGCGGCCCGGGCGGCCACCGGATCCGCCGCCTGCTCCAGCGACCTGCCGATCCATGGGGTGTCCGCGGAGCCAGGGGCGACGCAGTTGACCCGGATGCCCTCGCGGACGTGATCCGCCGCCATGGCCAGCGTCAGCGCGTACACCGCCCCCTTGCTGGTCGAATACAGCGCCCGCTGCTCCACCCCGGCCCACGCCACGATCGAGCAGGTGTTGACGATCGACGCGGCGGGTGAGCGCCGCAGGTGCGGTATCGCGTGCCGGGCGACCCTGACCATCCCGACCACGTTGACGTCCAGTACGCGCAACCACTCGTCATCACCGTTCGCGGTGACGTCCCCTATGGCGCCGATCCCGGCGTTGTTCACCACGACGTCCAGCCTGCCCAACCGCTCGACCACGGCGTCGACGGCGGCTTTGACCTGGACGTCGTCGGTGACGTCGACCTGGACGCCCATGATGCCGTCCGGGAGCCCCTCCGGCTTCAGATCGAGAGCGGCGACCCGGGCTCCCCTGCTGCTGAGCAGATTCGCCGTGGCCAGACCGATTCCCGACGCACCGCCGGTGACGATCGCGACCAGTCCTGCGAAGTCACTCATGAATTCTCTCCAGTCCACTCGATGGTCAAGTCAGCCCGATGCGGCGGTCCGGTTCAGGCCAGCACGTCGGCGATCATGTCGACGCCGAGGTCGATCTCCTCGCGGGTGACGACCAGCGGGGGCGCCACCCGGAGGTGTCCCTTGGCCTCCTTGCACAGCAGGCCGCGCTCGGCCAGCGCCTCGGTCACCCGGCGCCCGGCCACACGCTCTTCGCTGAGCTGCACACCGGCCCACAGGCCCCGCCCACGGACCTCGGACACGCCGTCCAGTTCGTTGAGGCGGAAGTGCAGGTGCGCGCCGAGTTCGCGGGAGCGCTCCTGGAACTCCCCGGTGGCCAGCAGCCGCACGGTCGCGCGGCCGACCGCGCACGCCAGCGGGTTGCCGCCGAAGGTCGAGCCGTGGTCGCCGGGCATGATCACGCCGAGGACCTCGGCGCGGCCGATCACCGCGGACAGCGGCAGGAGTCCGCCGCTCAGGCTCTTGCCCAGGGTGTACATGTCCGCACGGACACCCTCGTGGTCCAGCGCCAGGGTCGTGCCGGCGCGGGCCAGTCCGCACTGGACCTCGTCGGCGACGAACAACGTGTTGCTGTCGTCGCAGAGTTCACGGACCTCGGCGAGATATCCCTTCGGCGGAACGACCACGCCGGCCTCGCCCTGGATCGGTTCCAGCAGGACCGCCGCCGTGTTCTCGGTGATCGCCGAACGCAGCGCCTCGATGTCGCCGAACGGCACCACCTTGAAGCCGGGCGTGAACGGGCCGAAACCGGCCTGGTGGTTCGGGTGCGTGGAGAACGAGACGATGGTCGTGGTACGGCCGTGGAAGTTCGCGCCCGCGACGATGATCTCGGCGGCTCCGTCCGGCACGCCCTTGACCTGGTAGGCCCACTTCCTGGCGATCTTCACCGCCGTGTCGACAGCCTCGCCGCCGGAGTTGGAGGGCAGGACCATCTCGGCGCCCGTCAGCTCGGCCAGTTCACGGCAGAACGGCGCGTACTGATCGTGGTGGAACGCACGGGTGCTCAGCGTCAGCCGGTCGAGCTGTGCCTTCGCCGCGGCGATGAGGTCGGGGTGCTGGTGGCCGAAGTTGACCGCGGAGTACCCCCCGTGGAAGTCGAGATAGCGCCGGCCTTCCAGATCGTTCATCCAGGCGCCTTCCCCATGGGTGAGCACCACGGGGAACGGCACGGAGTCATGAGCCCCCCAGCGCGCGGCAAGGTCCATGTGGTCCTGAGAGGAGAGGACGTCCACAGTCATGGCGATACTCCTTTTGCAGGCTCCCTGACGGGGCCGTTGTCTTCGACAATCTGTGCCACATAGGGAAACTACGAACTCACCCCCACCGCACGCGTCCGCGACAAACGCACCGCGACTACGCGCTCCGATTACTCACGTCGAATCTGTGGTGTCCGCCGGGACGACTGGCCACGCAAGGAGCGAGCTGACGCCCGTCGCGGTAAGCGAGGCGTTCAGCCGCAGAAGAGCAAAGTCAGCGCGATGTGTCCCCGCGAATGAAATTGTCGCGGACGCACATGGTGTCGGCGCGGTCATACGGTCCTTCTCGGCGCGGCAGACCGGTCGTGTCGGCCCATCAACCAATGGTCCTGTTACGGAGGTCACGTGTCAGCGGTGTCGACGATCGAATGGACGGAAGAATTCGCCCGGGCTGTACGCAGACTCATTGACGTCTCTGTCGACGACTACTACAACCCGTACCGGACCTTTGAGTGGCCCGAATCCATCACGCCGGACGGTCTGTGGATGAGTCGGGAGCTGCTGTCCGTCTACGGCACTGCCGCAGAACGGGAGCTGAGCCCCGAACAACTCGTGGAACTCTCGCGCTGGGAGAGCGTCAACCTCTACAGCCTGATCGCCCACGGCATCAGGGAGCTGCTCATCGAGGTGATGCGCCGCATCCACACGCCCGGCTACGAGATCCCCACGCCGTACTTCCACCACTTCATCGGCGAAGAGAACGAGCACATGTGGTTCTTCGCCGAATTCTGTCTGCGCTATGCCGGTCGCATTTATCCGGACCGGCGGATGGTGTTCCCCACGGATGAGCGCGCGCCGGAGATGAACAACTTCATCGTCTTTAGCCAGATCCTCATCTTCGAGCAGATCGGTGACTACTTCAACGCCCACATGGCGGCCGACGAGAAACTCCCGGACACGGTGCGAGCGGTCAACCGAATCCACCACCGCGACGAGTCACGGCACATCGCTTTCGGCGGCAAGCTCGTGAAGGCGCTCTTCGACGAGGTTCGCCGGACGCACTCCGCCGAGGAGGTCGAAGAGGTCGGCCATTATCTGCGCGGCTACATCGACCTGATCATCCAGATGCTGTACAGCCGCGACGCCTACCAGGATGCCGGTATCGCAAATCCCGCGCGATTCCGTGCCTCCGTCATGGCTGACCCGGCGAGGGCGCCGATCAACGCTCGCATCATCGAACGAACCAACAACTTCTATCGACGCATCGGCCTGTTCCACTGACGGGAGATCTCATGCCGACGTTTGTCGCACCTGGAATCGCGGTCCTTGAATCCGAGGAGGCCGCCCTGTTCGATGCTCTTGAGGCCCGCTTCCAGGACATCGCTCTCGCGCTGGGGGCCCGACCGGTGGCCGGCCCGGCCCTGCTCCCCGAGGAGGACCTGGCATGCCTGGACTTCTTCCGCAACTTCCCCCACCTCGGACTGCCCGTGACCACGCTCACGGACCAGGCCCGTGAGGAACTGGCGCGTGGGGAGGCCAGGACTCCTTCCCCCGAGCACCCTCTCGTCTCGACCGGCTGCTACCTGCCCACGGCGACTTGCTACGGCTTGCTGGTGTCGCGGCAGCAGCGGGACATCGAGACCCCCGAGGTCATCACGGCGATCGGTCGCTGCTTCAGGAACGAGGAGCACTACGACGGCCTGCGTCGGCTCCGTGCCTTCCATATGCGCGAAGCGCTCTACATCGGCAGCCAGGAAGGTGTGGTGGACCATCTGAGCCGGTCGACCGAGCTCGTCCTGGGCCTGGCCGACCAGCTCGGGATCAAGATGCGCAAGGAGCCCGCGACCGATCCCTTCTACCTCGGTGACGGCGCGCGGTCGGTCCTCAACCAGCTGGATCCGGTGAAGTTCGAGTTCGTGTCGGACGACGGGACCGCCATCGCGTCGGTCAACCGCCACCGCAACTTCTTCGGTGAGCGCCTGAACATCTCCTTCGGTGATGAATCCGCCTACAGCGGGTGTCTGGCGTTCGGTGTGGAGCGCTGGGTCCATGCGCTCCTGCAGGTGCACGGCGACCCTCAGCGGGCGCTCGTCGCAGTCAACGAATCGGCAGCTTAGGAAGGTGTGAACATGGAGGAAATCATCAACTGGATCCGGTCCAAGAACCCGGATCTGGACGGAGAGATCGCCGACGACACCGATCTCATCGAATCCCGGCTCATCGCGTCGGTCTCGTTCCTGGAATTCATCGGTCTTCTGGAGGAGCTCACCGGAAGGCAGATCGACGTCAGCTCGTTGAGCGTGGCCGACTTCCGCACCATCGACCGGATCAACGAGAACTTCTTCGCACCGGTGGCCTGAACCGCCAGCCTGAACGAGAGAAACGCAGGAGCGTCGTGAACGTTGTGCCCGAGATGCCGGCTGGTGCGCTCCTCGGCGGTACCTCGCTGTGGCGGCTCGGAGAGCCGCCCGGGCCGGAGCACGAAGAGAAAGGCGGGATCGCCGGGTGCAGCACCAGGCCCGGACTCGGCGATCCCGACCGCATGGTGGAGCAGAGCGTCCGTGACTGACGTCTGGTACGTCGGCGTCGACCAGGTGCCCGAGTCGCTCGCCGTACTCCTGGACGGGCGCGACCGCGTCCGCCGTCGACGGATCCTGCGCGAGGCGGACCGCAATCGCGCTCTCGCCGCATGGGTGCTGGCGCGACTCGTCCTCGGCGAGAAGCTGGGCCGGGATCCGGCGGCCTTGAGCTTCGACCGGACCTGCGCCCACTGCGGTGACCCGGGACATGGGAAACCGGTCGTCAAGTCTGCCGACTCAGGTCTGGACTTCTCGCTCTCTCACGCCGGAGGGCTCGCCGTGGTCGCCGTCTCGGACCGGACCGTCGGCCTCGACATCGAGGACGCCACGGCCGGGGTGCAGCCACTGGACGGGGCGCTGACGGAGCAGGAACGCGCGACCTGCTCGGACTACGCCGACTTCGCACGACTGTGGACGCGCAAGGAAGCCGTGCTCAAGGCCGTCGGCAAGGGACTTGAGATCCATCCGGGGCGCATCGAGGTTCTCGGCTCCACGCTGCGTGCGCTGCCCGAGGAACTTGGCCGCCCGGAGGACTACACGCTCCGGGACCTCCCGCTGCCTGCACCGTACGTGGGGTCGCTCGCAGTGCTCGGACCCGAACCCTCTCTGTCCGTCCGCAGCGGCGCGGAACTTGTCGGGGATGCCGTGCAGTTGTTCCCGTCGTCGCTCCCTCACAGCCGAATCCACAGATAGCCGTCCGCCGGCGAATCCATCGCGTGGTTCCACGAAAGCACCGCGGGCCGCAGGGAAAAGCCCCTGCGGCCCGCGGCCGTGTGCCTGCGTTGGGTTCCACCCGCGGAGCTCAGATCCTGCGAGCAACTCCGCCGTAAATGGCAGATTCGGGATGAGGCCCGGCTGCCTCCCCGGTGGGATGCCATTGAGATGCCAGCACCACACCGGGCTCGACCAATTCAAAATCACCGAAGAAACGAGCGACCTGTTCTCGGGTTCGAGGATACATGTCCTCGAAAGCGCGCTTCAGCGTCTCCTCGTTGTTACGGTCCCCCCAAGGAATATCGCCCGCGATGTGGGAGACGACAAGATAGCTGCCCCGGGGCAGGGCTTCACGCAGAGCCGCGGTGATCCGGGCCAAATCCGCGCTTTCCGGCACGAAGTGCAGGACCGCGCCCAGCACACAGGCCACCGGACGGCCGGAACGGATCAGGGCCTGGATGGCCGGCTGGGCCAGCAGCTCATCGGGGTTCTGGATGTCGCCCAGTACGAAGTCCGCTCCCTTCTGACCGGCGATGAGCTCGCGCGTGCGCCGCCCGACCGCGGGATCGACGTCGCAGTAGACGACGGAACCCGAAGGGGACTCCCGCAGGGCGATCTCGTGCGTGTTCGGCGACACGGGGAAGCCGGAACCGATGTCGATGAACTGGTCGACGCCCTGCTGGACCAGCCAACGCACCGCCCGTGACAGAAAGGCGCGGTTCGCCTGCATCGTCGTCAGCAGGTCGGGTGCCTGCATACGGATCCAGGCACCGGCCGCCCGGTCGGCCTCAAGACCGTTCTCGCCGCCTATGAAGTAGTCGTAGACCCGTGCGGGGTGCGCATCCGGGCGTTTCTCAAGGTTTTCGATGGTCATGATGCGGCGTACTTCCCCTCGATTCCGTATGACGCTTTGGATCGTTGCCGAGGAAAAGGGTGGCACGGACGGGGTCATGCCGAAGTAAGCAGGATGCTTAGCCGCGGGAAAGAGAGATCAACACAATGTGCCCCGCGAATGAACTTGCCGCGGACGCGCCTCGTGTCGACGCGATCGTAGCGTTCTTCTCGGTGCGTCCCCCGCACCTCATCGCGCTCCGTCGACACCGAAGAAATGGGGGCGTTTTAATGCCGCTTCATCCCATCGTTGAGGGTATCAGGAACTATCGTCTGGCAACCGGGTTCACCCCGCTCTACACCATGTCGGTGGAAGAGGCCCGAAAAGCGGATGCCGCAACGGAAGCCTCGGTCTGGGACTGGATCGAACAGCCCAAAGAGATATTCGACATGGATATCACCGGTCCGGCCGGCCCGATGACGCTCAGGGTCTACCACCCGCAGACCGAAAGCGAAGACCCGCTCCCCGTACTGGTCTATTTCTTCGGCGGCGGTTTTGTCGTCGGCTCCCTGGACACGTCCGAGGCATTCTGCCGTGCACTGTGCAGCATGGTTTCCTGCGTGGTCGTCTCCGTGAGCTACCGGCTGGCGCCCGAGCACCCGTTCCCGGCAGCTATCGACGACTGCTACGCCGCCGTGAAATGGGTGGCGGAGAACGGGTCCCAGATCGGCGTCGACGGTTCACGCATTGCCGTCGCAGGGGACAGCAACGGCGGCACCCTGGCTGCGGCGGTCTCCCTGATGGCCAGGGACGAGGACGGACCGCGGATCAGCGCCCAGGTGCTGGTCTACCCGGCGATGCGCTACGGCTCGGCGACGGATTCCATGCGCGAGAACAGGGATCCGATGTTCTTCAACGGCCCCTCGGTCCCATGGTTCTGGGACCTTTACCTCGCCGATCCCGCCGACGGTGACTCGCCCTACGCCTCACCGCTCAACGCCACCGACCACAGTGGGCTTCCCGCCGCACTCATGATCACGGCCGAATTCTGCCCACTGCGCGACGAGGGCAAGGCCTACGCGGAGGCACTCACGCTCGCCCAGGTGCCGGTGGAGCACCACCAATACGCGGATCTGCCGCACGGTTTTCTGTCCATGGCGGCAGTACTCGACACCGCCAGGGAGGCACTGGACGGGATCGTCGATTTCCTGCGCCGGCGGTTGGGGCTGAATGAAATTGGATGTGAGAGTAGTGGCAACTGAAACACCCGTGACGTCCGAGCCCAAAAACGGCCTGATCGACGTCGACCTCGCCATCGTCGGTGCCGGCCCCACCGGCCTGTACGGCGCGTACTACGCGGGCTTCCGCGGCCTGAGCACCGCGGTCATCGACGCGCTGCCCGAACCGGGCGGTCAGGTGGCCGCGATGTATCCCGAGAAGCTGCTGTACGACATCGCTGCGCACCCTGCCGTCACGGGCCGCGAGCTCGTCGACAACCTGGTGCGCCAGGCAGCGCCCTTCGAGCCCCGCTACCTGCTCGGCCATACGGCCACCACCCTGGCGGCGGACGGCCCCCGCTGGATCCTCGGCACCGACCGCGGTGCCCGGATCCGCGCCGGAGCCGTCCTCGTCGCTGCCGGTCTGGGCAAGGTCACCCCGCGCAAGCTGCCCTGTGCGGTTCCGTACGAGGGCCGAGGCGTCGTCTACCACGTACCGCGCCTGGAGGAGCACCGGGCCCGCGACGTGGTGATCGCCGGCGGTGGGGACAGCGCGGTGGACTGGGCGTTGGCGCTGGCTCCGATCGCCCGGTCGGTCACCCTCGTCCATCGCCGGGCGTCCTTCCGCGCCCATGAGCACAGTGTGCGGCAGCTGTACGGGGCCCCCGTACGCGTCCTCACCGAGGCCCAGGTGATCGCCTGTCACGGAGCCGGCCGCCTGGGATCCGTGGGCGTCCGCACCGAGAACGGCGGCACACTGAACCTGCCCGCGCACACGCTGATCACCGCACTGGGCTTCGCCACCAACCTCGGTCCCCTGGCCGGCTGGGGGATGGAGCTGGAGTACCAGCAGATCCGCGTCGACGCCGCCATGCGCACCAGCCTTCCCGGGGTGTACGCCGTCGGCGACGGTTGCACCCATCCGGGCCGGGTTCCCCTTATCTCGGTCGGCTTCGGCGAGGCCGCCACCGCCGTCAACCACGCCGCCGTGGCACTGCGCCCCGGCGCCCGCCTCGCCCCCGGCCACTCCTCTGACGCCCATACCGAACTGGTCCCTGCGTAGGAGCTGAGACAGCGTTGGTTCTGAACAAACTCACCCTGATGCCGCACGGCCTGGAGATCCTCCTCCCGGCCGGTGCACCGCTCACCGACCTGGAGAACGAGACCTCTCACCGGGTGATCCCCTTCGGATGCCAGTCGGGCGCCTGTGGCGCCTGCGTCATCGAGGTGCTGGACGGGTCCGACTCGCTCGGGGAGATGGACGCCGACGAGAGCGACTTCCTGGAGGACCTGGGACGGACAGGCGGCGACTTCCGTCTCGCCTGCCAGTGCCGGCTCATGGACGCCGCGACGGTCCAGGTCGCGGAGGAGCAGTGAGGGCCCTGCGGGACGGAGGCGGGCACTAGGTACGTCTCCGCTCGCACCGCCATACCTTCACGCCTTCCGTCCCCTGCATGCAGAGGAGTTTCCATGACTATGCTCAACTCGCAGACTCCGGTGGTGCGTTCCGCCGTACCGCCGGCGTCCCCGCAGGCCACGTCTGCCGACCCCCGGGAGACAATGCGGCGCCTGCCCCGGCTGCTGCAGTTCCCGGCCACACTGTTCACCGGCAAGGCACTGCCGGGGCAGGTGTCCCCAGGCTGGACACCCGGCTTCCACCTGGCCACCGCCACGGTTTCGGTGGTGCTGGGAACGCTGGTCAGTGTGCTCGCCTACACCCTCGGTCACGGCCTGCTGCTGCCTGTCGGCTGGGCGGTGACCCTGCACGGGATGCGCAACCTGCGCATGATGGTCTATCACCAGTGCTCGCACCGGAACATGTACCGCCGGCGTCGAGTGGACCGGGCCATCGGCCACGCCATCTCCAGCCTGCTCATCATCCAGAACTTCCAGCGCTACAGCCGGGAACACGTCCGCGACCACCACGCAACGCAGCACATGACACTCAAGGACCCCACCGTCCAGGCGTTCTTGGTCAGTCTTCAGATGCATCCGGGCATGACACGCCGCCAGATGTGGCGCAGGCTGCTGCTGAAGCTCGTCTCACCGCGGTTCCACTTCAGCTTCGCGGTGTCCCGCGTCCGCTCCTTCTGGAACGAGTCCGCCCGCAGCGAGAAGACGTCGGCGCTCCTGCTGTACGGCACGGCCGTCACCGCCACGGTACTCACCGGCACCTGGCAGGCCCTGCTCGTCGTCTGGTTCGTGCCGCTGTTCCCGCTGTTCCAGATCAGCAACACCCTTCGGCTGTGCGTCAAGCACACGTTTCCCGTCCCGGGCATCGTGACCCGGCACGGCCGCGCGTACTTCTCCAGCCTGACCAACGCCATCTTCATCGGTGACGCGCTGCCCTCCCCGGATCTGCCCCTCGGCCGCCGCATCGGCGCCTGGACCCGCTGGACACTTCGCCTCGTCCTCCTGCACGCCCCGTCGCGCTACCTGGTCCTGACCGGCGACACCGTCGTACACGACTTCCACCACCGCTACCCGGCCGCCCCCCAGTGGGCGGACTACATCTTCGCCCGCCAGCAGGACATCGACTCCGGACACCAGGGGTGGCCGCCCTACCACGAGGTCTGGGGGCTGATCCCGGCGATCTCCTACGTCTTCGACTCGCTGTCGGCCGCCGATGCCGAGGAGTTCGACGTGAACCGGCTGAAGGCGGTCAGCAAGCGCGAGCTGTTCGCGGCCTTCGACGACTGACGTATGCGACCCGAACGATGAGGAACTCCTGATGTCTTCGGTACCGAACCAGCTCAGCCAATCGACAGCCACCCGCAAGGTCATCCTCGGCGTGGCGGCCAGCGACAGCCACGCCGTGGCCAACCACCTGATCGCCTTCTTTCTGCGCGGCCTCGGCTTCGACGTCGTCAACCTCGGCACCTGCACCCCCGTCGAGGAGTTCGCCGAGGCGTGCGCCCGCCACCCCGAGGCCGAGGCCGTCATCATCGGCAGCCTCAACGGCCACGTCCACGAGGACCTGCGCGGGCTCGACCGGGCCAAGCAGTCCGGCCTGATCGCCTGCCCCGTGATCGTCGGCGGCAACCTGTCGGTCGGCAGTCACAAGGACGGCTCCTCGCACGACCGCCTCTATGCTGCCGGCGTGGACCACATCCTGGGCGACCCGTCCGAACTGCCCGGCCTGCTCGACGCGTTGCATGTCGAGCGCGAGCGCGCCGCCGTGACCCTTGGCCTGGCGGCGTCATGAGCCTGACCTCGCTCTCGGCGCTCGGCACGGCACCGCGCCCCGACACGACGGCGGGGCCGCTGCCGACGCCGGCCGAGTCCGCCGTGTACATCACCTCGCTCGGCAAGCCCACCGCCGCCGAGGTCCTCGACCGGTGCCGCGCGCAGGGCAGGGTGGCGATCCAGCCGCGCTGCGGCGTCGGCGGGCACGAGGAGATGAAGGCCCTCCTCGCCACCCTGGAGGCCGAGGTCGCGCCCGACATCCTGACCCTCACCATCGACTCGCACACCCGGCTGTTGCGGTTCGAGGAGGCGCTGCGCACCCTCAACCTCCGCCCCGCCGACCTCAACGGCTACCCGATGGTGGCCCACGGCTGGCGGCACGGCCGCGAGCTCAACGAGCTGATCGCGGCGCCGCTGGAGATCCGGCACGGCTCCCCGGACGCCCGCATCCTGTTCGACGTGTCCGTGGCCTCCGGCATCACCTCCTTCGAGGGCGGCGGGATCTCGTACAACCTGCCCTACTCGAAGGCCGTGCCGCTCGCCGAGTCCCTCGGCGCCTGGCAGGACGTGGACCGGCGATGCGGGGAGCTCGCCGAGCACGGTGTGGTCATCGACCGTGAACTGTTCGGCACGCTCACCGCCGTGCTCGTGCCGCCCTCCATCAGCCTCGCCATCAGCGTCCTGGAGGCGGTGCTCGCCGCCCGCGCCGGTGTCCGCTGCATCTCCGTCGCGTACCCGCAAAGCGGCCATCTCGCCCAGGATGTCGCTGCCCTGCGGAGCATCCCCGTGCTGGCCGAGCGCTACCTCCCCGCCGGGATCACCGTCCACGCGGTGCTCCACGAGTTCATGGGCGTCTTCCCCCGGCAGCGGAGCAACGCGGAGGACCTGATCTTCTACGGTGCGCTGGTCGCCCGGCTCGGCGGCGCCTCCAAGCTGATCACCAAGACCCATCAGGAGGCGTACGGGATCCCCGACACGGCCGCGAACGTGGAGGGCCTGCGGCTCGCCGACCGCGCCAACTCGCCGCTCCTCGACTTCATCACCGTCGACGAGGACCAGGTGAGCCGGGAAATGGAGTGGATCCTCGCAGAGGTCGCCGACCTCGTCGAGCCGCTCCTGGAGCAGGCCGATCTGATCGAGGCGATCGTCGAGGCGTTCGCGGAGGGCCGCCTCGACATCCCCTTCAGCGCCAGCCGGTACGCCCGCTCCGACCTCATCCCGCGGCGCGACCGCTCTGGCGCCATCCGCTACCTGTCGACGGGCGCGCTGCCGTTCTCGCCGACCCATGTGCGCCGCAACACCGAGCTCCTGCACGCGGTCGACGGCCCGGATCCCGGCCTGGACGCGTTGATGCGGGGCCTCACCGGCGACATCAACCACTTCCGCCACGTGTTCCAGGAGCAGGAGCCGTCCGCCGCTCCGCCCTGCTCCGCCCTCACGCCCGTCTCCGCCCCCCGCACCCCGCGAACCGAGGAACCGATCTGATGCGAGCCGTCCACGTCACCAAGGCCGGTGACCCCTCCGCCCTCACCCTCACAGAGCTCCCCGAACCGGCCGCCCTCCCCGGCCAGGTCGTCGTCCGCAACGCCGCCGTCGGCCTCAACTTCATCGACGTCTACTACCGCAACGGCACCTACCCGGCCCCGTACCCGCTCGTCCCCGGCCAGGAGGCCGCCGGCATCGTCACCGCCGTCGGCGAGGGCGTCGACGACGTCACCCCGGGCGACCGCGTCGCCTACGCGACCCAGCTCGGCGCCTACGCCGAATACACCGCCGTCCCCGCGGCCAAGCTGGTCTCCGTCCCCGAGACGGTGACCCTCGACCACGCGGCCGCCGTCCTGCTCCAGGGCCTCGCCGCGCACTACCTCAGCCACACCACCCACCCGGTGGCGCCCGGAGAGACCGTCGTCGTCCTCGCCGGCGCCGGCGGCCTGGGCCAGCTCCTCGTGCAGCTGGCCGCGCACCGCGGCGCGAACGTCGTCGCCGTCGCATCCAGCAAGGAGAAGCAGGAGACTGCCCTGGTGGCCGGCGCCCACCACGCCGTCCCCTACAAGGGGTTCGCGGAGGCCGTGCGCGACCTCACCGGCGGAGAGGGCGCGCACGTGGTCTACGACTCGGTCGGCGCGGCCACCTTCGAGACCAGCGTCAAGGCCCTGCGCCGGCGCGGCACCCTCGTCGTCTGCGGCCTGTCCAGCGGCCCCGTACCGCCCATCGACGTGGAGCTGCTGCGCACCTCCGGCTCGCTCTATCTGACCCGTCCCACTCTCGCCGACCACGTGCCGGACGCGCCGTCCCTGCGGGCCGCGGCCGCCGAGCTGTTCCGCTACGTCGCCCAGGGCGTCGTACGCCCGAACGTGCGGGCGCGGCTGCCGCTGGCCGAAGCGGCTCGGGCGCACGAGCTGCTCGAAGGCCGCGGTACCACCGGCAAGGTGCTGCTCACGCCATGAGCGTCGACATCGGAACGAGCGCGAGCGCTGTGAAAAGCCCGAGCGCGGGCGCGGGGACGGGTGCCGCCGCCGGCCGCCGGGGCATCGGCGTGGTCCCGGCGCCGGTGCTGATGCTCATCGGCATGGTCAGCACCCAGTTGGGCGCGGCCTTCGCCAAGCAGCTGTTCGGCACGGTCGGCCCGGCGACGGTGACCCTGATGCGGCTCGGCTTCTCGGCCCTCGTGCTCCTGCTGTGGTGGCGTCCCTCCGTGCGCATCGACCGGCGTACGGCGGGCGCCGTGGCCGCCCTCGGCGTGGCCGTCGCGGGCATGAACATCTGCTTCTACCTCGCCATGGCCCGGATGCCGGTAGGGGTGGCGCTCACCGTGGGCATGGCGGGGCCGCTCGCGGTCGCCGGCCTGTCCTCGCGCCGGGCCGGGGACCGGCTGTGGATCGTGCTCGCGGCCTTCGGCATCGCGCTCCTCGGCTGGCAGGGCGGCGCGGCGGGCCTCACCGGCCTGCTGATCGCCATCGCCTGCGCCGTCTTCTGGGGCTCGTACGTGCCGCTGTCGGCCAGGGTCGGGGCGGTACTGCCCGGCGGCGGGCTCGCGCTCGCCATGGCCTTCGGCACGCTGTGCTCCCTGCCGGCCGGGCTCGCGGAGGGCGCGCAGGCGCTCGCCCGTCCCGAGGTGCTCGCCTTCGGCTTCGGTGTCGCGATGCTGTCCTCGCTCGTCCCATACACCTGCGAGATGGAGACCCTGCGCCGGGTGTCCACCCTGGTCTTCGGCGTGCTGCTCAGCCTGGAACCGGCGATCGGCGCCCTGGTCGCCCTGGTCGTCCTGCGCGAGACCCTCTCCCCGGCCCAGGTGGCGGGCCTGATCGCGGTCGTGGCCGCCTCAATCGGCGTCATCCGCGGCTCCCGCAAGGCCCTCGCCCCTGACCCGGCCCCCACCCCCTCTCCCACCCTCACCGAAGGAACCCAGAAGTCATGATCTCCACTGGCAGGAACGCAGCCCTCGCAGGCCGTCCGGAGGGTCTGGAGCAGCTGAGGAGCCTCCTGGACACGGCCCTCTGCACCCTCGGTGACGCCGCCCTCAAGCGGGGCGGCCCGGTGGCGCCCGGCGGGCCCGAGGCGGCCGTCGCCGCGGTGCGCGAGGTGCTGGGCGGCGGGCGGTTCCTCGCCGACGAGCCCAGCGCGCAGCGGGTGACGGAGCTCTTCGAGGCGTACGCGATGTGGGCCGTCGACCTCACCCACCCCTCGGCTGTGGCCCGGATGCAGTGCGCGCCCACCGCCGCGTCCGCCGCCGCCGAACTGCTCGCCGCCGCGCTCAACCAGTCCCTGCATGCCTGGGAGAGCGGCCCGTTCGCGCTCGAACTGGAGCGGCGGCTCATCCAGGAGATGGCCTCCTGGATCGGCTTCGGCGCGGAGGCCGGCGGGACCCTGACGCCCGGCGGCTCCATCTCGAACCTGATGGGCCTGCTGTTCAGCCGGGACCGCGCACTGAAGGACACCGGCGAGGTGTCGGCGACGGGGCTCGCGGGCCGCCCGGTCCGCCCCCGGATCCTGTGCTCCGCAGCCGCCCACTTCTCGGTCGCGCGGGCCGCCGGCTTCCTGGGGCTCGGCCGGTCCGCTGTGGTGAAGGTGCCGGTGGATGACCGGGGCCGGATGCTCGCCGACGAAGCCCGCCGGATCGTCGACGGCTTCGACGCCGACGAGGTCCCCGTCGCCATCGTCGCCACGGCCGGCACCACCGACCACGGCTCCTTCGACCCGCTGCCCGAACTGGCGGACCTCGCCGCCGAGTACGGGATCTGGCTGCACGTCGACGCCGCGTACGGCATTGGCGCGCTGTTCTCGCCGAAGCTGGCTCCGCTCCTGGACGGCCTCGGCCGGGCCGACTCGGTCGCCTTCGACCTGCACAAGTTCGGCTGGACCCCGGCCTCTTCGAGCGTGATCGTGGTCTGTGACCGGAAGCACATGGAGTGCCTCGACGAGCAGGCCGTCTACCTCAACCCGTCCGACGACGAGACCCTCGGCTTCACCGCCCTGCTCGGCACCTCGCTCCAGACCACCCGCCGCTCCGACGCCTTCAAGATGGCCGCCACGCTCCTCACGGTCGGCCGGGAGGGCATGGGCGACTGGGTGGACACCTGCCACGACCAGGCGCGCTACGCCGCGAGCCGGATCGCAGCCACCGACGGCCTGGAGCTTGTGGCGGACCCGCTGCTCACCACGGTCATCTTCCGCTGTGCCCCCGAGGACGGGACCCCGGTGGCGGACGAGAGCGCCTTGAACGCGGCGGTACGCCGCAAGCTGATGGCGGACGGCCGCGCCCTGCTCGCCCGTACGAATATCGCAGGACCGGACGGCACGCCGCGGCTCCATCTGAAACTGGTCTTCCTCAATCCGACGACGACCGAGGACGACATCGACGCCCTGCTCACGGACGTCACGGCCATGGCCCGGGAGCTCGCGGGGCAGGCGACAGCGGGGCGTTAGCGGCACGCAAGCAGGACGGCAGGGCTGGGCAGGAAGGTGGAGTCGGCACCGAATGCGGTGCAAACCACCCCAGTTCACAACCACCGAGTGAGATCTTCGTGCCGGCCCGCCCCTACGTTGTGGAGGCTGCTTCCGGCCTCACCCCCCAATCCGGGGCTCAGCCTGCCTCCAGCTTCAACCGATCACTGCGACGACCGGCGGCGGACTCCTCCTTCCGCGAGATCCATCAGCGCCTCGTGGCGCACAGCCGACGTCATCGACCACGAGCACGCCGGGCCGGAGGTAGAGCCGAGCTTGCTGGTCAGCCAGCCCGCGGCCGCAGCGGTCTTCAGCTGGCGGACCATGTCGTCGAGCGTGGTGAAGTAGACCGAGAACGTCGGCAAGATGAGGCAGGCCGAGCCTGGCGGCCGTGCTGCGGATCGGGCTGCGGGGCGAAGCCCCGGTCCGCGGAGTTGCGGTGGACGACCTCGGTACTCAGACCTCGCTCACTACGTCGAGCGCTACCACGTCCCGCTGGACGAGACCTTCGTCGACCACGCACGCGCACACCACTGGACTCCACCCGCACTCTCTACTGAAGACCTCATCGAGATCGGAGACACGTTGGAGGCGCTCGACACCGAAGACCCTGAGAGTGCACAGGGCTTGCCCAGTTAAGCGCCTGAGGTGTCTCGTAGCCCCGGAGCTGGTGGTGGAGGTCGGTGTCAACGTCGCCCGCGACGGCTTCGGGCGCTGGCGTCACCCGGCCCGATGGCACCGGATGCGCCCGGACCTCTCTCCCGCCGACACCCCAACCTTCACGTGGGGGTAGGAGCGTGCGGGTGAGCTATACAGTCCGGCATGAGCATCGTCGACACGTCCATAGCCGCGGTCTCAGCAGCGCTCAGTGGCGCTGCCGCCTACGGCGCGTGGAAGGCTCCCGCGAGGCGAACAAGGCGGCCTGGAACGCGAACGAGACGGCCGCCGCCGTCGCGCAGATCGAACGGGACCGATGGCACAAGGAACTGACGCCCCAACTGCGGATCAAACTCCAGGTTGAGCCTCATGAGGTGCTGTACGTTCGCTTCGACGGCCCGGCCACGCTCGGCGAACTCGCCGTCCAGCTGACCGTCCGGGACGACTTCGACCGCTCTCGGCTTCCCCCCCTGGCAGGCACCCCGACGCCCGAGGAGAGTGAGGAAGTCGTCTGGGGGCCCGTACCGATTCCGGCCCGAAGTCGATGACGCGGACGCGCTGGGCCGGTCGGTCCCGGCATTCCCGCTTCTCCCCGGCGACCGCCATCGGCTCGCCCTCGACCCGTCCCTGTGACCCTCCTGGTACGAGGGCGCCGACCGAGACCAGCGCTGGTGCAACGAGTACCGCACCGCCCCCATTCGCCTCTGGGCAAAGTGCACCGCCCCGGGCCACAAGCCCTGGAAGCTCGCTTTCGCGGTGCCGCAGGACGGCAGCTGGGCCCTGGGCGGCGCCTGATCCCGTGGAGCGGGGTCCGTCAGGCGTTGGGAACCGCGACTCGGTTGATTGATGTTGCTCCGGTTTGGTGGACACCTACCCAGGGCTTCGGCGTAGTCGCTTGATGCCCGTTTCGACCGCGACGCCGGCCATGAGCAGGTAGTCGGCGTGCTCGCGCTGAGTGTGCATGGCGTCGCTGGTCACGACTACGCCCGCCAGGCCGGCGATGGTCCCCAGCAGCGGCTGGAAGCAGGTGATTTCGTTGGTCTTCTCGCCCACGTCGAGCTGGGCCAGGACCAGGCCGGAGACGTGGTCGCATGCGGCGAGCAGATGGACCTTGCGGCCCTTGGCCCTGCCCGCTCCGCGCAGGCTCTTGCCGTCGACCGCC
>NZ_JBEXHW010000048.1:0-35488 GCF_040608235.1 Streptomyces sp. NPDC005202 | reverse complement strand
GCGGCAGAGGACTGAAAGCCACACCCGGACCCCCTGGGTGAGCCAACCCTACGAATGGCTCGCTCATCCCGATCAACAAGGTAGGGAGGACTGAGGGCCTGCGCGGACTGGGGGGCTGCGAGGACCGAGAGGGCCTGCGCGGACTGTGAGGGCCTGCGCGGACTGGGGCCTGCGAGGACCGAGAGGGCTACGAGGACCGAGAGGGACTACGCAGGCTCAAAGGGGGCTACGCGGACTCAGGCGCTGAGCCGACTGAGAGGGACAGGGACGCCCGCCCTTACGAACACACCACCTCGTCGCCCGTCACCACCGCGGAGGCCGCCTGCGCCGGGTCCTCCGCCCGCACCTTCCGCACCTGCCGGAAGTCGGTTCCCGCGATCACCTTGAGCATGGCCCCCTGCCCCGGCACCGCTCGCAGCTCACTCCCCGGCAGCGCGGCGGCGAGTGACCTCGCCGACCGGTCCCACCGGGGGTCGAAAAGGACCACGGTCCGCTTCAGGGCGTGGTCCTTCGCGTCCACCGGAGCCCGCGTCGTCCGGAACCCGGCCGCCGCCAGCGCCGCGTCCACCCGCTTGCCGAGCCCGACGGTGCCGGTCCCGTTCGCCACCAGGACCCGGATCTGCTGCGGGGCGACCTCCACGGTCACCGGGCCGGTGTGCCGGGGCCGGGGCCGGTGCACGGCCAGCGGCCGGTCCTCGCGCAGGGCCCCGAACAGCTGGTCCGCCCTCGCCTGGTCCCACTTCACGGCCGAGCCGAGGCCCTTGACGACGTAGGCCAGCTGCGCGAGGGGGACGGTCGTGAACTCCGAGGAGGAGGGGGAGAAGTTCCGCATCGCCCGCCCGAGGTCCAGCAGCTCGTCCGTGTGGAAACCCTTGTCCGCCCGCACCGAGCCCAGCACCGCCCGGGTCACGTCCCGGAACCGCATGGGGTTCAGCAGCACCTGGGAGGAGGTCGCCCGTTCGATCAGCGCGGCCAGGAAGCGCTGCTGGCGCTTCATCCGGCTCAGGTCGCTGGCCCCGTCGACGTGCCGGGAGCGGACGTACTGCAGGGCCTGGCCCCCGGTGAGCGTGTGGTGGCCGGCCGGCAGGTCCAGGCCGGTGTAGGAGTCCTTCAGCGGCGCGGTGGTGCAGATCTGCACGCCGGAGAGCACGTCCACCGTCCTCATGAAGGTGGTGAAGTCGACCTCGAGGTAGTGGTCGATCTTCAGGTGGGTCATGTTCTCGACCGTGCGCACGGTGAGGTTCGGCCCGCCCTCCGCGTACGCCGCGTTGAGCTTGACCGGGTGCGGCCCGCGCAGCTGCCCGGTGTTCCGGTCCACGTGCGCGGGAACCTCGGTGTAGGTGTCCCGCGGCAGGCTCACCACACTGGCCCGCCCCCGGTCCTCCGACAGGTGCACGATCATCATCGTGTCGGTGCAGTGGCAGGGCTGGCCGCCGAGCCGGTACCTGCGCCGCTCCTGCTCGCTGATCCTGTTCCGGCCGTCGGTGCCGACCAGCAGGACGTTCATGCCGTGACCCGCCTGCGGGCGGTTCTTCATGTCCTTGAAGGGGTCGACCCGGGCGATGTCCGCGTCCAGGCTGGCGACCACCGCGTGCCCGATCCCGGCGGAGGCGAGCACCACCACGGACAGCGTGGTCACCGCCCGCATGGCCCAGCGCGGTCTCCTGCGCCGTACGTGGCGCGGGTACGGCGCGCGGTCCGGCCGCGACGGGGCGGCGGCCTGCTGCGGCCGGCGCTGCGGCTGCGCAGGGGGCCGGGGCGCTTTGGTGGACATGGGGGGACACCTCCGCGAAAGGCGTGGGTGGGCTCCGTGAGCACCGTAGGGCCATACGATCTGCTGCCCGGGGCAGTGACCCGGCGGCGCGCACCGGTGTCCCCCGTTCGCGGTAACGTGAGCACCGATGAACGCCAAGCCCGACGTGCGGCTCCCCGCCGTGTCTGTGATCATGCCCGTCCTCAACGAGGAGCGGCATCTGCGCGGAGCCGTCGAAGCGATCCTCGCGCAGGAGTACGACGGCGAGATGGAGGTGGTGATCGCCCTCGGTCCGTCCACGGACCGCACGGACGAGATCGCCGCCGAGCTCGTCCGGGAAGACCCGCGGGTGCACACGGTCCCGAACCCGACCGGCCGCACCCCCGCCGCGCTCAACGCCGCGATCAAGGCCTCCCGCCACCCGATCGTGGTCCGCGTCGACGGCCACGGCATGCTGTCGCCGAACTACATCGCCACGGCGGTACGGCTCCTGGAAGAGACCGGCGCGCAGAACGTCGGCGGCATCATGCACGCCGAGGGCGAGAACGACTGGGAGCGCGCGGTCGCGGCCGCCATGACGTCGAAGATCGGCGTCGGCAACGCGGCCTTCCACACCGGCGGCGAGGCAGGTCCGGCGGAGACGGTCTACCTGGGCGTCTTCCGGCGCGAGGCGCTGGAGCAACAGGGCGGCTACAACGAGGAGTTCATCCGCGCCCAGGACTGGGAGCTCAACTTCCGCATCCGGGAGGCGGGCGGCCTGATCTGGTTCTCGCCCGAGCTGAAGGTGTCGTACCGGCCCCGCCCGAACGTGAAGGCCCTCGCCAAGCAGTACAAGGACTACGGCCGCTGGCGGCACGTCGTCGCCCGCTACCACGAGGGCTCCATCAACCTGCGCTACCTCGCTCCGCCGACCGCGCTGTGCGCCATCGTGGCCGGGATCGTGGTCGGCGCGGCCCTGACTCCCTGGGGCTTCGTGGTGCCCGGCGGCTATCTGGCGGCGATCGTCGCCGGGTCGGTGCCGGCGGGCAAGGGGCTGCCGTTGAAGGCCCGGCTGCAGATCCCCGTCGCCCTCGCCACCATGCACATGTCCTGGGGTTGGGGCTTCCTCACCAGCCCCCGCTCCCTGGCGAAGAAGGTCATCGCCTCGCGGCGGCCGGCGGTCCTCGCCTCCAACTGAGCGTCGTCCACGGAGTTCTTGAGGGCCCCTCCCGCCGGAGGGGCCCTTCGTGCGGCTACCAGCGGTAGGGCGCGTACACGTCCATGCACTGGCTCTTGTCCGAGCCGTTGATGGCGTCGGCGTTCTGGGGCAGATCGCCCGCCTTGGGCGCCGACTGCTTCGGATAGGTGGTACCCGTGCGCCAGTCGGCGCCCACGACGAGGGTGACACCGGAGACGTCGGTCGACTTCTTCACCGAACTCATCGGAATCCCCAGCGCCTTGGCGATGCGCTGTGCGTCGCCCTCCAGTTCGGCGCTCGGGTAGCGGACGACCGTCCTGTCCTCGGACAGCGCCGCGGAGCCGTCCGCCGTCGCCTTGGTGAAGCCCTTCTGCACGAGCAGCTGGGCGAGCGTGCCGGCGCGGCCCGAGACCGGGCCGAGCGTCGAGGTCCGCGTGGCGTTCTGCACCACCACGCCGATCTTGTCGTCCGCGTCCGCGGGGGTCTTCGTCGGCTGCTCGGTGCTCGTCGACTTCTTCGAGGACGAGCTGCCGCCCTTGTCGAAGGAGATGTCGTCGCGGACCATCTCCCAGACCTTCTCGGCGCCCGAGCTCGGGATCAGGTGGTCGCGGTTCTGCGGGTCCTCGACGGTGGGCATCGTCATCATGGTGATGCGGTCGGTGGGGACCGTCTTCAGCTGCATGCCCAGGTCGTACAGCTTCTTGACCGTGCCGATCTCCTCGGAGACCTTCAGCGACTTCGTGGCCGCCTCCGCCAGGTCCATCAGCCGGCCGGTGTCGGTGAAGACGTTCTGGCCCTTCAGCGTGCGGATCATCGAGTTCATGTACATGTGCTGGGCCTTGGCCCGGCCGAGGTCGCTGTAGAAGGCGTGGCGCGTGCGCAGCCACTGCAGCGCCTGCTTGCCCTGCACCTTGTGCGTGCCGGCCGTGAGCTTCAGCCCGGAGCCGCCGGGCACACCGGGCAGCGGGCGGTCCCAGACGTTCTGCTTCACACAGACGTCGACGCCGCCGACGGCGTCCGCCATCTTCACCACGCCCGCGAAGTCGATCGTCATCCAGTGGTCGATGTAGACACCGGTGAGGTTCTGCCAGGTGGCGAGCGTGCAGCCGGCGCCGCCGCGGGCCAGCGACTCGTTGATGATCGTGTTGACGGGCTGGTAGACCTTGCCCGTGTCGGGGTCGGTGCACTTGGGGATGTCGACCCGGGTGTCGCGCGGAATGCTCACCACGGCGGCGCTCTTGCGGTCCGCGGCCAGGTGGATGAGCATCTGGACGTCGCCCAGCGGCGGGTTGCCGCGGTTGTCCTTGCTGCCGCCCAGTTTCACGTTCTCGGCGGAGTTACGGCTGTCGGAGCCGATCAGCAGGATGTTCATCGGCGTCTGGCCGGCCGCGTCCGGCTCCGACTTCTGCGCCTTGGAGTCGCCGCTGCTGCGCTGGCCCTTGCGTATGTTGCTGTTGAGGTGCTCGTAGTAGAGGTATCCGGCGGCGGCCGTCCCGAGTATCAGCACCGACAGGGTCGTCGCGGCCCAGCGCAGCACGCGGTGCTTGCCTCCGCGTCGGCGCCCCCCGTCGTGCCGCCGCCCGCCGTCTCCGACGCCGGCGCCTCTGCCCGGCCCGTCGCTCTCCGGTGCGGCCTCGACCTCCTCCGGCCGTCCGTCCGTCCAGTCCACATCCCGAGTGCGCCGGACGCCCTCTCGCGTCCGCTCCCCGCGCACACTGCTCTGCGTCATGTCCCCTGCCTCCCCACCCTTGCGCCGTCGACGGGCCTGTCATGCGTCCTGTTAGACGCACAACAGGCCCGTCAGGTCACTTGGCGCACTGAACCTTGTCCGCCGTGGACTTCTGGATGTTCTCCGGCGCCTTCGTCGGAGTGGTGAGCGGGACACCCGCGCCCTTGAAGTCCTTGCCCAGAGTCAGCGTCATCGCCGGCAGGCCCTGGGAGTTGGTCACGCTCTTGCCCGGCTTCAGCGCGGACCCGGACAGCCCCATGAGCGCGGCGAGTTTACGTGCCTGGGCCGCCTGGTCGGGCGCGTACTCCAGCGTGGTCCTGCTGAGCTCCTGCGGCGCGTTGCCTGCGTTCTCGGACTTGAGCACGCCCTCATCATTCTGCAGCCAGGTAAGAGTTTCCTGTGCGGCACCGGCCGCTGCCCCGCCGTTCAGGATGCGCACCCGGACCTCCGAGGCGGGCGCCTGAGTGCCCTTCAGGCGGGCGGCCTCGGCGTCCTTCTCCTTCTTCTGCTGCTTCTTGACCTCGGTGAAGGAGACGTCGTCCTTGATCATCTGGAAGACCTGCGGGGCCGCCGGTTCCTTGAGGACAACGGTCGCGTGCACCTTCTCGGCCGGGTTGTCGATCACCGGCACCGTGGTGAACGTCAGGTTCTTGGGGTTGAGCTTGCCCAGCTCCAGACCGAGGTCCTTCAGCTTGCCGATGTTGTCCAGCTTGGAGTCGACGGTCAGTGCCTTGGTGGCCGCCTCGGCCACGTCCAGCATCTTCGACGGGTTGGTGAGCGTGGAGTTGGACTTCAGCTTCCGCATCAGCGCGCTGAGGAACTGCTGCTGCAGGGTGATCCGGCTCAGGTCGCCGCCGAAGCCGACCGCGTGCCGGGTGCGGACGAAGGCCAGCGCCTGCTCGCCCTCGATGTGGCGCATGCCCTTTTTCAGGTTCAGGTGCGAGTCCGGGTCGTGGATGTCCTTGCCCAGGCACACGTCGACCCCGCCGACCGCCGTCGTCAGTGTCTTGACCGCGTTGAAGTCGGCGACCATGAAGTCGTCCGGGGTGATGCCGGTCAGCTGCGTGACCGTGCGCATGGTGCAGCTCGGCGTACGGCCGTCCTGCCCGAGGCTCGTGTTGAAGCGGACGTTCTGCGTGCCGGGGATGACCTTGGTGGTGCCGTCGGGCTGCTTCGTCGGACAGTCCGGGACGTCGACGATCAGGTCGCGGGGAATGCTCAGCGCGGTCGCGTTGGAGCGGTCCTTGGAGACGTGCAGCAGGATGCTGGTGTCGGCGTGTCCGACGCTGCCGGAGTCGCCGTAGCCCGTGTTGCCCTTGCCGGTGCGCTTGTCGGTGCCGATCAGCAGGATGTTGATCGCCTTGTCCTTCTGGAAGCCGCCGGTGCCCGCGCCGTCGTCGGAGACGGAGGTGATGTTGTCGTTGAGGTGCTTGATGTAGAGGTATCCGGCCGTCGTCGCCGCGACCAGGACGAAGGCCATGGAGCCGCCGGTCCATAGCATGACCTTCTTCGCCTTCGACTTCTTCTTCACCGGCCGGTGTCCGCGCCGCCCGGGCGGTGGCTCCTCCGGCGCGGCGCGCCTGCGGCGGGGGTGCGGGACCTCGGGGGCAGGGGCCCGGGGGGCCTGCCGGCCCGGTGCCGCGGTCCGGTTGCGCACCGCGCCGCCGCTGCTGCCGCGGGAGGTGGCTCTACGAGGGCCCGGAACCGCCGATTGCGGTGCGGAAGGAGTCAGTCGCAGTTCGTATTCGCCGGTGTTCGGATTGAGTACCCACTGGTCTGCGGGGTCGATGTTGTCCGCCCGCCCACGGCCTTGCGCGTCCACGGTTGTCCGAATCCTCCGTCGGGGCCACGCGGCGCCTTCCCCCCCCCACAAGGCGCTCAGGTCTGGTTCACACAGTGCACGACCCCAGGAAGGACCTCGCGGCCGGTTGCACCGGATCGCTCACACTATCCGGACCCTTCCGGGTCAAGCGACGTCGGTGGCAAATTCCACGTCCCTACAACTGGGCAATCCGCCCATTTCTATTGGCAAAAGTTCGCCTTTGGCCGTCGCTTTACCCGCAGGAGCCCTCTGCTGCGGTGTTGCCGCGGAACGTCGGTGCGGGGGAAGGTGGGTGCGACGGGTCGTCGGCCCGCTTGCCGTCGCCGAATGCGCCCGCATTGCTGTACGCACGGTAGTCGTACGGCTGCGCAGACGTATCCCCTTCCTGTGTGGAATCGGTGTCTGCCGACGCCGAATTGCGGCTCTTTGCGCCGGAATCCCGCGGAACTTCCCTGGCGACCTCGACCGGCGCGTCCGCGCGCAGCCGCGCGAACAGCTTTTCCGCGTCCGGTTCCACGAGTTGGTCGCGATTGGCGTTGTAGACGTACGACTCCCGCGGAACCGTCAGGAACTGCACACGTCCGGTGGGGATGTCGCGCAGGCCGCGCACGAGGTTGTACAGGCCGCGCAGGCTCGCCAGATCCGGGTCGGTGGTCAGGGACGAGGTGGCCGCGTCCAGTACGGGATAGAGCTTCACCGGATTCAGCAGGACATCGTTGCTCCGCACCTTGTTGACGAGGGCGCCGAGGAACCGCTGCTGGCGCTCCATCCGGTCGGTGTCGCTGCCGTTGCCGAGGGACTTGCGGACGCGGACGTAACCGAGGGCCTGCTCGCCGTCGAGCGTCACCCTGCCTGCGGGCAGCCGCAGCTTGGCGGCCTTGTCGTCGATGGGCTCCTTCAGGCACACCTCGACGCCGTCGACCGCGTCGACCATTTCCTTGAACCCCCTGAAATCGACCACGACGTGGTGGTCGATCCGGATGTCCGTCAGCTTCTCGACGGTACGGATGGTGCAGGCCGAACCGCCCACCTCGAATGCGTAGTTGAACATCGCGAACATCGGCTCGGTGCGGCTGCCGTCCGGGCGGTGGCAGCTCGGCACGTCCACCATCAGGTCGCGGGGCAGGGACACGGCGGTGGCGCGGTGCCGGTCGGCGGCCAGGTGCAGCAGGATCGTGGTGTCGGACCGCTCGGTCCCCGAGTCCCGTCCGTACCGGGCGTTGCCGTCCCCCGAGCGCGTGTCCGACCCGATCAGCAGGATGTTCTGCGCGTCCTTCACCAGGGCGCCGGGCCGCTCCTTCTCGTACCGCGCGAGCTCGGCCGCGGCCGCGTCGCCGGACGTGATGTTGGCACTGAGCTTGGCGTAGACACCCCACCCGATCCCTACGGCGCCCACGACGAGGACGGCGACCCCGAGGGCGGTGCCCCGCATCCACCGCCGCCGACGCCGCCGTATGAGCCCGGTGCCGGTGGCCGACGCACCGAGGCCCGGCCCCACGGCACCGGCATGATCCTCCGGCGGCCCACCTGGCGTGCCTGCGCTGCGGGTCACGTCTGGGTCCACCCCTCATGCCGTGCGAACGAGCGTTGCTGCTCTTACGACGATGACCCGGAGGAGGCGAGGAGGGCGGGTGGTGATGGGCCGAACGGGGGATGCAAGCGGCGTGGCTGCGGGCCGTCGCGCCTCCCCTGGTGCCTCAAGCGGCCTGGGGGCACCCCCAGGTGCGGCAGGGTGGGCGCAGCGGCACCCGCCGGCGGGGGCGAGCGGACTCAGGCGATGGCAACCGCAGCGCCGGGCACGCACAGATTCGCGCCCGCCCCGCCACCGCTCACCTGGCCGTCGCCGTCACCCGCTCACTCTCGATCCGCTTGGCCAGCGCCTCCTCGCACAACCGGTCGAGGTTCCGGCACAGCACCACCGACCCGCCGGCAGCCAGCGGCGCGTAAAGCCCCGCGCTCAGCCCCTCCCACGTGTCGTACGGCAGCCCGGACAGCAGCCGGGACCCCGGCCCCGTCAGATCCAGCGCCGGCGCGTCCGCCCGCGCCCGCTCCACGACCTCCGCCGCCGTGTACTCCGCCCCGGCCACGATCAGGGCCGGCCACTCTGGATCCACCGGCGCGAACGGCGCGAACCGGTCCCCCTGCCCCGGCACCTCGACGGCGTAGTCGAGGAACCCCTCCGGCGGCTGCGGAAACCGCCCGCCCAGCGGCCGCAGCGCCAGCGCGACCCGCTCCCCGGAGCAGGCCCGTGCCGCCTCCAGCGTGTCCGGCCCGCTGACCACGACGTCGGCCGCCCCCGGATCCCCGCCGACGTCGGCGATCGTGCCCACCGACGCGCACGCCAGCAGCCACACCGCCGTCTGCCAGTGCGCAGGCAGCAGCAGCGCGACCCGGTCGCCCGGCCCGGTGGCGAGGTCCCCCTGGAGGAGGTTGGCGGTCTTGGCCACCCAATTGGCGAAGGTGGCCACGGACAGTTCGACGCGTTCACCCGTGGCGTCGTCGTAGAAGGTCACCAGGGGGCGTCCGGGATCCGCGGCGAGCGCGGAACGCAGCAGGTCGGCGGGGGTGCGTTCGGTGGCGTTCACCCGCGCAAGCGTACGCGGGCCCGCGCCCGCGCACCGAGCGGCGGGGCCACCGGTTCGGCGGAACCGCAGCCGACGGAGCGTCAGTTCCCTAATGGACAGATATGTATGACTATGTTCAAGATCAGGGGCATGCGTGGATACGGATTCCTTTCGTCCTCCATCGGTGTCACGTGCGCGGCCGCAATCGCCCTCCCGTCGGCCCTCCCCGCCGCCGCGGCGACCACGAGACCGGCGCCGACCACGGAGGCGGCCGACGCCACTGCCGGGCGGTTGCTCGCGCGGATTCCCGGGCGGTCCGCCGAGCGGGCCGTCCCCGGCAGCACCCAGTCCCTGCCCCTCGCCCCCCTCGCCCGCGACCGCGCTCTCGGCGCCGCCCCCGAACAGGGCCTGTACCGCTCGGACGTACGCCACTTCTCGCTGGTCGGCGTCGTCTGGGACACCCCGGACATCGAGCTGCACGGCCGCGTCCAGGTCCGCACCCGCTCGGCCGCCGCCGGCACCTGGTCCGGCTGGCAGGACGTCGAGACCCACAACGCCGACCACGGGGCCGACCCCGGCACCGCCGAGCGCACCTCCGGCCATGTGCGCGGCGCCACGGCACCGCTGTGGGTGGGCGACTCCGACGGCGTCGACGTACGCGTCCGCGCGGAAGCCGGGAACCGGGACCGGGGGACCGGTGCGGACGAGGGTGACCCGCTCCCCTCCGGCCTGCGCCTCGAACTCGTCGACCCCGGCGCGGAGCCCCCGCCGCAGGGCGCCCCGGCCGACTTCCCGCGCACGGGCGAGCAGAGCGCGGAGGCGTCCGCCGCGTTCGCCGTCAACACCGACCTCGCCCCACTCGGCGCCAGCGAGATCCAGGCACTCGACAGGACGGCGACCGAGCAGGAACTGCTCGCCCTGCGCGGCGACGAACTGACGGAGCAGCAGCGCGCGAAGCCGTCCATCGGACCGCGGCCGCGCATCGTCACACGCCGCGGCTGGGGCGCGGACGAAGGGCTGCGCGCGAAGGGGTTCGTCTACACGAAGAAGGTCAAGGCGGCATTCGTCCACCACACCGCCTCGGGCAACAACTACCGCTGCTCGCGGGCCTCGTCAGTCATCCGCGGTATCTACCGCTACCACGTCAGGAGCATGGGCTGGCGCGACATCGGCTACAACTTCCTCGTCGACAAGTGCGGAAACATCTACGAGGGCCGGGCCGGGGGCGTGGCGAAGCCGGTGCGCGGCGCCCACACCCTCGGTTTCAACAGCAACAGCACGGGGATCGCCGTTCTCGGCACGTTCAGCAGCTCCAAGCCCTCCTCGGCCGTCGTGAAGGCCATCGCCCGGCTCACCGCGTGGAAGCTCGGCCTTTATGGGATGAATCCGCGCGCAAAGACATATCTGAAGTCCGGCGGTGGCAATCTCTACCGAAAAGGAAAGAACGTACGCCTGAACGTGATCTCCGGCCACCGGGACGGCTTTGCCACCGACTGCCCCGGACGGCAGCTCTACCGCAAGCTCGGCACCGCCCGCTCGGCCGCGGCGCGCTATCAGGGCCGCTGAGGACGGGACACCGCACAGCCATAGAAATCGTCTTACCAACGTCTGCATACACTGGCCGGCCGAAGGACAGATCGGCCGGTCCCGGCAGGAAGCAGAGACGACAGGTGACAGAAGCGATCCTCCTGGTCGGCGGCAAGGGCACCCGGCTGCGCCCGCTCACGGTGCACACCCCGAAACCCATGGTCCGGGCGGCGGGGGTGCCCTTCCTCACGCACCAGCTGGCGCGGGCGAGAGCGGCCGGCGTCGAGCACATCGTGCTCGCCACGTCCTATCTGGCCGAGGTCTTCGAGCCGTACTTCGGCGACGGCTCGTCGCTGGGGCTTCACCTCGAGTACGTCACGGAGGAGGAGCCCCTCGGCACGGGCGGCGCCATCCGCAACGTGGCCTCGCGCCTGTACTCCGGCCCGGACGACCCGGTGCTCGTCTTCAACGGCGACATCCTGACCGGCCTGGACATCAGGGCGCTGGTACGGACGCACGAGGCGACGGGCGCGGACGTGTCCCTGCACCTGACCAAAGTGACGGACCCGAGGGCGTACGGCCTGGTCCCGACCGACGAGACGGGCCGGGTCCTGGCCTTCCTGGAGAAGCCACAGACCCCCGAGGAGATCGTCACCGACCAGATCAACGCGGGGGCGTACGTCTTCCGCCGCTCGGTCATCGACACGATCCCGCAGGACCGCCCGGTGTCGGTGGAGCGCGAGACCTTCCCCGACCTGCTGGCCGCCGGAGCGCACCTGCAGGGCATGGTGGACTCGACGTACTGGCTGGACCTCGGCACCCCGGCCGCCTTCGTGCGCGGCTCGGCGGACCTGGTCCTGGGCCGCGCCCCCTCCCCGGCCGTCCCCGGCCGCTGCGGCGACCGCCTGATCCTGCCGACGGCCGTCGTCGCCCCCGACGCCAAGCTGACCGGCGGCACGGTGGTGGGCGAGGGCGCGTTCGTGGCCGAGGGCGCGCAGGTCTCCGGCAGCACGATCCTGCCCGGCGCCGTCATCGAGCCGGGCGCCGTCATCACGGACTCCCTCATCGGCACCCGCGCCCGCATCGGCGAACGCTCCGTCCTCACCGGCACGGTCATCGGCGACGGCGCGGTCGTCGGCGCCGACAACGAACTGCGGGAGGGCGTACGCGTGTGGTGCGATGCGCGGATCCCGGCGGGGGCGGTGCGGTTCTCCTCCGACCAGTAGGGCTGTGCGGCTCGGTGGGATATGCGCGTCCCGGCCGGCGTTGCGGCCGGTGCGCGGGTGGGTCGGCCCGCCCGCGCGCCGGCGGGGTGCCTCCCGCGCGGGGGAGTCCCGCGGACGAGGCCGTTCAGGCCAGGGTCACGTCGAGGGCGGTGGTCGGCTCGTCCGCGATCAGCAGCTCGGGGTTGTTGACCAGCGACATCGCGAGGTCTGGGAGCGGAGCCCCCAGGGACGCCCGGCCGGCACCGGTCAGCCACCCCCGACGCTCACCCCCACCCCGGTCACGTCACAACCGCCCGATGTCCCGCCTCGGCATCCGCGGCGCCCGCCTCGGCGGAACCCTCCCGCTCAGCAGAATCAACCGGGCCGCCCGATGCCGCTGCCCCGCATACGGCTCCAACAGCCGAAGCATCACGGCGTCGTCCGCATCCCGGTCCCCGGCGAGCGCCCACCCCACGATCCCCGGCAGATGCAGGTCCCCGACCGTTACCGCATCCGGCGCCCCATGACTGCGCTGCACGGTCTCCGCCGACGTCCACGGCCCGATCCCGGACACCAGCTCCAACCTCTCCTGCGCCTGAGCCGGAGGCATCCGCGCCGCCTCCTCCAGCCGCGCGGCAACCCGCACGGCACGCAGCACCGTCGACGCCCGCTTGTTGTCGACCCCGGCCCGATGCCACTCCCACGACGGAATCAGCGCCCACGTCCGCGGCGCCGGCATCACGTACATCCGCGCGGGCGCGGGCCCCGGCGCCGGCTCCCCGTACTTCCGCACGAGCACCCGCCACGCCGTATACGCCTCGACGGTGGTGACCTTCTGCTCCAGGATCGACGGGATCAACGACTCCAGCACCAGCCCGGTCCGCGTCAGCCGCAACCCCGGACGCCGGTGCCGGGTCAGCGCCAGCAGCCGGTGCCGGGGCTCGAACGCGGACGGGTCGTCGGCGGCCCCGAGCAACTCCGGCAACTGCTCCAGCAGCCACTCGGCCCCCGGCCCCCACGCCTCGCCGCGCACCTCCCCGCCGCGCACCGACACCCGCAGCGTCCCGGGCCCGACGGGCGTCCGGCTGGCCCGCCACACCGACCCGTCCGGCGTCGCCCGGAACGTGGGATCACCCGGCCCGCGCCTGAGCGGCCCGAGCACCAGCCCGAGGTCGAACGGCCCGTCCGGCACCCACGTCCGCACCCGCCCCGGCGCAACGGCCTGTCGCGGCACACCCGCGGGTACGGCGGCACGCCCACCGCGCACGGGCGTGGGGGCCCCTCCCACGCCGTTGGGGCTGTGGGGGAGCGGCCGGGGAGCGAAGCGTCCTGCCACGAAGGAGATCCCAGGGATGTCAGAGGTGCCGGAGGCAGCCGGAGGTGCCCTACGAGCCTAGGCGGTCATACGGAGGAGCAGTGGCCGTGGGAAGAAAGGAAGAAGTGGCGCTCCCCACCTCCACGTCACCGCACCTCGATGAACGCCCCCGCATCCCGCTCCGGCCGTGGCCTCGGCCGCTGTGCCGGATGCCCGATCGCGACCGCCCCCATCGGATCCCAGTCCCTCGGCAGCCCGAGCACCTCGCGCACCACGTCCCGGCAGAACATCGTCGACGACACCCACGCCGAACCGAGCCGCTCCCCGGCCAGCGCGACCAGGAAGTTCTGCACGCCTGCCCCGGCAGCTACCACGAACATCTCGCGCTCGGCACCGTCCCGCCGCGCGTCGCCGTAGGTGTGGGAGCCGTCCATGACGAGACACGGCACCACCAGGTACGGCGCGTTGCGCAGTACGTCCCCGCGCCGGATCCGCTTGGCGATCGACTCCTCGCTCCTGCCGTCCCGCCGCAGGTCGGCGATCCAGGCGTCCCGCATCGCGTCGAGCAGCCGCGTCCGCGCCTCGGCGGACTCCAGCAGCACGAACCGCCACGGCGTGGTGTGATGCGGCGCCGGAGCCGTCACCGCGGCGGCCACCGCACGCCGTACCGCACCGGGGTCGACGGGCTCGTCGGTGAAGGACCGCACGGTGCGCCGCTGGGTCACCGCTTCCCGTACGGCCTCGGAGGTGCCGAGCCGGAACATGTCGTCGCGCGCGTCGCGCACCATGGCCCTCGCTCCCTCCCCGTGCTCCTCCGCCACCACGTGCGGCAGCCCGCGCACGACGGCGACGGGCAGCCCGTCGGCCTTGCCCTTGACCAGGTCGCCGGCGGCGGCGAGCTCGTCGGCCGTGGCGACGACGGTGGCGCTGAGCGGGTTGCCGTGCGCGTCCGTGCCGCCGCGCAGGTCGTCGAGCACGCGCACGCCGCAGGCGCCGATCGCGACGTCCGTGAGCCCCATGCGCCAGGGTCGACCGAAGGTGTCGGTGACGAGGACCCCCACGTTGACGCCGAGGGCGTCCCGCAGCCCCTCCCGGATCGCCCGCGCGGACGCGTCCGGGTCCTCGGGCAGCAACAGCACAGTGCCGGAAGGGGTGTTGGAGGCGTCGACGCCGGCAGCCGCCATGACGAGGCCCTGCCGGTTCTCGACGATCCGCAGCGGCCCGCGCCGCGCCACGACCCGCACGGTCTCGGCGTCGATCGCGGCTTCCCGGTCGGCGGCCTCCACGACCCGCCCCTCCGCCTTGGACACGATCTTCGAGGTGACGAGCAGCACGTCCCCGTCGGCCAGCCCGGGCTCGGCGGCGGCGATCAGCTTGGCCAGGTCGTCGCCGGGCTGCACCTCGGGAATCCCGGTGACGGCCCAGACCCGGTACCCGGGCGCGGCCCCGCCACCCGACGCACCGGTCGACGGCGTGCTGCTCACGCTCCCCGCACCTCCTCCGCCAGCGCCAGCGCCTCCCGCGCCATCTGCGTGGCCGCGTCCACGTCGGTCATCAGCAGAGGTACCGCCCTGCACCGGATCCCGGCCGCCTCGACCCGCTCCACCGAGGCCGCGTCGACCGTGTCGACGAGCCAGCCGTCCAGCAGCCCCGAGCCGTAGTGCTCGGCCACCGCCGCGGCCGTGGACTCCACGCCGACCGCCGCGAGGACCTTGTCGGCCATCCCGCGCACGGGCGCGTCCCCGACGATGGGGGACAGGCCGACCACCGGCACCCCCGCGTCGGCGATCGCCTCGCGGATGCCGGGCACGGCCAGGATCGTGCCGACGGAGACCACGGGGTTGGACGGCGGGAAGAGGATCACGTCCGCCTCGGCGATCGCCTCCAGCACACCCGGCGCCGGCTTGGCCTGCTCGGCGCCGATCGGCACGATCGCCTCGGCCGGCACGGAGGCCCGCAGCCGCACCCAGTACTCCTGGAAGTGGATCACCTTGCGCTCGCCGGAGCCCGCGGCGGAGCCGTTGTCGGGCAGAGTGACGGCCACATGGGTCTCGACACGGTCGTCGGTCATGGGGATCAGCCTCACCCCCGGCTTCCACCGGTCGCACAGCGCCTCCGTCACCGCGCTCAGCGGATAGCCGGCGCCGATCATCTGGGTGCGCACGATGTGCGTGGCGAAGTCCCGGTCGCCGAGTCCGAACCACTCCGGTCCGACGCCGTACGCCGCGAGTTCCTCCTTGAGGTGGAAGGTCTCGTCGGCCCGACCCCAGCCCTGCTCCTCGTTGATGCCGCCGCCGAGCGTGTACATCACCGTGTCCAGGTCCGGGCAGACCTTCAGCCCGAAGAGGTGGATGTCGTCGCCGGTGTTGCCGATGACCGTGACGTCCGCGTCCGGCACGGCCCGCTTCAGGCCGCGCAGGAACCGGGCACCACCGATGCCGCCTGCCAGAACCACAATCCGCATGGAAGCAAGTCTTGCAGGCGGGTACGACAACGCGGCAGTCGGTCGTTCAGGCGCGCCTCACGCGCTGACGGCGTCCACCGAGTCGTACGAAGCTCCCGCGCACCGGGCCGAGTACATCGGCATCTCGGTCAGGCCGGGGTAGTAGACGTGCAGGCTGACCGCAGGCTCCAGCGCGTCGTTGACGACCTCGTGCACGTACCCCGGCGCGAACACGCGCTGCGCGCAAGCACCCAACGCGCGCGTGCCCTGCTGGGTCCGCTCGGTCAGCGTGCCGTCCAGCACGGTCAGCACGCCGGAGGAGCGGCCGTGGTCGTGCAGCCCGCTGTCCTGCCCGGGCACCCAGGACAGCAGCCACACCTCGTAGCCCGGACCGGTGCGCAGCCGGTGGTACCAGCGCGTCGTCGCGTCGTACTGCACGAGGTGCTCCCACTGGGAGCGGTCGGCGGCGATGGAGCGGGCCAGGCCGGCGAACTCGGCCACGGTGGCCGGGTGCTCGCGCGGCGCCTGGAGGAGGTGCGGGACTTCGAGGATGTCGCCGGCGATCTGGAGGTCGCTGTCGCTGTTCATGGGGTGCGGTGGTTCCTCGGAGGAAGTGGGGGGCTGGCGGGGTGGCGTGGACCGTCCGCCCGGGTCGCGGGCGGGAGGGGTGCCCTGGATGAGGGTTCGGAAGGAAACAGCAGCCGGGTCGGGATGGACTCGGCGTCAGCCGGAGCGCGTTGGGCTCAACAGCCGGAACAGCAACAGCTACAGCGAGCGCGGGCAGCACCGTGGGACCCGGCGGTGCGGGTCGTGGTGATGGCCGAGTTTGCGAGCATGCCCACAAGGACACCGGTTCACACCTTCACTGTCAACTCGACGCCCGGAATGTGGGACATGCTTCACCTCATCCGGTTCATCTCACAGGTGAAAGGTTTGCTCATGGGTCGACCGGGACACATGGCGCACATGCCGGGAGCGCAAGCCCCGTTGCGATCCCGTGATCCGACTGTGATCCGGTTCGCTCGGGTGCGCGTGTCGGAACGAGATCGAAGTCCTGGGCGTCCCTCCCTGCGCGGGCTCCGTACGGGGCCGGAGGCCCTCGGGGTCTCGTCTGTGTGTCAAGGTATATGCCGATTTCCACACTTTCTGCATGGCCTTGGTTCCGCAGAGTGAATAAGGGGCCCAATAGCAGATCTCGGCTTGACTCGCCCGGAGCAGCACACTTGTAATTTCACTCGTGTCGTTCAGCCGGAATCGGTAACGGCTACATCACGGGGACGCGAAAGACAGACGAGGGGCGCACATGACCGAGCTGGTGCAGCAACTGCTGGTCGACGACGCGGACGAGGAACTCGGCTGGCAGGAGCGCGCGCTGTGCGCCCAGACCGACCCCGAGTCCTTCTTCCCCGAGAAGGGCGGCTCCACCCGCGAGGCCAAGAAGGTCTGCCTTGCCTGCGAGGTCCGCTCCGAGTGCCTCGAGTACGCCCTCGCCAACGACGAGCGCTTCGGCATCTGGGGCGGCCTGTCCGAGCGCGAACGGCGCCGGCTGAAGAAGGCCGTCGTCTGACGCAGGCCTCCTGAGCCCGAAGCCTCCCGAGCTTCCGACGAAAGCCTCCGTAACACCGCACACGCTCTTCCCCGAGACGTCACGAACGGCCCGTCGCAGGTGGGTTATCCACAGGCGGCGGGCCGCTGTGGTGCCCAGCCGATAGTGTGGTCGCTCGTCCGAGGCGCCCCGCTGCCCCCACGGGGCACAGGCGTCCACCGCAGTCCACCGAACCGGGGCCCGTATCTCGATGTCCGTGCCCAGCCATGCGGCAGCCCACTACGACGTCGCTGCCACAGCGCCGCCCGACCCGACCCGCGCGACGGAGTTCGACCCGTCGCGCACAGCGGCATTGGACCCGACCCGCCCGCCGGAGTTCCCGCGGCACGTCGTCACCGCCGTGCTCGTCTCCCACGACGGCGCCCGCTGGCTGCCCGACACGCTCGCCGGCCTGCTCGGCCAGGAGCGCCCCGTGCAGTACGCCGTGGCGGCCGACACCGGCAGCGCGGACGACTCCGCCCAGCTGGTCACCGACGCCTTCGGCGCCGACCGCGTGCTGCACCTCGCCCGGCGCACCGGCTTCGGCCAGGCCGTCGAGGAGGCCAACCGCACCGCCCCGGTCCTCACCCCGGACGACCTGACGTACCTCAAGCGCCCCAGCGGCTGGGACCCCGTCACGCGCACGTGGCGCGACGACGCCTACGACCTGCCCGAGCTGCCCTACGGGGAGCCGGTGCAGTGGCTGTGGCTGCTGCACGACGACTGCGCCCCCGAACCCGACGCGCTGGCCCAGCTGCTGCGGGTCGTCGACAACGAGTACGAGCTCGGCCGTGACGACGTGGCGGTCGTCGGCCCCAAACTCCGCGGCTGGTACGACCGCCGGCAGCTCCTCGAAGTGGGCGTCACCATCGCCAACTCCGGCCGCCGCTGGACCGGACTGGACCGGCGCGAACAGGACCAGGGCCAGCACGACCACGTACGGCCGGTGCTGTCCGTGTCCACCGCCGGCATGCTGATCCGGCGTGACATCTTCGAGCAGCTGGGCGGGTTCGACCGCCGGCTGCCCCTCATGCGCGACGACGTCGACCTGTGCTGGCGTGCCCACGCGGCCGGCCACCGCGTCCTGGTCGCCCCCGAGGCCGTCGTACGACACGCCGAGGCGGCCTCCCGCGAGCGCCGCACCGTCGACTGCGTGGGCCGCACCGCCGCCTCCCCGCACAAGGTCGACAAGGCGGGCGCCGTCTACACCCTGCTCGTCAACACCCGCACAGCAGCGCTGCCCTGGGTCCTGCTCCGCCTCGTGCTCGGCACGCTGCTGCGGACCGTCGCCTACCTCGTCGGCAAGGTCCCCGGACAGGCCCTCGACGAGATCCGCGGCCTGCTGGGCACGCTGCTCAGGCCCGAGCGGATCGTCGCGGGCCGCCGCAGAAGAGGCCGGCCGCAGATCGACAAGGGCGAGCTGCGGGCGCTGTTCCCACCGCCCGGTGCGACCATCCGCGCCACCGTCGAGCAGGTCGCGAGCAACCTCGTCGGCCGCTCCGACCCCGAGGTCTCCTCGGCCGGACGGCACGGCGGCGCGGTCGAGTCCGGGCCCGGCGGCGACGACGCGGACTTCCTGGAGATCGAGCAGTTCGCCCGCCTCAAGCGCATCGCCCGCAAACCCGGCCCGGTGCTTTTCCTGGTGCTGCTGCTCGTCTCCCTGGTCGCCTGCAGGGGCCTGCTGAGCGGCGGCGCGCTCGCGGGCGGCGCCCTGCTGCCCGCCCCGGCCGACCCCTCCGAGCTGTGGTCGCGCTACCTCGACGCCTGGCACCCGGTGGGCGCCGGCGGGACCCCGTCAGCACCGCCGTATCTCGCGATCGTGGCGATGCTGGCCTCCCTGCTGTTCGGCTCGACCGGCCTCGCGGTGACCGTTCTGCTGGTCTGCTCGGTGCCGCTGGCCGGGTTCACCGCGTACTTCGCCTCCCGCCCGCTGGTCGCCTCCCGCCTGCTGCGCGCCTGGGCGGCCGTCGTCTACGCCTTCCTGCCCGCCGCCACCGGCGCGCTCGCCGGCGGCCGCATCGGCACCGCCGTCCTGGCCGTGCTGCTGCCGCTCATGGCCCGCGCGGGCATCGCCGCGAGCGGCCTCGCCAACGCCTCCGGGGCGCACGGCAGTTGGCGTGCCACCTGGGCCTACGCGCTGCTGCTGACCATCACCACCGCGTTCACCCCGATCGTCTGGCCCATCGCGCTCGTCCTGGGCGTCGCCGTGCTGGCCGTCCGCCGGGGCGACCTCGTGGCCCACGGGCTGCGGTTCCTGGCCCAGTTGGGCACGCCCCTGCTGGTCCTCGCGCCCTGGTCGCTGTCGCTGCTCCCGTTCGGCTTCTTCAAGGAGGCCGGACTGGAGTACGGCTCCTCGGCCGCCTCCGCCCTCGACCTGCTCGGCGCCAGTCCCGGCGGCCCCGGAACGGTGCACGGGCTGATGCTCATCGGCGTCGTCCTGGCCGCGCTGGCCGCCCTGATGCGCTCCGAGCGGCAGTCCGGGATCTGGACGGCCTGGGCGGTCGCCCTGGTGGGGCTCCTCTTCGCGGTCCTGTCCAACAGCTCCACGTGGGCCGGCCCCGCCACCCTCGTCTACGGCCTCGCCCTCCTGGCCGCCGCCGCGCTCGGCGCCGACGGGGCACGCGCGCGCGTGGCCGAGCAGAGCTTCGGCTGGCGCCAGCCGGTCGCCGGACTGATCGCCTTCGCGTCGGCCGCCGGGCCGCTGCTCGTCGCCACCGGCTGGATGATCCGCGGCGCCGACGGTCCCCTGGAGCGGCGCGACCCGGTCCAGGTGCCTGCGTTCGTCGCCGAGGAGAGCAACACCCGCGACCAGGCCCGCACCCTCGTCCTCGACAGCGACTCCCCGGCCCACGTCGGCTACATGCTCGTCCGCGGCTCCGGCGCCCGCCTGGGCGACGCCGAACTGGCCGCGGCGGACGGCGAGAACAGCAGGCTCGACAAGGTCGTCGCCAACCTCGTCGCCGGCTCCGGCGCCGACCAGGTGAACCAGCTCGGCGGCTTCGCCGTGCGCTACGTCCTCGTCCACAAGGGCGCGCCCCGCGAGGTCAGCCGCGTCCTGGACGCCACGCCCGGCCTGTCCCGGCTCAGCCAGCAGGACGGCAGCGCCCTGTGGCGCGTGGACCAGCAGGTCTCACGCGCCGCCATCGTGCCCGCCTCCGGCTCGGGCCCGGTCCAGCCCATCGCCGCCGGCCCCGTCGAGATCCACACCACGATCCCGGCCGGCTCCACGGGCCGAGTGCTGCGCCTCGCCGACTCCGCTGCCGCGGGCTGGACGGCCACCCTGGACGGCAGGCCGCTCACCCGCACCACGGTCGACGGCTGGGCCCAGGGCTTCCAACTCCCCGCCTCCGGCGGGAAGCTGGACGTGACCTTCGACGACCCGGTCGGCCACACCGCCTGGCTGTGGGCCCAGGGAGTGCTCGCCGTCGTCCTGGTCGTGCTCGCCCTGCCGGGCCGGCGCCGCGACATCGACGACGATTTGCCCGAGGAGCAGCCCGTCCCCGCGCAGGCCGTCGCCGGCGAGGGCCGCCGGGCTCGCCGCCTGCGCGCCCAGGCGGAGGCCGAGAAGACCGGCAGGGACGAGCAGCCGGGGCCGGACACCGGGCCGCCGCCTCCGGAGGAGGCCCCCGCCGCCGTGCCGCACCAGCAGTCCTACGGCGAGTGGGACACGACCGGCTACGCCGGCGCCGAGTACGGCGCCTACGGCGGCGAGCAGTACCAGGACGCCCAGCAGTACCCCGCGGGCGCGTATGACCAGACGTACCAGGCCGATCCGTACCAGGGCGGCCAGTACGACCCGTACGCGTACGGCGGCCAGGCGCCGACCGCCTCGTACGACCAGGCCTACCACCAGGGGTACGACGAGCCGTACGACCCGGCGCAGCCCCACCCGCACGGCATCGGCAGTGAGCGCCCCGACGGGAGCCAGCAGTGAACCGCACCACCCTTTCCCTGATCGCCGGCGCGACCGCGCTCGCCGCCGTCACCGGATTCGCCGCGCTGAACACACCGGACGCGTCCGGCGCCGGCACGGCCGAGGCGGCGGCCCAGCTGCCTGTGGAGCGCACGACCTTGCTGTGCCCGACGCCGAGCACCTCCGACATAGCCGACACCTCGTACACGTCCTTCACGCCCGTCACCAAGGGCACCGGCAGCGGCGGCAAGGCCCGGCTCCAGGCCGCCGCCGAGGAGTCGGGCACCGGCACGGGCGACACGTCGGGCACGGGCACGGGCAAGGGCGGCGGCAAGAAGAAGGCCGACAAGCCCGTCCTGGAGCCCAGGGAGCCCGGCACGCCCGTCACCGGCGACACCTCGGGTGCGGACGCGCCCGCGCTGATCGGCACCGCCGAGGGGAAGTTCGCGCCCGGCTGGACGATGCAGGAGACCACCGAGGTCGCCGCGGGCACCGGGCGCGGACTGCAGGGCGTCAACTGCACCGCGCCGGACACGGAGTTCTGGTTCCCCGGCGCCAGCACGGCCTCCGACCGCTCCGACTACGTCCACCTGACCAACCCCGACGACTCCGCCGCCGTCGTCGACATCGAGCTCTACGGCAAGGACGGCGCCCTGAAGTCGACGGTGGCGGACGGCATCACGGTCCAGCCGCACTCCAGCGAGCCGATCCTGCTGTCCACGCTCGCCGACGCGCCGCAGGACAGTCTCACCGTGCACGTGAGCGTGCGCAGCGGCCGGGTCGGTGCCGCTGTGCAGGCCCTCGACGACAAGCTCGGCGGGGACTGGCTGGCCGCTTCCACGGACCCGGCGGGCAGCCTGGTGCTGCCGGGCATCCCCAAGGACGCCACGTCCGTGCGGCTGATCGTCTTCACGCCCGCCGACGCCGACGCCGACCTCAAGGTGCGGCTGGCCTCGTCGACCGGGCTGATCACCCCGGCGGGGCACGAGACGGTGCACGTGAAGGGCGGCATGACGACCGCCGTCGACCTGGGCGACGTCACGCGCGGGGAGGCGGGGTCGCTGGTTCTGACGCCGACGGGGCAGTCCGTGCCGGTCGTGGCGGCCGTGCGGGTGGTGCGCGGGACGGGCGCGAAGCAGGAGACGGCGTTCGTTCCGGCGACGAGTCCCGTCGGTACGCGGGCGACCGCGGCCGACAACAGCGGGAAGGGCTCGACGCTGTCGTTGACGGCCCCCACCGCCACCGCGCAGGTCAAGGTCACCGCGTCCGCGGGCAGCGGAGGCGGCACCGCGGTGTCGAAGACGTACACGATCAAGGCGGGCACGACCCAGGACATCGCCCCGCCGGTGCCGGCCGGCCTGAAGGGCACGTACGCCCTGACGGTGGAGCGCCTGTCCGGCGGCCCGGTCTACGCCGCCCGAACCCTCACGGCAACGGAGGAGGGCGTCCCCGGCTTCACGATCCAGACTCTGCCGGACGACCGGGGGACGGTGGCGGTCCCGGAGGCGGACGAGGACCTGTCGGTGCTGCAGAAGTAGGGCGGGGTGCCTCGCGGCGGTTGGGGCGGTGCGCCTGGGGGTGCGTGGGTGGGTCGGGGCCGTGGCGGACCACTGACGTACGGCCCGGACACTCACGCCCGAACAATCACGTACGGCCCGAACATTCACGTACGGCCCGAACAATCACGTACGGCCCGAACATTCACGTACGGCCGAATCGGTCCCCGCTCAATCCTCCCCGTACCGAGGATCCACCGTCTCCGGAGTCAGCCCCAGTAGGTCGGCCACCTGTTCGACCACGATCTCGTGCACGAGTGCCGCCCGCTCGTCACGCCCCTTGGTGCGGATCTCGACCGGCCGCCGGTACACGACCACCCGCGCACGACGCCCGTCCCGCGCCGGAATCGTCCCCCCGAGCGGCACCGCCTCGTCGCTCCAGCTCTGCCCGGGCCCGTCCAGCCGTGGCACCTCCAGTACGAGGAAATCGATGTCGGCGAGCTGCGGCCAGCGTCGCTCAAGACGCTCCACCGAGTCCTGCACCAGGTCCGCGAACGCCTCGGCACGGCTCGTGGCGAGCGGCACCTGCGGCGGCGCGATCGGGCCGCGCATGCCCCGGCCGTGGCGATCACGGTGTCGGGGCCCGGGGCCGGCGGCACGGGGTGGTACACGGTTGTCCATCACTGGTGAAGGGTAGTCCCCGCCGGGTCCGCTCGCCCGGCCCCGCGCGGCATACCGGACACTGCGCCTCCCCGCCGCACCGCATGTCGCTCGATGACCATTCCAGCCATGGTTGGGCTCGATTCCGTATCTCTCCGAGACCGTTCCGTATCTCTCCGAGACCGTCGACCTCAAGGCAATTGACGGTGTTTGTGCCGAGTGGTGACCGGATCAAGAACTTTCGAGATTTCGGCAGAAGCCGTCCACGCAGGTCAGCACCGTGTGTCAGGAGAGGTGTGTGGGGCGTTTCACAGTACGACACGGTGGAGTGACCTGGAAGAGAGTCGTCGCGGCCCGCTCAAGAGTGCGGTACCGTCCAACGTCGTGAGCCCTGTACGTCGCTGTTCGCGCATCGCTTGCGGCCGTCCCGCCGTTGCGACGCTGACGTACGTCTACGCCGACTCGACCGCGGTCCTCGGCCCACTCGCCACCTACGCCGAACCCCACTGCTACGACCTGTGCGCCGAGCACTCCGAGCGCCTCACCGCCCCGCGCGGCTGGGAGGTCGTCCGGCTCCTCGACAGCTCGGCTCCCGCACGGCCCAGCGGTGACGATCTGGAAGCGCTTGCCAATGCGGTGCGCGAGGCGGCCCGCCCCCAGGAGCGGGCTGCCGAGGCCGGTGGCGGCGGAGCCCGCGGGGCCGATCCGATGGAGGTCGCCCGCCGCGGCCATCTGCGCGTGCTGCGCTCGCCGGACAACTGATCCGGCGCGCTCCGCTGCGACACACGGGTTCGACACCTTTGAGAAACCGTTTCTGGACGACGGATTCCGCTTCTGGACGACGGATTCCGCCACGCGCACGTGTACGCCCTGACCTCCGGGTAACGGAGTGTGGACGGCTCAGTTGCCACACGGCCCATTGCCCGCCGGGACGGGTAGTTTTGGGGTGACCGACAGAACTTTCAGGAGGGTTGGCCGTGGCTGCTGATCTGTCTCAGATCGTGAAGGCGTACGACGTACGCGGGGTCGTCCCCGACCAGTGGGACGAGTCGCTGGCCGAGCTCTTCGGGGCGGCTTTCGCCCAGGTGACCGGCGCGAGCGCGATCGTGATCGGGCACGACATGAGGCCCTCGTCGCCCGGACTGTCCCGTGCCTTCGCGCGCGGGGCGGCGCAGCGCGGCGTCGACGTCACCGAGATCGGGCTGTGCTCGACGGACCAGCTGTACTACGCCTCCGGTGCGCTGAACCTGCCGGGCGCGATGTTCACGGCCTCGCACAACCCGGCGAAGTACAACGGCATCAAGTTGTGCCGTGCGGGCGCGGCCCCGGTCGGCCAGGACTCGGGCCTGGCGGAGATCCGCGAACTGGTCGAGCAGTGGCTCGAGTCGGGCGCGCCGGAACCGGTGGCGCAGCCGGGAACGATGACGCAGCGCGACACGTTGGAGGACTACGCGGAGCACCTCCGCTCGCTCGTCGACGTCGCCTCCATCCGCCCCCTGAAGGTCGTCGTCGACGCGGGCAACGGCATGGGTGGCCACACCGTCCCGACGGTCTTCTCCGGCCTGCCCATCGACCTCGTCCCGATGTACTTCGAGCTGGACGGCACCTTCCCGAACCACGAGGCCAACCCCCTCGACCCGGCCAACATCGTGGACCTGCAGAAGAAGGTCAGCGAGGTGGGCGCCGACATCGGCATCGCCTTCGACGGCGACGCGGACCGCTGCTTCGTGGTCGACGAGCACGGCGAGCCGGTCTCCCCGTCCGCGGTCACCGCGCTGGTGGCCGCGCGCGAGCTGGCCAAGCACGGCGGCAAGGGCGTGATCATCCACAACCTGATCACGTCGTGGTCGGTCCCGGAGGTCGTGAAGGAGAACGGCGGCACGCCGGTCCGCACCCGCGTGGGCCACTCCTTCATCAAGGCCGAGATGGCGAGGACCGGCGCGATCTTCGGCGGTGAGCACTCCGCGCACTACTACTTCAGGGACTTCTGGAACGCCGACACGGGCATGCTCGCTGCCCTGCACGTCCTCGCGGCCCTGGGCGGCCAGGACGGCCCCCTGTCGGCCCTGGTCGCCCAGTACGACCGCTACGTCGGCTCCGGCGAGATCAACTCCACGGTCGACGACCAGGCTGCTCGCCTCGCCGCGATCAAGTCGGCGTACGAGGGCCGCGAGGGAGTCACCCTGGACGAACTCGACGGCCTCACGGTCACGGCCGCCGACTGGTGGTTCAACGTCCGTCCCTCCAACACCGAGCCGCTGCTGCGGCTGAACGCCGAGGCACGGGACGAGGCGACGATGGCGAAGGTGCGGGACGAGGTCCTGGAGATCATCCGGGGCTGACAGTCCGTCTTTGGCGGTCCACCCTTGACCGATCGGGTCGGGCGGTGGGCGGGCGGAGGCCGGGGGCCAGGGCGCTCCGCCCTGCGGGCGGAGGCCGGGGGGCCAGGGGGCGGAGCGCCCTGCCCGGGAGTCGCAGGGGTGGAGCCTCACACCCGACCCAGCCCAAGCCCGCCGTCCCACCTTCTCCGGCGGTACCCTGACCAGGCACATCCGCACCAGCACACACCCGACACCCCCGCCTCCGAAGGGAACCCCCCATGCCGCTCGAAGCCGGCCTCCTGGAGATCCTCGCCTGCCCGGCCTGCCACGCCCCCCTCAAGGAGCAGGACACCGAGCTGATCTGCACCGGCCGGGACTGCGGCCTGGCTTACCCCGTCCGTGACGGCATCCCCGTCCTGCTCGTCGACGAGGCCCGCCGCCCCGCGTAACCGACGACCCGGCGATCGGAGGCTGCCGCCCATGCTCGACGAATCGCTGCTCGACACTCCGGAGGGGCTCGCCGAGGCCGACCGCCGCGGACTGCTCCGCGGCGCCGCCGAGGCAGGCGCCCGCGTCCGGACCGCCGCCCGGCACGCCGCCGAAGCCGGCATCAACAAGCTCAAACCCGACGGCCGCCCCCGCGCCGTCGTGATCGCCGGTCCGGGCGCCGCCGCCACCCACGCCGCCGACCTCCTCGGCACGCTCGCCGGCGCCGGATGTCCCGTCACGCGGCTGGCCCCCACCGGCGTCGCCCCCGCCGCAGGCGCCCTGCGCTGGGAGCTGCCCGGCTGGGTCGGCTCGGTCGACCTGCTGCTGATCGCCACCCCGGACGGCACCGAACCGAGCCTGTCCCTGCTCTCCGAGCAGGCCTACCGCCGCGGCTGCACGGTCGTCGCCGTGGCCCCGTCCGGCACCCCGCTCGCCGAGGCGGTCGACGGCGCCCACGGCCTGTTCGTACCGATGGCGACGGCCCCGTACGACCAGGACGAACCGCTTGCCGCGTCCGCCCCCGGCGTGCTGTGGGCGCTGCTCACGCCGCTGCTCGCGCTGCTCGACCGCGTCGGCCTGCTCACTGCCCCGCCCGACGCCCTCGAGAAGGTCGCCGACCGGCTGGATCAGATCGCCGAGCGCTGCGGACCTGCCATCGCGACCTACAGCAACCCCGCCAAGACCCTCGCCGCCGAGCTCGCCGACGCACTCCCGGTGATCTGGACCGAGGGCACGTCGGCCGGCCCCGCGGGCCGACGTTTCGCCGCCGCCCTCGCCGAGCTGTCCGGCGTTCCGGCGGTCGTCGCCGAACTCCCCGAGGCGCTCGCCGCGCACAGCGCCCTGCTCGCCGGTCCGCTCGCCGCCAGTGCCGATCCGGACGACTTCTTCCGCGACCGCGTCGAGGAACCGCCCGCCCTGCACGCGCGCGTGGTGCTGCTCCGGGACCGCCCGATCGGCGGCCTGACCGCCGCTCCCGCCGCCCGTGACCTGGCCCTCAGCCACGACACGCCGATCAGCGAGCTGGAGCCGGACCCCGGGGGCGAAATCGAGACCCTCGCGGAACTGATCGCCGTCACGGATTTCGCCGCCGTTTACCTGGCGCTTGCTTCGGGGGCCTGATCTTGTCCTCGACGCCCTGACCGCCGTACGCGTCACGCCCCGACAGCCGTCCGTACGGCGAACCCGCGTCGTACGCGAAGAGAACTGGCAGAGAGAAACCCATGGACCGCCTCGACAACACCATCCGCCCCTACGCCTGGGGTTCCACCACCGCCATCCCGCACCTGCTCGGAGTCGAGCCGAGCGGCGAGCCGCAGGCGGAGATGTGGATGGGCGCCCACCCGGGCGCGCCCTCGCGCACCGGGCGCGGCACGCTCGTCGAGGCCATCGAGGCCGACCCGGAGCGGGAGCTGGGCGCCAAGACCGTCGCGAAGTTCGGCCCGCGTCTGCCCTTCCTGCTCAAGATCCTCGCCGCCGGAGCCCCGCTCTCCCTCCAGGTGCACCCCAACCTGGAGCAGGCCAAGGAGGGGTATGCCGACGAGGAGCGCCGCGGCATCCCGGTCGACGCCCCGGACCGCAACTACAAGGACGCCAACCACAAGCCCGAACTGATCTGCGCGCTCACCGAGTTCGACGGCCTCTGCGGCTTCCGCGAGCCGCGCCGGGCCGCCGACCTGCTCGACGGCCTCGGTGTCGACTCCCTCAAGCCGTACGTCGACCTGCTGCACGCCCGCCCCGAGGACGCGGCGCTGCGCGAGGTGCTCACCGCGATCCTCACCGCCGACCGCGAAAAGATGGCCCGCACGGTCGCCGAGGCCGCGGCCGCCTGCGCCCGCCTCGGCGGCGACTACGCCCCCTACGCCTACATCGCCCACCACTACCCGCGCGACCCGGGCGTCATCGCCGCGATGCTCCTCAACCACGTCCGCCTCCAGCCCGGCGAGGCCCTGTTCCTCGGCGCGGGCATCCCGCACGCCTACCTGAGCGGCCTCGGCGTCGAGATCATGGCCAACTCCGACAACGTCCTGCGCTGCGGTCTGACCCCCAAACACGTCGACGTGCCCGAACTCCTGCGCATCGTCCGCTTCGAGGCGCGCGACCCCGGCGTCCTGCGCCCCGAGGCCTCCCCGGACGGCGAGGAGGTCTACGAGACCCCCACCGACGAGTTCCGCCTGTCCCGCTACGTCCTCCCCGAAGGCACGTCCGCCCACGACCTCACCCTCGACACCCCGCAGATCCTGCTCTGCACGGCCGGATCCGTAGGGGCGGGCGAACACGAGCTGACCCCCGGGCAGTCCGTGTTCGTTCCGGCGGGCGAAAAGGCCGAAGTGTCCGGGGCCGGTACGGTCTTCCGGGCCACGGTCGTCGTCTGAGGCCGGCCGGCGGACGGTCCGGCGCACCGCTGTCGGAGCGGGCTGCAAGAATGGCCCACCGGCAAAGGACAGGCAAAGGCCGGGACGGCGTACTACGAAGGCGAAGGGACTACGCGAACACATGAGCGCGTCAGGCGGCACCAAGGCGATCGTGGCGGCACTCGGCGCCAACCTCGCGATCGCGGCATCGAAGTTCGTGGCGTTCGCCTTCAGCGGTTCGTCGTCGATGCTCGCCGAGGGCGTCCACTCGCTCGCCGACTCCGGCAACCAGTTCCTGCTGCTCGTCGGAGGCAAGAAGGCCCAGCGCGAGGCGACCCCGCAGCACCCCTTCGGCTACGGCCGCGAGCGGTACATCTACGCCTTCCTCGTCTCCATCGTCCTGTTCTCGGTCGGCGGCATGTTCGCCATCTACGAGGGCTACGAGAAGATCCGCCACCCGCACGAACTGGAGTACTGGTACTGGCCGGTGGGCGTTCTCGTCTTCGCGATCATCGCCGAGGCCTTCTCCTTCCGCACGGCCATCAAGGAGTCCAACGAGCTGCGCGGCAAGCTGTCCTGGGCGCAGTTCATCCGCCGGGCCAAGGCGCCCGAGCTGCCGGTCGTCCTCCTGGAGGACTTCGGCGCGCTGATCGGTCTGGTCCTCGCCCTCGGCGGCGTCGGCCTGGCCCTGATCACCGGCGACGGCATCTGGGACGGCATCGGCACCGTCTGCATCGGTGTCCTGCTCGTCCTGATCGCCCTCGTCCTCGCCGCCGAGACCAAGTCCCTGCTGCTCGGCGAGGCGGCCGGCGCCGACGTCGTCAAGCAGATCGAGGCCGCCATGGTCGACGGGGACACGGTCACCGGCATCATCCACATGCGCACGCTCCACCTCGGCCCCGAGGAGCTGCTCATCGCCGCCAAGATCGCCGTCCAGCACGACGACACGGCCGCCGAGGTCGCCGCCGCCATCAACGCCGCCGAGACCCGCATCCGCGCCGCCGTCCCGATCGCCCGCGTGATCTACCTCGAGCCGGACATCTACAGCGAGGCCGAGGCGGCCAAGGGCCCGGACCGGGAGGCGACGCCGGGCGGCCCGACGCCGCACGCCACGGGGCACTGAGTCCGACCACCACGCCACGGGGCACTGAGTCCGACCACCGTGACGGGGCCCGCCGACTCATCGGCGGGCCCCGTCCGCGCTCACAGATGCATGGGCCACCGGCGGCACCGGCGCCGGCTTCCGCCGCCGTACTACCCAGGCCGCGATCCCCAGACCGAGACCGGTCAGGGCGCAGACGACCCCGACCAACGTGATCATCCCGAGCGCTATGGGGATCCTGGAGTCCGGCATGACCCGGCCCCGGACGGCGGCAGTGGACACCGTCCCGTCGTGGTCGTCGGCGAAGAAACGCGAGTCGAGTGAGTTCCCGCGATGGTCGCCCGGCAGGAACAGCCGGCCGGGACCGTCACGTCGTACGCCCTGTGGGCGCCATCGGCGTCGCCGTCCTTCACGTACGGCTCCGTCAGCGGCTTTCCGTTCAGGACGATCCGCGCATGCGCGCCCTCACCGATGCAGCACACCACGTGATCGCCGCCACCCCGATCACCCGCTGCATCACGCTCTTGCTGAACTCGTACCGGTCCGGCGCCGAGAACAGCACGACGTCGCCGCGCCGCACCTGGCTGCCGTCGCCGCGTTCGTAGACGATCCGATCACCCGGGTCCTACGTCGGCGACTTGCTGGAGCTCGCCACGGCGGACGCCCCCGTACGCCTCCCACCCTGTATACGAACGAGCGAGCCCCACCCCTGTATACGAACGAGCGAGCCCCACCAGCAGCCCCACCACCAGCGCGGCGACTCCAAGTCCCCGTCCCCCGCGAGCGGCCCGATGTGGCCGGAGGCGGACTGGGGGCTGCCGGGTCCTCCGGTGTAGCTTGGGACGGAGCCAGACGTCGCTGCTGATGGCGGTCGGGCGGTCCCACAGCGGGCCGACCGAGGGAGAGAGGGCCTCCGACGGACTGCGCTGCGCGCACGCGGGCATGCCTGTGTCCTCTTCGGGCACCCTTGTGTCCGCCGCCGCGCAGGTCAGCCGTACCCACCTCGACCCAACCCCGAGGAGCAGCTCGCAATGACGACTGTCGAGAACCGACAGGACTTCAAGGTCGCCGACCTGTCCCTGGCCGAGTTCGGCCGTAAGGAGATCACCCTCGCCGAGCACGAGATGCCTGGCCTCATGGCGATCCGCAAGGAGTACGCCGAGAAGCAGCCGCTGAAGGGCGCCCGGATCACGGGCTCCCTGCACATGACCGTCCAGACCGCCGTTCTGATCGAGACCCTGGTGGCCCTGGGCGCGCAGGTCCGCTGGGCCTCCTGCAACATCTTCTCCACCCAGGACCACGCGGCCGCCGCCATCGCCGTCGGCCCGAACGGCACGCCCGAGAACCCGCAGGGCGTCCCCGTCTTCGCCTGGAAGGGCGAGACCCTTCAGGAGTACTGGTGGTGCACCGAGCAGGCGCTGACCTGGCCGGACAGCCCCACCGGCGGTCCGAACATGATCCTGGACGACGGCGGTGACGCCACCCTCCTCGTCCACAAGGGCGTCGAGTACGAGAAGGACGGCAAGGTCCCCTCGCCCGACACCGCCGAGTCCGACGAGCACCGCGTCATCCTCGAACTGCTGACCCGCACCCTGGGCGAGAACCCCCAGAAGTGGACCCAGCTGGCGTCCGAGATCCGGGGCGTCACCGAGGAGACCACCACCGGCGTCCACCGCCTGTACGAGATGCAGCGCGACGGCACCCTCCTCTTCCCGGCGATCAACGTCAACGACTCGGTCACCAAGTCGAAGTTCGACAACAAGTACGGCTGCCGGCACTCCCTGGTCGACGGCATCAACCGTGCCACCGACGTCCTGATCGGCGGCAAGACCGCGGTCGTCTGCGGCTACGGCGACGTGGGCAAGGGCTGCGCGGAATCCCTGCGCGGGCAGGGCGCCCGCGTGATCATCACCGAGATCGACCCGATCTGCGCCCTCCAGGCGGCGATGGACGGATACGAGGTCACCACCCTCGACGAGGTCATCGACAAGGCCGACATCTTCATCACCGCGACCGGCAACAAGGACATCATCCTGGCCTCGGACATGGCCAAGATGAAGCACCAGGCGATCGTCGGCAACATCGGCCACTTCGACAACGAGATCGACATGGCCGGCCTCGCCAAGGTCCCGGGCATCGTCAAGGACGAGGTCAAGCCGCAGGTCCACACCTGGACCTTCCCCGACGGCAAGAAGATCATCGTGCTGTCCGAGGGCCGTCTGCTGAACCTGGGCAACGCCACCGGTCACCCGTCGTTCGTGATGTCCAACTCCTTCGCGGACCAGACCCTGGCCCAGATCGAGCTGTTCACCAAGCCCGACGAGTACCCGACCGGCGTCTACGTGCTGCCCAAGCACCTCGACGAGAAGGTCGCCCGCCTCCACCTGGACGCGCTCGGCGTGAAGCTGACCAAGCTCCGCCCCGAGCAGGCCGCGTACATCGGCGTGGAGGTCGACGGCCCGTTCAAGCCGGACCACTACCGCTACTGAGCCGCACCTCGCGCGTCTCGGCGCGTCTCACCGAGGTCCTCCGTGGCAGGCCCCCGCACCCCCGTGCCGGGGGCCTGCCCCTTTGGCCGGACCGGCCGTCACGCATGCCGGACCGACTCGCCCGAGGTGACCGGACCAGCCCGTCAAGACCCAGGACCCCCATGCCCCGCGGCCACTATTCGCTCCACGATCCGCACGATCACACCCCCCTCGCCGAAGAACACTTCCAGTGCGCCCCCGGCCCCTCCGGCTGGCGCTACGTCTCCCAAGTGACCACCCCCTCGGGCGATCACCGCGGCTCCGTCGACCTCGCCGTCGACGACCTCGGCCGCCCCATCCGCCTCGAACTCCACGCGGGCGGCTGGCAGGTGCGCGGCGCCGCCCTCGACGGCGTCACCTGGGTCCGGACCGACCCCACCGGCGCGAATGCCATCGAAGGCAATGTGCGCGCCCACGCCTTCACCGGCACGTCCCCCGCATTCCTCATCGCCACCGCCCGTCTCCTGCGCCTCACCCCCCTCGCCTCCGCAATCCGCGTACGCCTCGTCGCCTTCACGGATCCGGTCCTCGCCCCGCGCACCGTGGACCAGTCCTGGGCCCTGGTGAAAAGCGAAACACACGCCACTGACAACGGCCCCCTGACCGTGGACGAGTACCAGGTCACAGCCCTGGACACGGGCGAACAGCACGCCGTGCACATCGCCGGAGACGTGGTCCTGGCCGCCCCCGGCATCGAACTCGAGGAGCTGGAGTCGCCGCCGTCGGTGTTCGGCTCCTGAGCAGCAGGCTCGGCTCCTGGAAAGGGAGGCCCGGCGCCTGAGAAGGAGGCGGAGGGACACCGAAGCAGGGGCGATGCGTGAGCCGGGCGGTGTGCGACGCACCCCGCCCGCGGCTTCGATTCCTCCCGCCCCCCAGCGGCGGTGAGCCGGCTATGCCGGCGGTACGAACCCGGTCGCGGCCCGCGCCGTCGGCGGCGCGTCCTGCGGCGTCGCGGACGGAGCGACGGGCGCCGGTGCTTCGGCCGGAGCCCGGCCTGTATCGGACGCCGGTGCCTCAACGAGGGCTCCGGCCGGATACGGCACCGGTGGCGCCGTCGGCGCATGCGGTGCGGAAGAGCCGTAGCCTTCGGGCCCGCCGGGCGTCGGGCCCGCCCCGATGGCCACCGTGCCGCTCGCACCGGCAGCCCCTCCCGCACCCGTGCCGTTCCCGAACGCGCGCCGGGCCTCACGTGCCTGCCGCTCCTGCAGCACAGCCGCCAGATACATGGCCGGCGGAACCTCGGGCGGCGTCGGCGTCCCGGTATGCGTAGCGAGGTCGGCGGCGAGCCGCTGCGCCATGCTCCAGCCGACCCGCGGATCCAGCTGCTGCATCCGCGTCAGGTACTGACGGACGGCCAGCCACAGCCCGTCGGGAACCGCCGACAGATCGAGCGCCGAGAAACGCCCGGCCAGCCAGGGCGGCGGCGGGGGCACGAAGCCTGCACGACCGACCGGCACCCGTTCCCGCACGACGAGCGTGCCCGCGAACACGTCACCGAGCCGACGCCCACGCGCCGACACGAGGGAGGCGATGCAGGCGACGACCCCGAACGTCATCAGGATCTCGACCACGCCGATCGCACCCCGCACCAGCGCGTGCCGGAACCGGATCGGCCCGCCGTCGTCCCGCACCACGCGCAGCCCGCACGCCATCTTCCCGAGCGACCGCCCGTGGCTGAGCGTCTCCACCGCGATCGGTCCGCCCACCAGCACGAGCAAGAAGGCCGCAATGGACAGCGCGATCTGCGCCGCCTCGTCGAGGGAAGCCGTGGCAGCCACCAGGGCCACGGTCACGGCGGTGTAGACCGCGATGGCGACCACCAGGTCGAGCAACACGGCCAGCGCCCTACTGGGCAGCCTTGCAGGGCGCAGCTCAAGCGCCACCGCCTCGCCCGTCACCAGCTCACTCACGCCCGCCGTCCTTCCCCTGGCCTGCCCCGAGAACGGCCAGTCTGCCAAGCTGAGGCCATTCGCGCCGCAGTACGACAAGCTGACACCTCCGACGAGCAGTCGAACAACCAGCCGAGGAGCAGGCAGACACGATGGACCTGGACGTCTTCGTCTCCGCCCACCGAGCCGAGTGGGACCGCCTCGACACCCTGCTCCGGCGCCAGCGCCGCCTCACTGGCACGGAGGCCGACGAACTCGTCGCCCTGTACCAACGCGCCGCCACCCACCTCTCCCTGCTCCAGTCCAGCGCCCCCGACCCCCAGCTGACCGGTCAGCTCAGCCAACTCGTGGCACGCGCGCGTAGTGCCGTGACAGGAACCCGGCGTGCCTCCTGGCGGGACGTGACCCGCTTCCTGCTGCACGGATTCCCCGCGGCGGTCTACCGGTCGCGCCACTGGTGGGTACCCACCGCACTCCTGTCCACCGTCGTCGCCGCCCTCATGGGCTGGTGGATCGGGACGCACCCAGAAGTGCAGGCCGCCATCGCGGCCCCCAGCGAACTGCGGCAGCTCACCCGCCCCGGCGGGGAGTACGAGACCTACTACTCGAGCCATCCCGCGGCCGCCTTCGCCGCCCAGGTGTGGACGAACAACGCCCAGGCCGCCGGCATGTGCCTGGTCCTGGGCGTCTTCCTCGGCCTGCCGGTCCTGTGGATCCTCTTCGAGAACATGCTCAACCTCGCTGTCGGCATCGGCCTGATGTCCTCGGCCGGCCGACTCGACACCTTCCTCGGCCTCGTCCTCCCGCACGGCCTGCTCGAACTGACCGCCGTGTTCGTGGCCGGCGGCACGGGACTGCGCCTCGGCTGGACCCTCATCGACCCCGGCCCGCGCTCCCGCCGCACCGCCCTCGCCGAAGAGGGCCGGGCCGCGGTGGGCATGGCGATCGGCCTCGCACTGGTCCTCTTCGTCTCCGGTGCCATCGAAGGCTTCGTCACCCCCTCGGGCCTGCCCACCTGGGCCCGCATAGGCATCGGAGTCGTCGCCGAGGTGGCCTTCCTGACCTACGTCCACGTCCTCGGCGGTCGCGCCGCACGCGCCGGCGACACCGGTGACGTGGAGGCGGCCGAGCGCAGCGCCGCCGTGCCGACGGCCGCCTGATGTGCGGATACGCCTGTCGGGCTGCTAGTCTCCTCTTCGCCCCGCAGGAGCGCCGTTGACACGGGTCCGCTGGGGAGGTAGATTCGAACAGTTGCCTGGAGATGGATCCGGTCCAGACCGGCGACGGTGAGTGTCTATCTGCTTCTGGAAACGCCGATTTCCAAAGAAGCCTCTCCCGACAAATCGGAAACGGTGGCCGGTCAGAACGGCCCGAGAGTTCTGATAAAGTCGGAACCGCCGGAAAGGGAAACGCGAAAGCGAGAACCTGAAAGGCAACCGAAAGGCAAATCCCGCCGACCGGGAATCGGATCAAGAAAAGATCTGATAGAGTCGGAAACACCGAAGGGAAGCGCCCGGAGGAAAACCCGAGAGGGTGAGTACGAAGGAAGCGTCCGTTCCTTGAGAACTCAACAGCGTGCCAAAAGTCAACGCCAGATATGTTGATACCCCGTCTCCAGC